>NZ_CP090438.1:2700000-3000000 GCF_021441885.1 Vibrio maritimus
CTTATCAACGATGTTGCCAACTTGACCTGGGCTCATGAACTGAGGCTTCTTAACGTTAATAACCGCACCCGTTTTTGCCATCGCTTCAACAAGATCAGTCTGACGAGCTAGGAACGCTGGTAGCTGAATAACATCAACTACATCCGCCACTGGCTGTGCTTGCGCTTCGGTATGAACATCAGTAATGATTTTCACGCCAAACGTATCTTTTAGCTCTTGGAAGATTTTCATACCTTCTTCCAAGCCTGGGCCTCGGTAAGAATGAACTGAGCTACGGTTCGCCTTATCGAAAGACGCTTTGAAAACGTAAGGAATGCCAAGTTTCTCAGTAACCTTCACATAGTGCTCACAGATCTGCATCGCAAGATCGCGTGATTCCAATACGTTCATACCCGCGAACAGCGTAAAAGGCTTGTCGTTCGCGACTGGGATATCACCCACGTGTACAGTTTTCATTTCCATGTTGTTATTCTCTGAGTTTAGTGAAGAGTCACAGGGGTGCGGCTGATAGCTGACACCTGCGTTTTCAATAATTCGATAGCTGGGTCATCGGGACATTGATCGATGAAGTACTGAAAATCGCTCGCCGCTATTTGATGGCAATCCAGCTGTTGGTAAATATAGCCACGATCGCGGATTTCATAAGGATCGTCTGGAACAAAGGTTAATGCAAGATCAGTACAACGCAGCGCGAGCGTATACTTTTCTTCACGCAATAGCGCGCTCTTAAGCAGCGCCAACCAGCGACCAATTACCGTTGGGTTATCGACCGTTTCTAGGTGTTTAGCCTCTAGCTTTGCCAAAGGACCTTCATGGCCAATTAGCCAAGCTTGCAGGCGCTTTTTACTGACGTATTCACCATCATAAGGATTGATGTATACCGGCGCTTCATTTGGCCAACAAACCTTGACTAAAAATTGCGTTGGGAACGTCACCGCTTCCAGCGGCAAGCCAAGCTTGTGACCAAGGTAGAGCAAGATAGAACCTAGGCTAACAGGTACACCCTTTCGACGCTCAAGCACCTTATCAATGAAGGCGTTATCCGACGAGAAGTACTCGTCGTGGTCACCTTTAAATTGCCATTCGGTGTAAAACAATCTTAGTAGCGAGTCGAGTCGCTGCTTATCATTTCTTTCATGGAACAGCTGTTGCTCAGCTTCTTCTGCAAGCCTAGCCAATTCTAGTTCGGCCCAATGCTGATCCGTTTCTGGATCCACTGCTTTGTTTAAGATCAGTGCACCTTCTGCTAACTCAATCGCATCAAAATCTTCATCAAACAGTTCAATCATGGTTTACCCCATAAGGAATGGCGTTTTCAGCATGGCAATCTTCGCAGCCATCATCAGCCATCCCAGCGCGCCAAAGAAGGCACACGTTCTTAATAATTTGTTCTTTGCTAGCTTTATAGTGAAAAAGGCCAAGGCAAAGTAAGCCAGTATGCAGGTCACCTTTTCCGTCATCCACGGTGCTGCATCCGTGAAAGGAACAAACCCTGTGTATGCAATCAAGCCAAAGCCTGACAACAACAAAAGAGAGTCATTAATGTGTGGGAAACGCTTTAGAAATGGCAGGTTCACTTTTGGTGAATTTGCCATGAGCAACCCGTATCGCACAGTTAACAAGGCGACAGAAATCGCTATCGTCAAAAGGTGAAAATGCTTTAATCCTTCATACATGTTGGCGTCTCTCTTACTTTCTTTTCGTTATTATTGGTGCCACTTTCCAAGTGTCACTCTATCATTGCTTGCGTAGTCTTTCTCTGTGATGACCTCAGTAAAGCCGTTCGTTTCTAGTATGTTTCTAACCGCCTCACCTTGTTCAAACCCGTGTTCGAACAACAACCAGCCACCATCAAGCAAGTAACTGGGTGCTTGTGCACTTATGGTTTCTATATCGGCCAAGCCGTTATTTTCTGCAACCAAAGCTGACGATGGTTCAAAACGAACATCCCCTTGAGAAAGATGGGGGTCATTTTCGTCAATATAAGGGGGGTTAGAGACAATAATGGCGAACTTGTGAGCTGCATCAATCGGCTCAAACCAGCTTCCTTGGGAAAAACTTGCATTGGAAATATCAAGCTTCTTAGCATTACCTGTCGCCAACTCCACCGCATGCTCTTGGTAATCAACACCTTTTACGCGGCGTTTTGGCAGTTCGGAAGCTAACGCCAACGCGATTGCACCGGTTCCCGTCCCTAAATCCAATAAGTCTCCGTCAATCTGCATCGCTTTATCCAATGCCAATTCAACAAGGCGTTCGGTATCAGGTCTTGGAATCAATGTGCTTGGAGCAACGTTAAGTGATAGGGACCAGAACTCTCGCTCCCCTAGGATATAGGCAATGGGCTCGCCTTTGGTTCTTCGAGACAACAGCTCTTCGAACGCAATTTGCTCTGACTCGGTCAGCGGTTTCTCTGGCCACGTCATGAGATAGCTGCGAGGCTTACCCAACGCGTGGCAAAGCAGCACTGCGGCATCAAGGCTTGGTGATTCGCTACTGGTCTCAGAAAGAACAAGCGATGCTCGTTTGAGCACCGCTTCTATCGACATATCTAACGACATGAATTAGTTGTTCTCTGCAAGCGCTGCGAGCTGATCAGCTTGGTGCTCTTGAAGTACTGGGTCGATAAGGCTTGCCAAATCACCTTCCATCACTTCGTTCAAGCGGTAGAGCGTTAAGTTGATACGGTGGTCCGATACGCGGCCTTGCGGGTAGTTGTAAGTACGAATACGGTCACTACGGTCACCAGAACCTAGTAGGTTACGACGAGCATCCGAAACTTCAGCTGCGCGGCGTGCTTCTTCTGCTTGCACAATACGTGCTGCTAGCACAGCCATCGCTTTCGCTTTGTTCTTATGCTGTGAACGCTCATCCTGACACTCAACCACAGTACCTGTTGGCAAGTGAGTAATACGAATTGCAGAATCCGTGGTGTTAACGTGCTGACCACCCGCGCCAGATGCACGGAAGGTATCGATCTTAAGATCTGCGGCTTTGATTTCTGGTAGGTCGGCTTCTGGGATCTCAGGCATGACAGCAACAGTACATGCTGACGTATGTACACGGCCTTGAGACTCAGTTTCTGGGACACGCTGTACGCGGTGACCACCGGATTCGAACTTCATTGTACCGTAGACAGAATCACCCGATACTTTTGCGATCATCTCTTTGTAACCGCCTTGCTCAGACTCGTTGCAGCTCATTACCTCAACGCGCCAGCCTTTCTTCTCAGCAAATTTAGAGTACATACGGAAAAGGTTGCCCGCGAAGATACCCGCTTCGTCGCCACCCGCGCCAGCACGGATTTCTAGGAAACAGTTGCGCTCATCGTTTGGATCTTTTGGTAGCAGAAGAATTTGTAGCTCATCCGCCAGGTTTTCGATCGACGCTTTCGCTTCTTTGATCTCTTCTTGAGCCATTTCGCGCATCTCAGCATCGTCTTCTTTTGCCATCTCTTCCGCAGCTTCAAGATCGTCTTGCGCTTGCTGGTAGGCTTGGAAACACTTCGTCACTTCTTCAAGCTGAGAGTACTCTTTAGAAAGAGCGCGGAACTTGTCTTGGTCACCGATGACACCAGGGTCACCAAGTAGATGTTGAACTTCTTCGTAGCGTTCAACCAGAGTTTCCAATTTTACTAAAATGGAGGCTTTCATAATTGCGTCTTTTCTCGGGGTGAGGCTTATTTCGTTTGGTCTAAACCCAAACTCTGTCTGATAACCGTGAGTTTCGCAGGATCACCCTGCTCTGCGGCATCTTGCAGCGCTTTGGTCGGCGCATGAATAAGCTTGTTTGTTAATTTATTACTGAGCTCTAGCAGCACTTTCTCTGGGTCTCCCCCTGCGGCTAGCGCTTGTAAGCTTTTAGATAGTATATCTTGTCTGGTGTCATTCGCCTGTTTGCGATACTGCCGAATGCTATCAACGGCCTGCAGAGAACGCATCCAAGACATAAACTGCGCGCTCTCTTCACTTACGATGGCTTCCGCTTGAATCGCTTCTACTTTTCTCTGTTCAATATTGCTATCAACAATAGACTGTAAATCATCAACAGTATAAAGGTAGGCATCGTTGAGTTCGCCAACTTGCGATTCAATATCGCGCGGCACGGCAATGTCGATAAGAAGCATAGGTTGATAGCGACGCTTCTTAATCGCAGTTTCAACCATACCCTTACCAATAATCGGTAATGGACTCGCCGTAGAGCTGATCACAATGTCGGCTTTTGGCAACACTTCCGGAATATCATTAAGTGCAATCACCTCAGCACCAAACTGAGAAGCCAACACTTCAGCTCGCTCTTTGGTACGGTTGGCAACGATCATCTTCTTGCACCCTTGCCCTTCTAAGTGCTTAGCTACCAGTTCAATTGTCTCGCCTGCGCCCACAAGCAGAACCGTGGACTCAGCTAACGACTCAAAAATCTGTCTCGCAAGTGTGGTAGCGGCATAGGCAACAGAAACCGCACTGCCACCAATTTCCGTTTCGGTACGTACTCGCTTAGCTACAGAGAACGTCTTTTGAAACAGCTTCTCTATGCCACCTTCTACCGACTGGTGATCACGAGCATCACTGTACGCCTGCTTTACCTGCCCTAAGATTTGCGGCTCGCCCAATACTAGCGAGTCAAGACCACAGGAGACGCGCATCAAGTGCTTGATAGCGGCCTGCTCTTCATAGACATAGAGTGATGGTTTGAGCTCTTCAGCAGGTACGTCATGAAAACGAACTAACCAATCGATCAGTTGCGACTTATTGGTATCACCAGTGTCACAATAGATTTCGGTACGGTTACAGGTCGAGAGAATCACTGAACCATTGACTTTGGTATTGTCTCTCAGCTCATTCAGTGCTCGGTCAAGTTTTTCAGGTGGAAACGCCACCTTCTCTCTCAGATCCACTGACGCTGTATTGTGGTTAATACCAATAGCAAGCAATGACATGTAACGCGAATTCTCTGATACGGATTTGACAAATAGGGCAGAATTTTACTTGATGGCAACGTTTATTGAAAGTCTCTGGCCAATATGTTTTCCTGAGTTTGTGGGATTAATGCTATAGTCTTTCAATATTTTATTGAATTTGCACCATAATCCATCACGTAAGTAGTTTTCTATGACCAGACTTTATCGTCGCTTCTTTTATACGTTCACAGCACTATTTTTGATTGGTTGTAGCACTTTGCCACCTGAGCCTCAAAGTGTGGAATGGCAAGCTCACCGCCAGCAACTTGAATCACTGACTCAATATACCGCCAATGGCAAGCTCGGTTATATTTCTCCTGAACAGCGCCAAACGCTCAATTTCCATTGGACGTATTCCGCCAATTTAACCCAAGTGCGCTTAACCACTTTTTTAGGTCAGACGGTGTTTAACCTAACCTCAACACCCAACGGTGCGTTTATCGAAACCTATGATGACCAGAAACTCTCCGGTCAAGACGCCAATCTACTGATCTATCAGCTGACTGGGCTCAATATCCCTATCGAGCAACTCGCAGGTTGGCTCATCGGCCTTCCGACAAATGCGGACACTTATCAGCTAAATGACCTTAATACAGTGGCAAGCCTCTCCAAAGAACTCAACCAGAAGACTTGGGCGCTTAATTACACTGAATATCGAGCATTCAATGTCGAAGACACCGAGCGCACACTGCCAATGCCAACTCGAATGCAATTGGTGCAAGACGACACTAAGCTAAACCTCGTTGTATCTAAATGGACCATCAAACAGTGACCGAACGCAACATGATCACCGAAACCACCACGTGGCCAAGCCCAGCCAAGCTTAACCTATTTCTATACATAACAGGCAGACAGCCTAATGGTTACCACGAACTGCAAACCTTGTTTCAGTTTATTGACCTATGTGACTCATTAGAGATCACGGCTAACAAAAGCGGTGAGATCACCTTGTCTCCCGACATTGAAGGTGTCGCAACGCAAGATAACTTAATCTGGAAGGCCGCTACCGCCCTTCAAGCCAAGGCAGAGTGCTCTTTTGGTGCGCACATTAAGCTGGATAAAATACTGCCAATGGGAGGAGGTATCGGCGGTGGATCCTCTAATGCCGCTACGGTGCTTGTCGCGCTCAACTTTTTATGGCAAACCGGCTTAAATAGCGACGACCTCGCTGAAATAGGTCTTGCGCTTGGCGCGGATGTGCCTGTGTTTGTGCGTGGATTCGCCGCATTTGCAGAAGGTGTTGGTGAGAAGCTATCTCATGCCGATCCAGTTGAGAATTGGTATCTGGTCGTGAAACCAAAAGTCAGCATCGCAACTGTCGATATCTTTACTCACCCCGATCTTACAAGAAATACGCCAAAGCGAGAGCTAGCAACGCTTTTAGAGAGCCCTCACGTAAACGATTGCGAAAAAATTGTACGAATGCTCTATCCAGAGGTTGATAACCAACTTTCTTGGCTGCTACAATACGCGCCGTCAAGATTGACGGGGACAGGATCTTGCGTGTTTTCCGAGTTTAATAGCAAAGAAAATGCCGAGAAAGTCCTTGAAATGCTTCCTGACACCGTCTCCGCTTTTGTGGCGAAAGGGTGCAACCGCTCTCCTTTGTTAGAGACCCTGGCTAACTATGAATTAGCCCATTTACAATCTGTTTAAACTGGACGCAACCCTGAGGTTTCCACCGTGCCTGATATGAAGCTATTTGCTGGTAACGCAACACCTGAACTAGCCCAACGTATTGCTGACCGTCTATACATCTCTCTAGGAGATGCTACTGTTGACCGTTTCTCTGACGGCGAAGTCGCTGTTCAAATCAACGAAAACGTTCGTGGTAGTGATGTATTCATCATTCAGTCAACTTGTGCGCCAACTAACGACAACCTAATGGAGTTAGTGGTAATGATTGATGCAATGCGCCGCGCTTCAGCAGGCCGTATTACTGCTGTTATTCCTTACTTTGGTTATGCTCGTCAAGACCGTCGCGTACGTTCTGCACGTGTGCCAATCACTGCAAAAGTTGTTGCAGACTTCCTTTCAAACGTTGGCGTTGACCGCGTTCTTACTATCGACCTACACGCAGAGCAGATTCAAGGCTTCTTCGATGTACCTGTAGATAACATCTTCGGTACTCCAGTGCTTCTTGAAGACATGGCTGAGCGTGGTCTTGAAGATCCAGTTGTTGTTTCTCCTGACCTTGGTGGTGTTGTTCGTGCTCGTGCTACTGCTAAAGCACTAGGCGATATCGATATCGCAATCGTCGACAAGCGTCGTCCACGTGCTAACGTATCTGAAGTGATGAACCTAATCGGTGATGTTGAAGGTCGCGACTGTGTGATCGTTGATGACATGATCGATACTGGTGGCACACTATGTAAAGCTGCAGAAGCGCTTAAAGAGCGCGGTGCTAAGCGTGTATTCGCTTACGCAACTCACGCAGTATTCTCTGGTAACGCAGCGAAGAACATCAAGAACTCTGTTCTCGACCAAGTTATCGTGACTGACTCTATCACGCTATCTAAAGAGATGGCTGCGACTGGTAAAGTTACTCAGCTAACTCTATCTAGCATGCTTGCTGAAGCTATTCGTCGCATCAGCAACGAAGAGTCTATCTCTGCGATGTTTACTTCAAAGTAATCCTCGTCTAGAAATGAAAAAACCACTTCCTATCGAAGTGGTTTTTTTGTATTCACATTTTTTGTGCCAATTTAGTGTGCTATCATACCGCGCTTTTGAGATTCAAGAGAGATCTTAACGTTGACTCAGCAGATAAAATTGCTTGTAGGCCTTGCCAACCCTGGACCTGAATACGCTCGCACGCGTCACAATGCCGGTGCTTGGGTGGTAGAGGAACTCGCTCGTATCCACAATGTCACTTTGAAAAACGAACCAAAGTTCTTCGGTCTCACAGGACGAATTCTGGTGAATGGCAGTGACTTAAGACTGTTAATCCCGACCACATTTATGAACCTATCTGGCAAGGCTATCGCTGCATTAGCGAAGTTTTATCAGATCAAACCTGAAGAGATCATGGTCGCTCACGATGAGCTAGACTTACCTCCAGGCGTTGCCAAGTTCAAAAAAGCGGGCGGTCACGGCGGTCATAATGGTTTAAAAGACACCATTAGCAAGCTGGGCAACAATAAAGAATTTTATCGTCTAAGGATTGGCATTGGCCACCCTGGACACAAAGACAAAGTAGCAGGTTATGTACTCGGTAAAGCACCAGCAAAAGAGCAAGAATGCCTTGATGCTGTTGTCGATGAATCCGTACGCAGTCTCGACATCTTACTCAAAGATGGCCTGACAAAAGCACAAAATCGCTTACACACCTTCAAAGCTGAATAAGGTTTACAATCATGGGTTTTAAATGTGGCATCGTTGGTCTACCAAACGTAGGTAAGTCAACTCTGTTTAACGCACTGACTAAAGCTGGTATCGAAGCAGCAAACTTCCCGTTCTGTACTATCGAACCAAACACAGGCGTAGTACCTGTGCCAGATCTACGCCTAGACGCGCTGGCGAAAATTGTTAATCCA
The DNA here is from genome assembly GCF_021441885.1 of Vibrio maritimus. Taxonomy (NCBI): domain Bacteria; kingdom Pseudomonadati; phylum Pseudomonadota; class Gammaproteobacteria; order Vibrionales; family Vibrionaceae; genus Vibrio; species Vibrio maritimus. The sequence continues at coordinate 2,708,497 of NZ_CP090438.1, forward strand.
CAAAAGATCCTTCCAACAACTATGGAATTTGTGGACATCGCTGGTCTTGTTGCTGGTGCTTCTAAAGGTGAAGGTCTAGGTAACAAGTTCCTAGCTAACATCCGTGAAACTGACGCTATCGGTCACGTAGTTCGCTGTTTTGAGAACGAAAACATCGTTCACGTTGCGGGTAAAGTATCGCCAATCGAAGATATCGAAGTGATCAACCTAGAGCTAGCGCTTGCTGACCTAGATTCTTGTGAGCGCGCAATTCAGCGCAACGCTAAGAAAGCAAAAGGCGGCGACAAAGACGCTAAGTTCGAGCTAACAGTACTTGAAAAACTACTGCCGGTTCTTACTGAAGGTGGCATGGCACGTACTGTTGATCTTGCGAAAGAAGAGCTAGCAGCTGTTGGTTACCTAAACTTCCTGACTCTTAAACCAACCATGTACATCGCAAACGTGAATGAAGATGGTTTTGAAAACAACCCTTACCTTGATGCAGTACGTGAGTACGCAGAGAAAGAAAACAACGTGGTTGTTGCGGTTTGTGCATCTATCGAATCTGAGCTTTCTGAGCTAGACGACGAAGATCGCGAAGAGTTCCTAGCAGACATGGGCATTGAAGAGCCAGGCCTTAACCGAGTGATCCGCTCTGGTTATGAGCTTCTAACGCTACAAACCTACTTCACTGCTGGCGTTAAAGAAGTGCGTGCATGGACTATCCCTGTTGGTGCAACTGCGCCGCAAGCGGCAGGTAAGATCCACACTGACTTCGAAAAAGGCTTCATCCGCGCAGAAGTCGTTGGTTATGACGACTTCATCCAGTACAACGGCGAGTCTGGTGCAAAAGATGCAGGTAAATGGCGTCTAGAAGGGAAAGAATACATCGTTAAAGATGGTGATGTAGTTCACTTCCGCTTCAACGTATAATTACGACGCACTCGTTATTGTTTAAAAAGCCAGCAACTGCTGGCTTTTGTTGTTTTACAAGGTCTATCAACTCACAACAGGCCCCTAATGCAAAGCAAATAGACCCTCGGGAAATCGGCAATTATCTAGCAGATTTAGATCATAAACAGAGCGGTTTGATTAAAAAAAGCTCGAACGGCACTTTTTCGCTAATTTCTTCGCAAAATAAGTTGACGCATCAGATTCAACTCCGCATAATGCGCCCCGTTCTCAGCGATAAGGCAACTTTCAAAGAGAATCAACAATATGGAAATGGCTACGTAGCTCAGCTGGTTAGAGCACATCACTCATAATGATGGGGTCACAGGTTCGAATCCCGTCGTAGCCACCATTTCCTAAATGCTCTTTTTAGAGTCTTTAGGAAATAATGCGGAAGTGGCGGAATTGGTAGACGCACCAGATTTAGGTTCTGGCGCCGCAAGGTGTGAGAGTTCAAGTCTCTCCTTCCGCACCATTATTGTTGAACAACGTTTTCGTTGTTATCTGCAGGGCTATCGCCAAGCGGTAAGGCAGCGGCTTTTGATGCCGCCATTCCCTGGTTCGAATCCAGGTAGCCCTGCCACTTTTAAAGTGGCAAGTTTTTTGAAAAAAACCTTGGCACATGAGACGAGTTTGTATTATATTCTCTCGCTCTCAAGAGTGGCTACGTAGCTCAGCTGGTTAGAGCACATCACTCATAATGATGGGGTCACAGGTTCGAATCCCGTCGTAGCCACCATTTATTACAACTTGCAGGCTCGCCTTCAAGTACAACGTTAAGATTGAGTTTTACCAATTACTCTCTTAACTATAAGTTTTGTTGCGGAAGTGGCGGAATTGGTAGACGCACCAGATTTAGGTTCTGGCGCCGCAAGGTGTGAGAGTTCAAGTCTCTCCTTCCGCACCATCTTTTAGATAATAACGTTTACTCGTTGTTTTCTGCAGGGCTATCGCCAAGCGGTAAGGCAGCGGCTTTTGATGCCGCCATTCCCTGGTTCGAATCCAGGTAGCCCTGCCACTATTTAAGTGGCTCTGACATTGTTCAGGTTACAACGTTAAGATCGAGTTTTACCAATTACTCTCTTAACCATAAGTTTTGTTGCGGAAGTGGCGGAATTGGTAGACGCACCAGATTTAGGTTCTGGCGCCGCAAGGTGTGAGAGTTCAAGTCTCTCCTTCCGCACCATCTTTTAGATAATAACGTTTACTCGTTGTTTTCTGCAGGGCTATCGCCAAGCGGTAAGGCAGCGGCTTTTGATGCCGCCATTCCCTGGTTCGAATCCAGGTAGCCCTGCCACTATTTAAGTGGCTCTGACTTTGTTCAGGTTACAACGTTAAGATTGAGTTTTACCAATTACTCTCTTAACTACAAGTTTTGTTGCGGAAGTGGCGGAATTGGTAGACGCACCAGATTTAGGTTCTGGCGCCGCAAGGTGTGAGAGTTCAAGTCTCTCCTTCCGCACCATCTTTTAGATAATAACGTTTACTCGTTGTTTTCTGCAGGGCTATCGCCAAGCGGTAAGGCAGCGGCTTTTGATGCCGCCATTCCCTGGTTCGAATCCAGGTAGCCCTGCCACTATTTAAAGTGGCGCGATAGAGAAGCGGCTTTTGATGCCCCATCTATTGTCCCTGGTTCGGCTCTAGTTAGCCCACCACTATTCAAGTGGCTCTGATTCAAAATCAGGTTACAACGTTAAGATTGAGTTTTACCAATTACTCTCTTAACTACAAGTTTTGTTGCGGAAGTGGCGGAATTGGTAGACGCACCAGATTTAGGTTCTGGCGCCGCAAGGTGTGAGAGTTCAAGTCTCTCCTTCCGCACCATCTTTCTTTTGAAAGAATAAATGGCGAAAGCCTCGAGTGGCTACGTAGCTCAGCTGGTTAGAGCACATCACTCATAATGATGGGGTCACAGGTTCGAATCCCGTCGTAGCCACCATTTACTACAACTTGTGGGCACGCCTTCAAGTACAACGTTAAGATTGAGTTTTACCAATTACTCTCTTAACTACAAAGTTTTGTTGCGGAAGTGGCGGAATTGGTAGACGCACCAGATTTAGGTTCTGGCGCCGCAAGGTGTGAGAGTTCAAGTCTCTCCTTCCGCACCATTATTTAGATAATAACGTTTACTCGTTGTTTTCTGCAGGGCTATCGCCAAGCGGTAAGGCAGCGGCTTTTGATGCCGCCATTCCCTGGTTCGAATCCAGGTAGCCCTGCCACTATTCAAGTGGCTCTGATTCAAAATCAGGTTACAACGTTAAGATTGAGTTTTACCAACTACTCTCTTAACTACAAAGTTTTGTTGCGGAAGTGGCGGAATTGGTAGACGCACCAGATTTAGGTTCTGGCGCCGCAAGGTGTGAGAGTTCAAGTCTCTCCTTCCGCACCATTATTTAGATAATAACGTTTACTCGTTGTTTTCTGCAGGGCTATCGCCAAGCGGTAAGGCAGCGGCTTTTGATGCCGCCATTCCCTGGTTCGAATCCAGGTAGCCCTGCCACTATTTAAAGTGGCGCGATAGAGAAGCGGCTTTTGATGCCCCATCTATTGTCCCTGGTTCGGTTCTAGTTAGCCCACCACTATTTAAGTGGCTCTGACATTGCTCAGGTTACAACGTTAAGATTGAGTTTTACCAATTACTCTCTTAACTATAAGTTTTGTTGCGGAAGTGGCGGAATTGGTAGACGCACCAGATTTAGGTTCTGGCGCCGCAAGGTGTGAGAGTTCAAGTCTCTCCTTCCGCACCATCTTTCTTTTGAAAGAATAAATGGCGAAAGCCTCGAGTGGCTACGTAGCTCAGCTGGTTAGAGCACATCACTCATAATGATGGGGTCACAGGTTCGAATCCCGTCGTAGCCACCATTTATTTTGTAAGTTATACTTACGACACAACGTTGAGATTGAGTTTTACCAATTACTCTCTTAACTATAAAGATTTGTTGCGGAAGTGGCGGAATTGGTAGACGCACCAGATTTAGGTTCTGGCGCCGCAAGGTGTGAGAGTTCAAGTCTCTCCTTCCGCACCATTACAAGAAAGGCTCGTCATTTGACGAGCCTTTTTTCTTGCCAATTGTTCACTCTTTTTCTATCGCGAGCCGTCTAGTCCCTGTATAGTCATATGTTTCGCAACACTCCTCACAGATTTCTCTCCTGATACTACCTTTATTGCACAACCCCAGAGATGCTTAGCAAACCTGTTACTCTTGGGAATCAAAGTGAAATCTTTACCTTTCAATATCCTCGTTGGTCAATACTCAGATCCTCACCATTTGGGCTTTTGTGCCTTAACACTGACGTCAGATGGTCAACTGGCCCAGCAGACTAAGCTTACGAATATTTGTGATGCCTCTTATCTCGTAAAAACCGATTCTGGTATTTATGTTGTCTCTGAACAATATCAGCAAGATGGTGCCGCGCTTTACTTCGTTAGCCACCAGGGAGCTATTCTTCAACGGATCGCGCTCGAGGGAGATGCTCCCTGTCACATTGCAATATCAAAAGACCTAAACTTGATTGCCGTTGCCCATTACGGTACAGGTAATTTCGAACTGTTCCGACTCACATCAAACGGCATGATTGAGGACAGAATCTCCATTATCACCAATAAAGGCCACGGTCCGCACCCTGATAGACAGTTAGCTCCTCACGGGCACCAAGTCGCGTTTATACCAAACTGCTCTGTGTTCATGACGGTGGACCTTGGTATCGACATGCTCACGTTTTATGAGCAGCACAATGAGGAACTTGAGGAGCTGCAACGACTAGAGTTGCCACCAGGTTCGGGACCAAGGCATACCGCCTTTAGCTGCGATGGTAGAATTGGATTTGTCCTATGTGAACTCGATGAATCATTAGTAGTGATTCGACGAAATAGGGATAAGCGATGGGAGGTAATTGCAAACCAAGCAGGCTTTCCAGAGCACAAATGTCATGAGGCAGCCGCAGCGATAAAACTCTCTGCCGATCAGCGCTACCTTTACCTTACAAGTCGAGGAGCGTCGATAATTTCTTGGTTTGACGTCACCGAACCAACGAACCCTTCCTACCAAGGTCACGTTAGCTCTGGTGGCGATTTCCCGCGAGATCTCTCACTTTCTTCCGATGGTAAGTGGCTGATTACTGCTAATCAGCACTCTCATAGTGTGGGACTGTTTAGTTTGAATCACGAAACAGGCCAGCCAACACTTGTATCAAGAATAGATAATATCGCTGCGCCTGCATGTATTGTGGTGGACTGATTCTCGCTACTTAAGACCAATCGCGTACTTCAGCACCTGTTGTTTTATCGGGCCAGAGTGCTCTGCAATCTTGAGCAGAGCATTTCGAACAAACGCAACGGGGGGGAGAGTGTTGCTAAAGCCTTTGTAAAAAACATCCATCCCTGTTTGCATCAACAAGTTATCAGGGCGACGCAATCGCTCGTAACGAACCAGCGCTTCATCATTGACGCCCTTTGACTCAAAACACTCAAGCAGTGTCTCGACATCTTTAAAGCCAAGATTCACTCCCTGCCCAGCAAGCGGGTTAATCGTATGTGCCGCATCACCGACAATCACACAACCCTGTTTGTGGTAATGCTGTGCATGGCGACGAGTCAGTGGGAATGAGCCATGCTGTAGCACCTTTATAGACCCTAGCTCTTTAGGGAAATGCGTGATTATTTCTTGCTCTAATTGAGCTGGGGTCATGGCTTTTAGCTGCCTAATGCGCTTGGGAGAATCATACCAAACTAACGACCCCTGATTGCCACACAACGGCAGAAACGATCGAGGTCCTGAAGTGGTAAACCATTGCCAGGTGATATCTTGCTGCGGCAGCTCCGTCTCGACATTAATCAACATGCACTCTTGACGGTAATCCCACGCAGTAATTCCGATTCCCGCCGCACTACGAACTCGTGAATTCGCACCGTCAGCACCCACCACTAAGCCTGCATTAAGAACGCGTCCGGACTCCAACGTAATGGTGGAATTGTTTGGGCTAAGTTCTAAACTCTCAACGCCATCGCCTTCAATGACTTTGAGGTTATCGAAGCGCTCGAATTGTGCCCAAAGCCCTAGCTGTATGAGACGATTCTCTACAATGTAGCCAAGCTGAGGCAGAGCAAGCTCCTTGGCATTGAATCGAATACGACAGGTATCCGCTTCCCACGTTTCTAGCCGCGCATACGGACATACGCGCATCGCATGTATCGCCTGCCAGGCATCTAAGGACTCTAATAAGTCGACTGAGCGGTGAGAAATAGCTGAGACACGCAAATCCATTGGTTGACTGGAATCAAACGTCTTGGGTGTAAACTTCTCTATCATAGCGACGGAGCGCCCCTGCTTAGCAAGACCAAGAGCCAACGCTGCGCCGACCATGCCACCGCCTACTACTGCTATTTCAAACTGTTCCATCGTCTTATTACTGTCTTAAAATCAATATGTTCTCATTGTACGTAGCCATATACGAAAGCGCGAGTATTTTCCCGACCAAATCCCTGCTTTTGTGAGGGCTAATATCGCCTCGCAACAATTGAAATATAAGCTCTCAAAGAGTTTTTCCCCTACCCCTAGTCAGGCGGTTTTTAAAGCAGTACAATACGCCGCTTACCGCCGAGATGGTGGCTATAATTTGAACAATAGTTCAGCATAAGATTTACATAACTGACGAGCGATAGTGATGAGTAAGAAACTGCTAATTAAAACCTGGGGCTGCCAGATGAACGAATACGATTCATCAAAAATGGCCGATCTGCTTAATGCTGCAAATGGCTATGAGCTAACTGAAGAGCCAGAGGAAGCAGACGTACTACTATTGAACACTTGTTCGATCCGTGAAAAAGCGCAAGAAAAAGTGTTCCACCAACTTGGTCGTTGGAAAACGCTTAAAGACAAAAAAGAAGGCGTTGTGATCGGTGTTGGTGGCTGCGTAGCGACTCAAGAAGGTGACCATATCCGCGAACGTGCACCGTTCGTTGACGTTATTTTTGGTCCACAGACTTTGCACCGTCTGCCTGAGATGATCAAGCAATCTCAAAGCGACGAAGCACCAGTAATGGATATTTCGTTCCCAGAGATCGAGAAATTCGACCGCCTGCCTGAGCCTCGTGCTGAAGGTGCGACTGCTTTCGTTTCTATTATGGAAGGCTGCTCAAAATACTGTACTTACTGCGTAGTACCATATACTCGCGGTGAAGAAGTTAGCCGTCCAATGGATGACGTTCTATTCGAAATTGCCCAGCTTGCCGAGCAAGGCGTTCGTGAAGTAAACCTGCTAGGTCAAAACGTAAACGCATACCGTGGTCCAATGCACGATGGCGACATCTGCTCATTCGCAGAGCTGCTTCGTCTCGTTGCTTCTATCGATGGTATCGATCGTATTCGATTCACAACGAGCCACCCGCTAGAATTTACTGACGACATCATTGCGGTATACGAAGACACGCCAGAGCTTGTTAGCTTCCTGCATCTTCCTGTACAGAGTGGTTCAGACCGCATCCTAACGATGATGAAACGTCCACACACAGCAATCGAATACAAATCAATTATTCGCAAGCTGCGTAAAGCACGTCCTGATATTCAAATCAGCTCGGACTTTATCGTTGGCTTCCCTGGTGAGACAGACAAAGACTTCCAAGACACTATGAAGCTTATCAAAGATGTCGATTTCGATATGAGCTTCAGCTTCATCTTCTCACCACGTCCAGGTACGCCAGCGGCAGATTACCCATGTGATCTTCCAGAGCAAACCAAAAAAGACCGCTTGTACGAGCTACAGCAAACTGTTAACACACAAGCGATGCGCTACTCTCGTCTAATGCTAGACACTGAGCAACGCGTTCTTGTTGAGGGACCATCTAAGAAGAACCTAATGGAGCTTCGTGCGCGTACTGAAAACAACCGCGTAGTAAACTTCGAAGGTGGCGCTGAGCTGATCGGCCAGTTTGTTGACGTGAAAATTACCGATGTATTTGCGAACTCTCTACGTGGTGAGATCGTAAGAACAGAAAAAGACATGGATCTTCGCACCGTGATTTCTCCGACTCAAATGATGGCGAAAACCAAACGCGAAGATGAGTTAGGTGTGGCCACCTTTACGCCTTAACGCCTATACCCACCCCGCGCCAATGTGCTATTTTGGAGTGAAGTGGGAACAAATGTGGAGTCCGGTCCCAATCGGGCTCCAATCATCGCCCTTTAAGGGCAAAATGCGAGGCAACATTGAGTAATCAAATCGTAACTCTAGAAATCAATCTAGAACCTTCAGACAACCGCCGTCTGTCCAGCTTGTGCGGTCCTTTCGATGACAACATCAAACACTTAGAGCGCCGTTTAGGTGTCGAAATCAACCACAGAAGTAACTACTTCACGATTGTGGGTAAGCCACATACCAGTGCCGCTGCACTCGACATCATTAAGTCTCTGTACGTAGATACTGCGCCGGTTCGTGGTCAGATCCCAGATATCGAGCCTGAACAAATTCATCTAGCCGTAAAAGAATCTGGCGTCCTTGAGCAAAATACCGACTCTGAAATTGCTCACGGTAAAGAAGTCTTCGTGAAAACGAAAAAAGGCATCATCAAGCCACGTACGCCCAACCAAGCCCAATACCTAGTCAACATGGTGACTCATGATATTAGCTTCGGTATCGGTCCTGCGGGTACAGGTAAGACTTATCTAGCGGTAGCAGCTGCAGTTGACGCACTAGAGCGTCAAGAGATCCGTCGAATCCTGCTGACTCGCCCAGCAGTAGAAGCTGGTGAGAAACTGGGGTTCCTGCCGGGCGACTTAAGCCAAAAAGTCGACCCATATCTGCGCCCTCTTTATGATGCGCTGTTTGAAATGCTTGGTTTTGAGCGCGTTGAGAAGCTGATTGAGCGCAACGTGATTGAAGTCGCGCCACTGGCTTACATGCGCGGTCGTACTCTTAACGACGCGTTTATTATTCTTGATGAGAGCCAAAACACCACGGTTGAACAGATGAAGATGTTCTTGACCCGTATTGGTTTTAACTCTCGCGCAGTAATTACTGGTGACGTGACCCAGATTGACTTGCCGCGTGGCGCAAAATCTGGCCTTCGCCATGCGATCGAAGTGCTTAACGAAGTGGATGAAATCAGCTTCAATTTCTTCCAGTCTGACGATGTAGTACGCCACCCTGTGGTTGCGCGTATCGTTAACGCGTATGAGAAGTGGGAAGCCGCTGATGCCAAAGCGCGTAAAGAGATTGAACGCAAGCGTCGTGAAGAGCGTGAAGCTGCGCAAGCTCTACTAGACAAAGCGGCTAGCACAACGTCACCTGCGGAAAGTAAATAATGAGCATCGAACTTGATCTCCAACTCGCTGTCGAATCGGAACAAGGCCTGCCAAGTGCTGAAGACTTTCAGCGCTGGCTAGACAAAACCATTATTCCGTTTCAGAAGGAAGCAGAGCTCACCATTCGCATTGTTGACGAGCAGGAAAGTCACCAACTCAATCATGAGTACCGTGGTAAAGATAAGCCTACAAATGTACTGTCTTTTCCATTCGAGGCCCCTCCGGGCATCGAGATGAGTCTGCTTGGCGACATGATTATTTGCCGCCAAGTGGTCGAAAAAGAGGCGATTGAGCAATCTAAGCCTCTGACAGCACACTGGGCACATATGGTTGTACATGGCAGTCTTCATCTGCTAGGTTATGATCATATTGAGGATGAAGAAGCCGAAGAAATGGAAGCTTTGGAAACCGAAATTATGCAAGAAATGGGCTTTGAAGACCCGTATCTCGCTGAAAAGGAGTAGCGGTAAAGCGTTTCTATCGGTACTTGCGATAAAACGTTAATCTACCTCTACGCATGTGCGCTATCACACATCTGATAGCATTCTGAATTGAGAAGTCATGAACGAAGAGTCTTCTCCCTCTCAGCCAGAGGGAAAAAGTAAAAAATCTGAAGGTCCGAGTAGGAAGTCCTTCTTAGAGCGCCTAGGTCAAATTTTTCAAGGTGAGCCAAAAGATCGCCAAGAGCTTGTGGATGTTATCCGCGACTCTGAAGAAAACGACCTAATTGACCACGACACCCGAGACATGCTCGAAGGCGTCATGGAAATTTCTGAAATGCGTGTACGTGACATTATGTTGCCACGTTCGCAAATGGTCACTATCGAGCGTTCCGACGACCTCGATAAGCTGATTGCTTTGATGACAGATGCTCAGCATTCACGTTATCCAGTTATCAGTGAAGACAAAGACCATGTAGAAGGCATCCTCTTAGCTAAGGACCTCCTCCGTTACTTGGGCTCTGACAGCGCCCCATTTGATATTGAAGAAGTGATCCGCCCTGCCGTTGTGGTTCCAGAAAGTAAGCGTGTAGACCGCCTACTGAAAGAGTTCCGGGAAGAGCGCTATCACATGGCCATCGTCGTTGACGAATTCGGCGGAGTATCCGGTCTTGTGACCATCGAAGATATTCTTGAAGAAATCGTTGGTGAAATCGAAGATGAATTCGATGACGACGATGAGCTAGATATCAGAAAACTGAGTAAGCACACGTTCGCTGTGAAAGCGCTCACCACTATCGAAGAGTTCAATGATACCTTTGGCTCTAACTTTAGTGATGAGGAAGTGGATACCGTTGGTGGCTTAGTCATGACTGCATTTGGTCACTTGCCGACTCGTGGTGAAGTGGTCGAAATCGAAAACTATAACTTTAAGGTGACTGCGGCGGATAATCGTCGTGTGGTTCAGGTCCAAGTAACTATCCCTGACCAAGAAACAGCCTCAAGTGTTGAAGAGTAATCTCGAATACCAAGCTTGAGCTCACCGAATAAGTGAGAAAAACATAAATGAAGAAAAGTCTTCGACTACTGCGGCCCATTGGGGCCGCTTTTGTTGGCGCAAGCACTACCCTCGCCTTCGCACCATATCAACTATGGCCCCTCGCCATTTTAAGTCCATTCCTGCTTATGATGCTCATCCGTGGAAGAAGCGCAAAAAGCGCTCTCTGGACCGGCTATGCATGGGGATTGGGACAATTTGCAACAGGCATCAGTTGGGTTCATGTCAGTATCGACACCTTCGGTGGCATGCCAAAAATAGCTAGCCTATTTCTAATGGCGCTACTCGTTGGTTACCTGTCTATCTACTCGGCTCTTTTCGCATGGTCTCTTAATCGCTTCTTCCCAAGTGACAGTAAGACACGCTATTTCATTGCCGCGCCGGCACTATGGTTGATTTTCGATTGGGCGCGCGGCTGGGTAATGACTGGCTTCCCTTGGTTATGGCTTGGCTACAGCCAAATCGACTCCCCGCTCGCAAGCTTCGCACCGATCGGTGGTGTCGAGCTAATCACCGCCTTATTGATCGTCATGGCAGGAAGCCTAACGTTTCTCACGGTCACCAAGCAATGGCAGCTCATTATCATTCCTATGGTGGTGTTTGCGACCGGATTCGGTCTCAGAAACTATGAATGGGTCGTACCTGATGAATCTAGAACCAAAACAGTGGCTCTGATTCAAGGGAATGTCGACCAAGCACTAAAATGGTTACCAAGTCATCGCTGGCCGACCATTATGAAGTACACCGATCTCAGCAGAGAAAACTGGGATGCCGACATTATCATTTGGCCTGAAGCGGCAATCCCTGCGATGGAGTTCGAGTTGCCATCATTTTTGAGCAACCTAGACTCCGCCGCGAAGATGAACGACTCTGCGATCATCACTGGGGTTATCAATAAAACGGAAACTGACCAGTACTACAACAGTATTCTTGTCGTTGGTCAGACGCCATATGGTGATTATGAAATGGATCTGGATGAGCGCTACCACAAGCATCATCTGCTACCGTTTGGTGAGTTTGTGCCTTTTGGCGACATTCTTCGACCAATCGCACCTTTCTTTAACCTGCCTATGTCATCCTTTAGCCGTGGCGCTTATGTACAGCCTAATATTGTCGCCAATGGAATGCATATGGTGGCGGCTTTATGCTATGAGATCATCTTTGGTGAACAAGTTAGACAGAACGTGACTTCTGAAACCGACTATCTGTTAACACTGTCAAACGACGCATGGTTTGGTCGCTCGATAGGACCGCTACAGCATATGGAGATTGCTCGAATGCGTGCTCTTGAGCTTGGCCTGCCTCTGATTCGTTCAACAAACAATGGCGTCACTGCAGTAACGGACCACAAAGGTACGATCACCGCAGAGATCCCTCAATTCGAAACGGCAGTACTTCGTACAGACGTTACACCTACTGACGGCACTACCTGGTATCGCGAAGTAGGCACTTGGCCTCTGTATATCTGGGTAACCTTCTGTTTAGCTTTTGGTTTCATAAGACGCAAAGCGTAAGTTAATACCCGACCACCAGTCACTCAAGCGACTGGTGGTCGGGTCGTTTTCATCCCTTCCCATGTAACGTCTGCTCACTGCTGATGAACTTTCTTCCATAATATATAACTATTTGGTTCTTTTCCCTTGCCAAACAAAATCATATTCTTAACGGGTAATCAATAACCACGATGGTTGAATGAAGGAACATAAAATGAGCAAGATTTACGAAGATAATTCACTGACAATTGGTAACACCCCTCTAGTTCGTCTTAACAAAGTAAGTAACGGCAACGTGCTTGCAAAAGTTGAAGCACGTAACCCAAGCTTCAGTGTTAAGTGCCGTATCGGTGCAAACATGATCTGGGAAGCAGAGAAAGACGGTCGTCTAAAGCCAGGAGTCGAGCTAGTTGAGCCAACCAGTGGTAACACAGGTATTGCTCTTGCTTTCGTTGCAGCTGCTCGTGGTTACAAGCTAACGCTAACCATGCCAGAGTCTATGAGTCTTGAGCGTCGTAAACTTCTAAAAGCGCTAGGTGCAAACCTTGAGCTAACAGAAGCAGCGAAAGGTATGAAAGGGGCTATCGCTAAGGCAGAAGAGATTGTTGCTTCTAACCCTGAAAAGTTCCTACTGCTTCAACAATTCAACAACCCTGCTAACCCTGCTATCCACGAAAAAACAACAGGTCCAGAGATCTGGGATGCTACTGATGGTGAAGTAGACGTATTCGTAGCCGGTGTTGGTACAGGTGGTACTATCACAGGTACTAGTCGCTACATTAAAGGCGAGAAAGGTAAAGCTATCGTTTCTGTTGCTGTTGAGCCTGCAGAATCGCCAGTTATCACACAAGCACTTGCTGGTGAAGAAATCCAACCGGCACCGCACAAAATCCAGGGTATCGGCGCAGGCTTTATCCCAGAAAACTTGGATCTTGAGCTTCTAGATCGTGTTGAACAGGTGACTTCAGAAGAAGCGATCGAAATGGCACGTCGCCTAATGGAAGAAGAAGGTATCCTTGCTGGGATCTCATCTGGCGCAGCGGTTGTAGCAGCCAATAGACTAGCAGAACTACCTGAATTTAAAGGAAAAACAATCGTAACTGTACTACCAAGTTCAGGTGAGCGTTACCTAAGTTCAGCATTGTTCGCAGGCATATTTACTGACAAAGAGATTCAGCAGTAATATGTAGCTAAATCAATTTTTACACGAAAAAAGCCCCTTTAAGGGGCTTTTTTGTTGAATCTCTGTCAGCCTTTGGTAATATCAGGACAGTTTTATTTTAAGCCAAAAAATAAATAGGCTAAATACTGAATGACGTAGTACATGCATACAGCGAAGACTGCAATCATGTCCTACAATTCTAGTCCGACACAATTCTTAACGGTTACGACCTTCGCACTATAGCGGGGCATAACATTTAGCGATAAGGTTTGTTTGGTCTAGGAACTAAACAGAAAATAAATCAATTGGGGTATAAAAAATGTACGAGAAGCAAGTAGAAATCACAGCAGAAAACGGCCTTCACACTCGTCCGGCTGCACAGTTCGTTAAAGAAGCTAAAGCATTTGACGCTGACATCACTGTGACTACTAACGGCAAAAGCGCTAGCGCGAAAAGCCTGTTCAAACTACAAACTCTAGGTCTAGTTAAAGGCACTACTATCACAATCGCTGCTGAAGGCCCACAAGCTCAACAAGCAGTTGACCACCTAGTAGCTCTAATCCCTGAGCTTCACTAATAGTCCAGTTCTCCTTAAAGCCATTTTGTGAAAACAGAATGGCTTTATTGGAAATAGCTCAGGCTATCAGCTACACATTATAAGTAGCTAAAAACTATCCAATCTTTAATACACTAGACCATATAAAGGTAAAGCTATGATTTCAGGCATCCTAGCATCTCCTGGTATTGCTATTGGTAAAGCACTACTACTTCAAGAAGACGAGATTGTTCTAAACACGTCGACCATTTCAGACGACCAAGTTGAAGCGGAAGTTGCGCGTTTCTTCGACGCACGCAACAAGTCTGCACAACAGCTAGAAGTTGTTAAGCAAAAAGCGCTTGAGACTTTTGGTGAAGAGAAAGAGGCTATCTTCGAAGGCCACATCATGCTTCTTGAAGATGAAGAGCTAGAAGAAGAAATCCTAGCACTCATCAAGAAAGACAAACTATCTGCAGACAACGCGATTCACACAGTAATTGAAGAGCAAGCGACTGCACTAGAATCTCTAGATGATGAATACCTTAAAGAGCGTGCAACTGATATCCGTGATATCGGTACTCGTTTCGTTAAGAACGCACTAGGCATCAACATCGTTTCACTAGGTGACATCGATGAAGAGGTTATCCTAGTTGCTTACGACCTAACGCCATCTGAAACTGCGCAAATCAACCTTGATTACGTACTAGGTTTCGCATGTGATATCGGCGGTCGTACTTCGCACACTTCTATCATGGCGCGTTCACTAGAACTTCCTGCTATTGTTGGTACTAACGACATCACTAAGAAAGTGAACAACGGCGACATGTTGGTTCTTGATGCAATGAACAACAAGATCATTGTTAACCCAACTCAAGCTGAGATTGATGAAGCTAAAGCGGTACGTGAAGCGTTCCTTGCTGAAAAAGCAGAACTAGCAAAACTTAAAGACCTACCAGCAGAAACTCTAGACGGCCACCGTGTAGAAGTTTGCGGTAACATCGGTACAGTGAAAGACTGTGATGGCATCAACCGTAACGGCGGTGAAGGTGTTGGTCTGTATCGTACAGAATTCCTATTCATGGACCGCACTGCTCTTCCTACTGAAGAAGAACAGTACCAAGCTTACAAAGAAGTTGCGGAAGCAATGAATGGTCACGCGGTAATTATCCGTACTATGGATATCGGTGGTGATAAAGACCTACCATACCTAGACCTACCTCAAGAAATGAACCCGTTCCTAGGCTGGCGTGCAGTACGTATCAGCTTGGACCGTCGTGAAATTCTTCGTGACCAGCTACGTGGTATCCTACGTGCATCAGCACACGGTAAGCTACGTATCATGTTCCCAATGATCATCTCTGTTGAAGAGATTCGTGAGCTGAAAGCTGCAATCGAAGAGTACAAAGCAGAACTTCGTGCTGAAGGTCTAGCATTTGACGAAAATATCGAAATCGGTGTAATGGTTGAAACGCCTGCTGCGGCAGCGATTGCCCATCACCTAGCTAAAGAAGTTTCGTTCTTTAGTATTGGTACTAACGACTTAACTCAGTATACTCTAGCTGTAGACCGTGGTAATGAGCTGATTTCTCACCTATACAACCCACTATCACCTGCTGTTCTTACAGTAATCAAGCAAGTGATTGATGCTTCTCACAAAGAAGGCAAGTGGACTGGTATGTGTGGTGAGCTTGCTGGTGACGAACGTGCGACTCTACTTCTACTAGGTATGGGCCTAGACGAGTTTAGTATGAGCGGTATTTCGATTCCTAAGGTTAAGAAAGTTATCCGTAACGCTAACTTCGCAGAAGTAAAAGCAATGGCTGATGAAGCGCTAGAAATGGCGACTGCTGCAGAAATTGAGGCACACGTCGAAAAATTTATCGCAGAAAAGACAAACAGCTAATATAATTGACTGGATTAAAATCAAACCTTTAGGAGCACGACATGGGTCTGTTTGACAAACTGAAGAAGCTAGTATCTGACGACAGCGCTGACACTGGTGCAATTGAAATCATCGCACCTCTTTCTGGTGAAATTGTAAACATCGAAGATGTGCCAGATGTAGTATTCGCTGAGAAAATCGTTGGTGACGGTATTGCAATCAAGCCAGCTGGCGACAAGATGGTAGCTCCTGTAAACGGTACTATCGGTAAGATCTTCGAAACGAACCACGCGTTCTCAATCGAATCTGACGACGGCATCGAGCTATTTGTTCACTTCGGTATCGACACAGTTGAACTGAAAGGCGAAGGCTTCAAGCGTATCGCTGAAGAAGGTCAAACTGTTAAAGCTGGCGACACTATCATTGAATTCGATCTAGCTCTTCTAGAAGAGAAAGCGAAATCAACGCTAACGCCTGTAGTTATCTCTAACATGGACGAAATCAAAGAGCTTAACAAGCTTGCTGGTGCCGTGACTGTTGGCGAAACACCTGTACTACGCGTAACTAAGTAATTAGTTAACTCGAAGTAGAAAAAACGCAGCTTATCCGCTGCGTTTTTTTATGCCTGTCATTTGGCTTTCAATCGTCAAAAAATAAGTCCGTCGTCATCTTCACGCACGTGAAGATCTTTTACAGCGCGTAGCTAGCAATCCAATAGAGACTATGTCGCGTAAATGTAATTCACCATGCGCTATGTGAGATCCCCTTTTTCAAGGGGATGACTCGTTACTTGGAAATGGTTTGAGACAAAGAAGAGAGTTACAACTCGATAGACGCTAGCACTTCACCATCAAAGGTTTGAACACTGAGTCTATTATCCTCTAATAGACCAAAGCTCGCGGCGAACTCATTACGAGGGAAGGTAATAGAGCCTGGATTGAAAATGATCTGCTCTCCTTGCCATTCAGCAACTGGAATATGCGTATGACCGTGGGCAATCACATCTCCTTTTTTTAACGCAGGTCGTTTATCACTGTTGTACAAGTGGCCGTGGGTTAGGAACAAACGTTGACCCGTTGGCAACATGACCCAGGCGTAGTCGCTCATCATCGGAAACTCAAGCAGCATTTGATCCACTTCACTGTCGCAGTTGCCACGTACTGCAATGATATCTTGCTTGTATGCATTGAGAAGCTCGGCCACTTTAGGCGGGTTGTAGCTACTCGGCACAGGATTTCTTGGTCCGTGGTTTAGTACATCACCCAAAATTACAAGATGATCAGCACCTGAGCGACGGTATTGCTCCAGCACTTGCTCGGTGGCTTCTTGGCTGCCATGTAAGTCCGATGCAAAGAACAGTTTCATTGATATATCTCCAACACTTTCTATGTGGCTATTGTATCGAACTTAGTGGCCAAGGTGCAGGGCTAATCTAAACCAAGCATACCGTTCACTACGATGTTATTGTAACTAACCATACCAATGACCCGTCCATCTTCTATGACGGGGGCCCGACTTATTCCAAAGCGTTCAAATAGCCTTGCGCAGTACTTAACATTCATATCGGGGTCCACACACAATGCTGGTTTGGTCATAATTTCATAGATATTAGTACGCTGAGGAGAGCGGTTACGAGCCAACACTTTTTTGGCGATGTCATTCATCAAGACAATGCCAAACTCATCATCGTCATTGCGCTTTTCAACCACCAGCGCCTTAACTCTATGTTCTTTCGCAAGCACGATACCATCGTGTACGGTCTTTACTCCGTCCACCATGACGTACGTATTAGCCATTACATCGCGTACGCTAACTTTTTGTTGCTGACTCATAGTTCGTCCTCCACGACTTTGGTCAATGTCTCTACTTGATGAGCGACACCCACTGCATCCTCTATGTCTATCTGCACCGCTATCCCCTGCCCTGAGGTTTGATCAAATTCCCCAACTTGGCTAATAGTCTCCAAGATATGGCGAGATAGATGCTCTTCAACAACAAACAGCACCACATCCTTTTGCACCTCTAAAGTGAGCCCGAAAAAGGTTTGCTTCTTGTTAAGGCCTTCACCTCTCGCATTGTTGATCACTGTTGCACCGGTTGCACCGGCCTCTCGGGCGGCGTCCAATACCTTTTCCGTCTTGCTATCTTCTACAAACGCAAGGATCAGTTTAAAGCGCATTTTTCTTCTCCTTAGAGGGGATTGAGTGTTTGGCTGTTTGTTCCTCGTTGGAGTTCTGACTTACAGAGGAACGCGCCGTTAAATACTGAGTGAGCTGGGCATAGGCCATCACTGAAATGATTGGAAACAAGCTGGCAAATGCAATAAGCCCAAAACCGTCTATCATGGGATTTCTACCCGGTACAGTCGAGGCAAGACCAAGGCCCAAAGCAGTCACCAAGGGCACAGTCACGGTTGAGGTCGTCACGCCGCCCGAGTCGTAAGCGAGCGGTACAATAAACTTGGGAGCATAATAGGTTTGAATCACGACCAGTATGTAGCCTGCAATGATGTAGTAATGGATTGGATCACCGACTACGATACGATAGCTGCCAAGTGAGATACCGACAGCGACACCTAACGCAACCGCGATTCTAAGACCATTTACCGAGATT
Source organism: Vibrio maritimus (assembly GCF_021441885.1). NCBI lineage: Bacteria > Pseudomonadati > Pseudomonadota > Gammaproteobacteria > Vibrionales > Vibrionaceae > Vibrio > Vibrio maritimus. The sequence goes on from NZ_CP090438.1 coordinate 2,726,912, forward strand.
GCTCCCGCAGACACCTGGTTGGCTTTTATCGCTACTGCCAGCAGCGATGGCTCGGCGATGGTGGTACTAAAACCAATACAAAACGCAAAGAGATATACCCAGTAGTAATCGATCCACTCAAGCGAGTCCCCTACCGTCACTCTCACTTGGTTCAAAAAATCAGGAGCGGTAAGCTGCATCGCCATCGTCTCCCCGAGCGGAAACAGTGCTAGCTCTAATCCGACGAGAAATAAACTCAAGCCCACAATCACATAGCCAAACCCAATCATCACCTTGAGCGGATTAGCGATAGGCTTTTTATGGATGGCAAACTGAAATCCAAAGATAATCACCATAATTGGCGTGACGTCTCTTATGGTCATCAACAATGTATAAAAAAACTCCCACACAAAGCTCATACCATCACCATCCCATAGATCATCACGAACATCATAGGAAGCAAGGAAGCGAAGGCGATTAAGCCAAATCCATCGAGCATGGGGTTTCGACCTTTAATGGTGCTCGCAAGCCCGACACCAAGCGCCGTGACCAAAGGAACGGTAATGGTTGATGTTGTCACCCCACCAGAGTCATACGCCACGCCGATAATGTACTCCGGTGCAAACCCTGTCAGGATAACCACCCCAATATAGCCACCTATGATGAGCCTATGAATAGGCCACCCTTTTAGAATGCGCAGAACACCAAGAACGATGGCCAAGCCAACGGACACTGCGACCGATAAGCGCAAACCATCAGCATAGCTTTGCATTGATTCTTCGGTCATCGCGATGATCCCGCCCTCTGCAGCCACTTCAGCTGCCTCTGCAGAGACAGCGGTCAAAGCCGGCTCTGCGATAGTGGTGCCGAAGCCTAAACAGAAGGAAAACACCATCAACCAAAACACACTGCCCTTACGAGCAAAAGATTGCGCCATGGTTTCGCCGATAGGAAATAGCCCCATTTCCAGACCGAACACGAAAAACGTTAATCCGAGCACGACTAGGAGCAAACCAAACAAGATAGAGAGGACGTTAGGGAGAGGCTCTTGAAGCACGACAAGCTGGAAAAACAAAACGACTAGGACGATGGGCATAAGGTCCTTAAAACTATTTATCATAGCGCCAAGGAGTGATTTCAGACCTTGCATGGTGCACCTCCTTTATCCAGCTTTCACTAATATAATCATGGCAAAGATAAGTGTAAGAAAATGTGACACAAGTGACACTGTCGATGCTCACCTTTACCAAGTCACGTTTTTGTGAACCAAACCCGCTGTGCTACATATATAACTGGGCCAAATAGGCCAAAATACGCAGGATAGATCAGTTAGTTAATTCCCTGATTCGTTGCTATATTTAAACCCAAATGCCCGAGATGAGGCGTGCCGTGTGTAGCCGTTCGCTACCGGAAGAGGAGAGACAATGAAGCTGTTATTAACCGGCGGGACCGGCTTTATCGGAAGAGAGTTACTCAAGCATCTCACCACCCATAGTGTGACTCTGCTTACCCGCGACATTGCCTCAGCCAAACGTACGCTAAACCACACTGACCTTGGCAACATTGACTACATAGAATCTCTCGACATCTATAACGACCTCAACGAGTTTGATGCTGTTATCAACTTGGCAGGTGAGCCTATCGCCGATAAACGCTGGAGTGCAGAGCAAAAGAAGCGAATTTGCGATAGCCGTTGGAAGGTTACTGAGAAGATCGTTGAGTTAATCCACGCTAGCACGAAACCCCCATCCACCTTCATCAGTGGGTCTGCGGTTGGGTACTATGGTGACCAACAAGACCACCCATTTGATGAAAGCTTAAAAGTACATCAAGACAACTTTGCTCATACCGTTTGTGACCGATGGGAAGAAATAGCGATGCGCGCGCAGTCTGATCAAACTCGCGTCTGTATCTTAAGAACCGGAGTGGTACTGGGGGATGGCGGCGGAGCGCTGGCAAAAATGATGTTGCCATATAAGCTAGGCGTTGGCGGCCCCATTGGCGATGGTTCTCAGTATATGCCCTGGATCCACCTTCTCGATATGGTACGGGGTATAGTGTTCTTGTTAGAAACTGATCATGCCGTAGGTCCTTATAATCTCTGTGCTCCACATGCGGTGTCTAACGCCACATTCAGTAAAACCCTTGCTAGTACACTCGGCAGACCCCATTTTCTCATGACCCCAAAATGGGCATTGAAACTGGCCATGGGTGAATCTTCTTGCTTGTTATTTGATAGCGTACGAGCCAAACCCAAAAAGTTAACGGAGATGGGCTTTAACTTCTCCTTTCCTCACATTGATACTGCATTAAAAAACATCGTCAGTAACGCACGGTAATGCTTGCTACTCCCTATGAACTGTCGGTAAGGTAGATAGAAATAAATCATAGGGTTAGCTTAGTAATGGCAAAGTCAGTTCTTATCACAGGGTGCTCAAGTGGCATCGGTTATGTCGCCGCGCACGCGCTGAAAAAGCAAGGATATCAAGTCATCGCCTCTTGTCGAAAAGATGCCGATGTCGCACGCCTTCAGAAAGAAGGTTTAACCTGTATCCAGCTTGATCTTGCCGATCCTAAAAGTATTAAACTTGCTGTACAGAAAACCCTCGCACTCACAGAAGGAAAGCTTTACGGTCTTTTCAACAATGGTGCATATGGACAGCCAGGCGCACTAGAAGACCTACCTACCGAGGCACTTCGAGCTCAATTTGAAGCCAATGTGTTCGGATGGCATGAACTCACCAAGCAAATACTACCTATTATGCGAGCTCAGGGTGAAGGGCGTATCATCCAGAATAGTTCGGTATTAGGCTTTGCCGCCATGAAATATCGAGGCGCATACAACGCTTCAAAGTTTGCTCTCGAAGGCTGGACCGATACGCTTCGACTCGAGTTGTATCAAACTGGGATCCATATCTCTTTGATTGAACCCGGCCCTATCGAGACACAATTTAGAGCCAATGCAAAGCGCGCCTTTCTTGAATGGATTAATGTCGAAACAAGCGCTCATCGGGCACAGTACGAGCAGCAACTCAGCCGTTTATCGGCAGATGCATCTGGCAATCAATTCGTGCTGCCGCCAGAGTCTTGTATTCCACCATTGCTGCATGCACTTGAGTCAAACACACCAAAGCTTCGTTATCGTGTGACCACGCCAACAAAAGTATTTGCCGTACTAAAACGGATCCTTCCAAGCAAGTGGTTAGATCCTATTCTGCGAAAAGCCGCATAAAAAATGATCATTTGTAATTTTAGTGTCACAAACAAACATTATATTGTTCACCGTGGTTAAACCACATAGCGCATCAAAGCCCTACTTTACTTGATGCCCGCAATAAATGACTCACAGCATTCACGTGGATTACAACGAAAATGACGCTAAATCAGCTTAACTGGTTAGCTGTGGGGGTTACACTAGCTTACTTCGTAATGTTCTAGACACCTTTGCTTGCTACCGTTCTGGAATCCATTAACGCCGCGTTCTCGGACGCGGCGTTTTGGCATCTAAAATCCCCGTTTCTCACCGCATAACCTTGAATTTTCTGTCATTGATACCAATCTTGAAAGGATAACGATAGAAATCACCAACAAGGAACACGCAATGCAACCTGCGACCATTGTGGACTTAAACGAACAGAACTTTCGCCAAGTATTAGAAGGCTCAATGACCGCTCCCGTGCTCATCCATTTCTGGGCACCAATGAGTGAAGAAAGCGCTCAGCTTATCCCATCGCTTAAAGCGCTCACCGAGCAATACGCAGGCGCTTTTACCCTAGCACTACTTAACTGTGAAGAGCAGCAAGCCATTGCCGGTCAGTTTGGTGTACAAGCGCTACCAACGATCGCTCTGTTTGTGAACGGCCAACCTGTTGATGGCCTTGGTGGTCCTCAGCCAATTGAGGCCGTAAAGGCAATGCTCGCTAAACACCTTCCGAGTGAGGATGAGTTAAATGCACGAAAAGCACTGGAGTTATCTCAGCAAGGTGAATACGAAGCTGCGATTAACCTTCTTGGCAGCTTATCTGATGAATACAAGCAAAAAGGTGAAATCAAATTAGCCCTTGCTCAGTGTTTACTGGAAACCAATCAATTTGATCTAGCGGAAGCGGTACTGAACACCATTCCAATGGAGTACAAAGATAATTTCTATAAGAGTTTGATAGCCAAACTTGAACTCCATAAACAAGCAGCAGACAGCCCAGAGATCCAATCTCTTGAAGCGGCTCTAAAAGCCACCCCTGAAGACCTTAAGATCGTTGCTGAGCTCGCCTTACAGTATCACCAAGTGAACCGTGACGAAGAAGCGCTTGAGCTTATGTGGACACCACTGAGCCGCGACCTAAACGCCCTTGACGGCGATCTTAAAAAGTCATTTATGGATATCTTATCGGCTTTAGGTCAGGGCAACCCAATTGCTGCAAAATACCGCCGTCAGTTGTATTCACTACTCTACTAGCCGCTCACTATTTCATCATTAATAGAAGGGACCTTTGGGTCCCTTTTATCATATTGGCATGACCAACAATGGTTAGCCTTGCGTATAAACTGCTGATACATTTGATAATTATCAATCGCAAAAATACACTTCATTACACATAAATGTCTCAACTAAACTGTATACTATTGAGAAGAAGTACATTTTTAATACAGGGAAATTGTCATGGCTATTGATGCAATGATCACCATTGGCGGGTTTATACTCGTTGCCGTTGTCTTTATCGTCGCAGGTGTAAAAACCGTTCCGCAAGGTAACAACTGGACCGTAGAACGATTTGGGCGCTACACCCATACCCTCAAACCAGGCTTAAACCTCATCATCCCCTTCATCGACAGTGTGGGTAACAAAGTCAACATGATGGAGCGAGTACTGGACATTCCACCGCAAGAAGTCATCTCACGGGACAATGCGAATGTCGTGATTGACGCCGTCTGTTTCGTCCAAGTTGTCGATGCTGCAAAAGCGGCTTATGAAGTCAACGACCTAGAGCATGCGATCCGCAATCTAACCCTAACCAACATGCGTACCGTGCTTGGCTCTATGGAGCTCGATGAAATGCTCAGCCAACGCGATTCAATCAATACAAAACTGCTATCCATCGTCGATGAAGCAACTAACCCTTGGGGTGTGAAGGTAACCCGCATTGAAATCCGCGACGTTCAGCCACCAGCAGACCTAACAGCAGCGATGAATGCGCAGATGAAAGCCGAGCGTAACAAACGTGCTGAGATCCTTGAAGCTGAAGGGGTTCGTCAAGCAGAGATCCTTCGCGCTGAAGGTCAGAAACAAGCGGAGATCCTCAAGGCAGAAGGTGACAAGCAGGCTGCTATACTTCAAGCAGAGGCTCGCGAACGTGCCGCCGAGGCCGAGGCAAGGGCAACGGAAATGGTATCGAATGCGATTGCACAGGGTGACATGCAGGCGGTCAACTACTTCGTCGCTCAAGGCTATACCGATGCTCTGAAATCTATCGGGCAAGCTGAAAATGGCAAGATCATTATGCTACCACTAGAGGCGACGGGGCTAATGGGATCCATTGCTGGCGTTGCCGAAATGTTTAATCAGTCCAAGGCAAGCAACAAAGAGGATAAAGCGTGATTGAATTACTCAGCCAAGTTAACTACTGGCACTGGTTAGCACTAGGATTACTTCTGCTTTGCGGTGAACTGCTTGGCACGGCTGGGTATATGTTGTGGCTTGGTATCTCCGCGATGCTGGTCGGTATCGTGTTGGCGTTTGTTCCTATCAGCTGGCAGCTACAATGGGTGAGCTTTGGTGTATTCTCTCTCGCACTCACCTGGCTCTGGTGGCGTAAGCAGCACAAGGTCGATAAACGCTCCGATCAACAGCGAGACCTTAACCAAAAAGACAAACAGCTTCTCGGTCAAACGACCATTTTAGAAGAAGATATCAACCGCGGAAAATGCCGTATCAAACTTGGCGACACCTCGTGGTCAGCATACAGTGACCAGCCTTTGCCCTCGGGCACTATGGTCAAAGTGATAGATGTTGATGGCATCACGCTACTCATTGAGAAAGTCGACTAACCGCTTTTTAGAGCTCCTAGTATCTGGGAGCTCTTACTCTATAAGCGTGTAGGAATACGTTTTACCTTTGGCTTTGAGACTACTCAAAGTTTGTCCCACACAACTATTTTTCGTGCTTTTGCTCGCTGCAGACACCAACCCTTTTCTATCCAGTTTAACAAACTGCTTCCCATCGCTACTTCGATAATAGACACTTTTATTCTCATTCTGATATTCGACAGAAAGGGTTAAAGCACCCGGGCGATATGGCTGACCGACCTCGCAAACTATGATGTCAGGAAAGCCTTCAAACACGTCAGCAAAACTGAATTGTGATGCGCTACAAAGAGCGAATATGGTGAGAAATCGTCGCACATATCCTCCGCTGTTTACTTGGAATAACAATAACCTAGTAAACAGCGGTGAAAAGTCTTCTCTTTTGGAAGGAATTAATCTTGTTTTGGCTCGCGCTTGTGCTTCGGCACATAGTTCAGAATAGAGATAGGTACCGGTTTTCTCGGGATGAAACCCTCAATCTCAACGCGCTCCAGAAGGTGTCCTAGTCGACTTTCAATCATACATAGATTCTTGAAGTTATCTTTAGACACCAGAGACACCGCTTCACCTGCAGCATCAGCGCGACCGGTACGGCCGATTCGATGCACATACTCATCGGCAGGGTACGGGAGATCATAGTTGATAACGACAGGCAGGTTCTCAATATCAATACCGCGAGCGGCAACACCCGTTGCGACTAGATATTGGATCTCACCTGCTTTAAACGACTCAATCAGTTGCTGACGGACCTTTTGATTACGCCCACTGTGGAAAGCTTCCGCTGCAATGCCGCGTTTCTCTAGTTGGCTAACAAGTTTGGCCGCACCGTGTTTGGTCTCGATAAAAATCAACGCCTGCTTCCAATCGTTAGTTTGCAACATGTGGCTAAGTAACGATGACTTCATATCTTTATCGACGGTCACGATCCACTGCTTGATGTTGCTTTTCGAGGCACTATGTTTGGTAATCGAGATCTCTTCCGGATCGCGAATCGCCGATCTCGCTAACTCCCTAACTGGATTCGAAAGCGTGGCAGAGAACAAAAGGTTCTGTGCATCTTCTGGTACACGAGCGATGATTTTGTTGATGGCATCGATAAAGCCCATATCAAGCATCTTATCGGCTTCATCCAGCACTAAAACTTGCAGCTCATCAAAATGAATAGCGCGCTGACCATAAAGGTCAATCAAACGACCCGGCGTGGCCACAACAATATCCACACCATCAATCAGAGCTTGCTTCTGCGGCGCGTAATCAACACCACCAAACATGGCCATCGACTTAAGTGATAAATGTTGTGCGTAAGCCTCAATGCTTTGATTAACCTGCAGTGCGAGTTCACGGGTTGGAGTGAGGATAATCGCACGCGCGCGTTTTTTACGCTGCGTTTCACCTTGGCTCAGCATTTCAAGAATCGGCAAAACAAAGCTTGCGGTTTTACCCGTGCCAGTTTGCGCCGCCGCAATCAGGTTTTCACCTTTTAGGACAATCGGGATCGCTTTCGTTTGAATCGTGGTTGGCTTTTGGTAGCCAAGCGATGCTACTGCATCAAGAATAGGTTGGCTTAAGCCGAGTTTAGAAAAAGACATCACGAGTTCTCTTTATCAAGATGAAGACCCGCGCATTCTATAGAGCTTGAGATTGATGCACAATGTTATTGACGTTTAATCACAATATCGGCGAGACCTGAAGGTGACCCGTGGTCCAAAATACCCACCCTACCAGTAAATAAAACGTCGCCAGCAAAACTCGTTTGCTTGCATCGCGCCAGAAACAGCGCTGTGGCGCTTGTGTCGATGCAGAAAAGCGCTCAGAGGAGTAATCCAGCACTTTGCGACTGGTAAAGACCACGACGACTAAAGCGAGAAAGCTTCCCAAAAAACTGCAAACAACAAGAGCTGCGGCCAAGCTCCAGTTAAACCAAAGCAACGTAAATAGCGCGATAAGCGACGTGCTCGTGCATGGTCTAAGTCCATACAAGAAGAGCCCTACTAGTGACGACTGTTCGCTAGGCGTACTGGTGGTCTCCTTCGCATTAGAGCGAAGCCACTGCTTTATCAATGCCACGATGAGCAATACGAGTAAGTACCCACCAAATAACTTCATGGCAACGCCAACCCATTGATTGATTGAAGATACGTAGCCGAGTGACTGCCGATAGCCTAACGATAATACTTGGTTCGCGGCAATTACGACGCCTGCAGTGACCACACCTTGCATCACATTAAGTAGCAAGCAAGTACCGACAATCTTTGGCTTGCTGATCGACTCTGCTGATACAAGAAAAACTACTGCGCTTTTACCATGTCCTGGACCAAGGGAATGAACAAAACCGTACACAAAAGTAAACAAACACGTCAGTACTAGAGCCGTTCTGTCGCCTGTATCAATAAGATCGAAATAGTCAGATAAGCCTGAAAGCAACGTTCTTTGCGTAGTGACTAAGTACTGCCTGATAACATTCAGCTCGTTCACGACGCTGACCACCACAATCAATAACAGTGCGGCACCAACAAAAAAAAACCAGCGTTGCTTTGCGCTATGATCCACAGGATAGACTCACTCTTTGGCTAAAGTGACTGCCGAGATCATCATCACCAACATCATCGACACCAAGCGACATCGCATAATCAATGATGTCTTGAGAAGGGGTTGGCGTGATTAACTCGTACTGACAGTGTGGATTGAGGGTTTCCCCTAAAGAAATAGTCGATCTATTTTGCCAAGAAATATCGATGTAATAAGTGTTATCAAACACTTGGATATCCAACTCTTCCTTGGTCAAATCTACGTTTCTCGATAACGGCAGGGTAAAGTTCAGCACCATTCGCCGCCCTTGCCTGCTCAGTGAATACACTTCGGGAAGTCTAAATTTCAGTGGTGCGTTATTCGTATACAGGTAGGTAAAGTAGTGAGTGTTCAATAGATTCCGCATCAATCTTAACGCTTCCTTATGAGCACTCTCCTCATTATCAAAAACCGAGAAATCCCCATCAAGCGCATACGCACTTGAGAATGGGTCAAAGGTCCATGTCATCGTCAAACTCTCTACTTCAGTGCCGTCACCGTTTACCTTCAATTCATTGCCGATCCATGAATGAGGGTGTGCGTGAGAGAAGGCAGAGAAAAGCACAAGGAGCAGTAAAGAAAAATAACGCCGCATAGAATGAATCTCTTGAAATTAGAGCAGTGCTGTCTTGTAAGCACTAGGATAATAACAATAATCGTTATGTTATATCATTTCAAAAGTAACAGTAAAACATTGATATTGTCAGAAGATGCTAATCAGTTCTTAAGGCAATTGGATGCAGACAAAATACGAAGACTAAACGACAAATACGCGATAGTGACTTTGTTTTAAACTAGTGATGAGGTCGACTTGAGAAAGCCTGATAGAAAAAAGAGGGAGAAAATGGCACACCCGATTCGAACCTACGCCCCCCCTTAGAAGCGAGTATCGATAGGAACCATACAGTTCATGCGTTTAATAGCTTGTCACTTCACGAGTGAGACGTGATTGTAAGACAGTACTACTGTAGCTGTGAAGAGTGTCCCACTCGAAAGCTAACTAAAGTTTGCCTTACAGCGTTTATAGTTCTCTTGACCTGTACCGATCCACATAACCTCACCATTCTCTTTGTATTTTAAGAACTTATATTGAAATGTTTTGTATCTAGGGTCATATGACCAAAAGTACATATCACCGTTGTCAGCAATGTTGTATTCCATTGTTATAACGCCGTTCTCGTCTTCCGTCATTGGCTTGATGACTTCTAGCTCAAAGGTACTGCCATAACTTACCATTTTATCATCCGTATAAATGAAACTATGAATCTCCGTTGGGTCCCAATACTCATCAAGCTGACAACTAATCTGAGCTGTAGTGTAAGTTTTCGCTAACGTCACGCTTGGTAGTAATAGGCAGAAGATAGTTAAGTGTTTTTTCATAAGAGTTACCTAAAATTATTAATGTCTGATTGAACTTATATGTACTTTGAATCGCTTTAGCAATGCTAGTCGATAAGGTCTACTTTACACATAAGTACGACTGCCCAAGCCCCAGATGCTTTGTGTTATTATATACTCAGTATGTACCAGAAAACTGAAACCCACATGATAAAACCTACCTTGTTAGCACTGCTCTCATTATCAGTAGCTGCATGTGCAAACACTTCTCATGTCATCGACCAAGAACCAACGAGTTACATAGTTGGAAGGAAAATAATCTCGATTTATAACCCTATTCCAGATGGAAAATACGCACAGTTTTACGACTGGGGAAGAGAGTATGCACGGATGTATTCTCAGCTTGGACGGTGCTCAAATAAAAATGTTCTTCAAGGGAAGTTTATTGAACGTATCAAGATTTCATCTATGGCTGTAGGTAAGGACCAATACAATCAAATAATGTGGGCAATGCGTGACCAAGCAAATCAATTGGCACAACATGCAAATCAGCTCAATTCCGAACTGCTGCATGAATATTACAGCGAACTAAGTACGCAAGAATGTAGTTTGTTGGAGAACACAGCCGACTACATGGTGTTCGATTCTCTGGACTACGCTCTCAAATGGAGACAGAGCATCGGAGACGATGTAACTCTTGAAAAGTGGAAGGTTTACCCCGTATTCGCCAATCAACTAGGCAATGTCTCATTTGATGACAGAGGATACGTAGTTCGAGACACTTTCGGTAACATCCGATTTACTAACAATCTGTCAGACTAAGTCACTACAACATCGCCTCAAAACAGTATAAAAAAATATCGGCATCCTCTTTTGATGCCGATAACCAAAATTAAACAAGCTCCCCTGAGAGCTTCCGCTGCACAGCCTTTTCTCATATTCCAAACACTCTCGCCAAACTAAAAGACTGCCAATGGCACACTGTTTGGGTTGGCTCATGTATCTACTAATTCGTCGCAGAACTCCAGTTAACAAGACTCGAAGGCCACAGAAGCAGTTAAATCTATGCTACCTATAAGGATGAAAAGTGAAATATATAAAAGTGTTGTGTGAAATCTTGCTGATGGTGAGTCTATTGCTACTATGCTAAAAAAACATCGCTACAATCCACAATAGAGGCGCTAAGGCAAGCTCCTCCGTTTAAAAGCTAGCATGTTAGTTTCAATCATTCTGATATATAAGGCAAGATAGTATCTCGACACCTCTCCTTCAGGCATTCAAGCTCATTTTGTAATCTTCGTTTATACTCCCTCCGCATCAACAACTTGTAATTGAAGTACACAGATTCTGTTGAGTAACTCGAGTTTACTCATGAAACCTCACAGGTTGAATCGAACGTAATCATAAATTTTTTTCTGTGTTTGAAGTATTTCTAAGTCATATCCACCAGTTCGACCACTAATAGAATTCAGTTGGTCTATCATCTTGAACTGAGTTCCGAGATGGGCGAATAGCAAAACAGCAATTAGTGCCAATAGTTTGTTCGTCATGATTACAATGTCTTCATACAGCTAAGGTCACTCATCATGTACTTTGCAGCATCCTCTTTGTTGAGGTTATACACCTCCATATATGCAGGGAGCCAATTGGCAGCAGTGTCCGCAGAGTTCTCAATATAATTCTCTGGCACACCATTTATGGTCTGGTTGATAGACACTGCAATTAAATGTCCTTTCTTGTAAAACTCATCTCCTTGAATACCATGAAGAACCATACACATCATTGATACGCCATTAGTGAAGTTAACCTTGTCTTGGTCTAACTCCTCGCCCCTGCGCTTCTGCTCAGCAAATAAATCTATATATTCTCCGTACTGCTTGACCTGTTCTACTACATCAGCAGCCGTCATTTCTTTGCCGTTTTGTACACCATCTTGAGCCATGACTGGCAGGTTCACAGCCATAACTAATAAGCCAATATTAAAAATTTTCATGTTTAATCTCTCTGAATACTCCTCACTGTTTATGAGAAAGACATTGATTGATAGAGTCCTGGCAGATTTCAGTCTCCGATGAAAACAAACCATACAATAAAAGCAACATAATCGATTATCGCTTTTGTAGGCCGCGATCCATCCAAACAATGAAGAAGCCTAGGGAGCGTTCTGGAGTAACATCCAATGATGGGTATAGAGAGGAAAGATTAAGACAATGTACAAGCACTTACTCATAGTAACTTCACGCCAAAGTTGATAAAAATCATGTGGTTACTATTAACTCTTCATGCTAACGCAGTTCCTCCAACTGAACCTGATTTATCTTTCTTCTGTCGCTTGTGGAAATATTTGAGTTCATGTTGTGGAGGAATTATTTGCTTACTCACACAAAATCATTTCAACTATGTGCTTTGGGCAATATTTAAGTATACAGAGTTAACTTGTGAATTATAGAGCTTCTGGAATGGAGTATTTTCTATCAGTTTAGGGATAGGGAGTAGTACGACGTGGGTATCAAAATTCAAATACCTGTCCACTCAAGGGGGTGAAAAGGGACAGTGACGCTAAAAAGCAAAAGTCCCGATAACTCATTGAATTATCGGGACTTTCTAAATAAATGGCACGCCCTGTAGGATTCGAACCTACGACCACATCCTTAGAAGGGACGTGCTCTATCCAGCTGAGCTAAGGGCGCGCTATAGGGAAAGGATTATACGAGTTAGGAGAGGTAAATCAATGGCTTTATTGCCTAGAGCGGTTTAAACGCCCAAAAAAAAGTCAACATATCAGCAAAAGACGAAAAACCCACCGATGCAAACGTTTGCGTTGTAGCTTTTGAAATAGTTTTCTGGGACAATGCACACAAAAATAACAGTCAATTAACTTTCTCAAGGAAAATTATGTCTGCTCAAAACATTGATGGGAAACTCATTTCTCAAACTGTACGCTCAGAAGTTGCCGCTCGTGTTAAAGCGAGAACGGATGCAGGACTTCGAGCGCCGGGGTTAGCGGTTGTATTAGTGGGTGAAGACCCAGCCTCGCAAGTTTATGTGGGTAGCAAACGCCGTGCGTGTGAAGAAGTTGGTTTTGTGTCTAAGTCGTACGACTTGCCTGCTAGCGCAACAGAAGAACAGCTTCTGAGCCTTGTTGACGAACTGAATAATGACCCTGAAGTCGATGGCATCTTGGTACAGCTACCATTGCCTGCAGGTATCGACACGACGCATGTACTAGAGCGCATCATTCCAGAAAAAGATGTCGATGGCTTCCACCCCTATAATGTGGGTCGATTAGCACAGCGCATTCCTAAGTTACGCTCGTGCACGCCAAAAGGCATTATCACTCTCCTTGATCGTTACAACATTCAACTTCGTGGTAAACACGCTGTGATTGTGGGTGCATCGAACATTGTGGGTCGCCCTATGACACTAGAACTATTGCTAGCAGGCTGCACTACGACGACATGCCACCGATTCACTAAAGACCTCGAAAGCCATGTACGCCAAGCTGACGTGGTCGTGGTTGCAGTTGGTAAGCCAAACTTTGTTCCTGGCCACTGGATCAAGAAAGGCGCTGTTGTGGTCGATGTAGGTATCAACCGTTTGGAAAATGGCACCTTGGTTGGCGACGTTGAGTACGATGTAGCAAAAGAAAACGCGAGCTTCATTACTCCAGTTCCTGGCGGTGTTGGCCCAATGACGGTAGCGAGTCTGATTGAGAATACTATGATTGCTTGTGAGCAATTTCATACCGCTAAAAAGTAATCTTAATGAGTGAGGGAGTTCGCTCCCTTACTATCCCTCCGCCCCTTGTCGCACACTCTTTCCTCTTTACAATCATACAGATAACGTTAACCCCCTCTCATTTTGTACTGATACTTTCTTACCTATTAGCAACTTTACTTCTTCGTCACAGATTTCAAACCGCATGTTCGGTACAAACAACCTCAGAAGAGAATCAATCGAATAACGAGGAGATGTACCCCATGTATAAGAAAAACGCATTGATCACAGCAGAGAGCGGCTTACACACAAGGCCGGCAGCGCAGTTCGTTAAAGAAGCAAAAAAATACTCAGAAGATATCGAGATCGTGTCTAAGGGTAAGACGGCTACGGCTAAGAATTTGTTCAAGTTGCAGACATTGCAGCTAGTGAAAGGCACTGAAGTGACGGTTCAGTCATCCAACAGGCAAGCCGTTGATGAACTGGCAAGCTTCTTAGAGAAAGTGACCGGCTAGCAGATAGTAAAACTAAGCGCCCATGCACGCGGCCTGAGTGCATGGGCGCTTTTTCATTTTATGTACAATGAGAGAGAGCGTTAATCCATCGCGATTCGGTCAGCAAGGTGGCTGACAGCCAAAGCGAAGTAATACGAACGATTCCACTTCATCAACACGTTATAGTTGTTATACACCAAATAAACTCGACCATTCTCGTCATCAGGCATAATAAGCCAAGCTTTAATGTCTTCATCAAGCTGAGGCAAGGGGCGACCGTCGTATCGTGTCACACCGAGCTTGCTCCACTCTTGCAAGAACTTGCCTTTTTCAGGGTCGCGCCCCTGAAGCTCAGGAGAAAACCCTTTAGGAACTTTGACTTGTCGTCCCCAAGTGTATTGATCATCCCAGCCAGATTTCGCTAAGTAGTTAGCGGTTGACGCGAAGACATCGGCTTCACTGTCCCAGATGTCTTTCTTGCCATCGCCATTACCATCAGCAGCAAAGTTCAGGAACGAACTCGGCATGAACTGGCTTTGCCCCATTGCGCCAGCCCAAGACCCTTTCATGTCTTTAGGTGCAATATGACCTTGTTCTAGAATGGTCAGCGCAGCTAGAGCCTCACTGCGGAAGAAGGCTTCTCTTCGTCCTTCATACGCCATGGTTGATAACGCATCAATGACTCGATAGTTACCAGTAAAGCGACCAAAGTTACTTTCAACGCCCCACAATGCGACGATAAAGCGCGGCTGGACGCCATATTCGTCACCAATGCGTTTCAGCTCAGCGTAATGTTTGTTGTGAAGCTCTTTCGCTTGCTTCACTTTCCAATCCGGCACCGCTCTTGGTATGTACTCATCCAAAGTCAGTCTTTTCTCAGGCTGGTTACGGTCGGCTTTCACCGCTCTGGGCTTATATTCCACACCAGCAAAGGCCTCTGTTAAGATTTGCTCAGAGATTCCTTGCTCTCGAGCCTCTTGCTTGAGACCCGCGACATATTCCTCGAAGGATTCCTTTTGTTGCGCGACTGCGCTTGTGGCTAGGCTTGCCCCTAGCATCAGTGACAATATCTTTTTCACCGTGCCCTCCCCTGAGCAGTCGGATTATTTCTGTTGAGCTTTCTGCTCTTTGTATTTATCCAGTAAGTTTTCTGGCGGTGGTGGTAATTGTAAGAAAAAGCCCTCTTCGTTAATCGACGTTTTGACCTTCTCAACATCGACCAACGCCAGCGTACGGCCAGCAAGGTTAACCACCATGACAAACTGAGGTCTGCCAAACATGTCCATCAACGCTTCTGGTACTGGAGTAAAGTCGTCTTTCTTTGCGATGTACAGGTATGCCCCGTCTTTTTTAGTGCTTTTATAGATTGAACAAAGCATGGTTGTATCTCTTATCGTTACGTATCTTCTCAAGTAGAAGAAATAATTCGGTTAGTTTATGGAAAATTGAGAGTTAATTATCCATTTGAGAGCAAGATAGCTTGCTGTATCTAATGTTGAAATATAACATGATTATTCCCAAGTAACCTCTAGATACGTTTACATTGGCATAACCTAATCAATAGCAATGTCATTGGCACAAGGATTTGATCATCAATGTCTCAATCCCCAGATCTGAAAGGCAGTAGCTTCACCTTATCGGTGTTGCATCTTTCTGACAACGATGTTTCCAAAGCAGTTCAATTTTTACAACAAAAAGTCTCTCAAGCCCCGACATTTTTCGCCTCGGCACCCGTGGTGATCAATGTTAGTCAGGTAGATGGCGATATTAACTTTATCGACCTAAAACTGGGCGTAGAAGAGATAGGTATGATTCCTGTTGGCGTTACCGGCTGCCAAGATAAGCGCCTGCAAAACCTCGCGTCAGAAGCAGGGTTTGCGGTCATGACGGCAAGTAAAGCACCTTCTCAAGCCCCCGCTAAAATGGAACCAACCAAAATTGTCCGCAACCCAGTTCGATCTGGGCAACAAATCTATGCTAAAAACAGTGACCTTGTCATATTAAGCCATGTGAGTGCGGGCGCCGAAGTTATCGCCGATGGCACCATTCATATCCATGGCACATTACGAGGCAGAGCAATCGCAGGAGCAAGTGGCTCACGCGATGCAAAAATTCTCTGCAGCGACTTACAAGCTGAACTAGTCTCCATAGCAGGAAACTACTGGCTCAGCGATCAGATTGAACGTGAATACTGGGGTAAAAAGGTGCTATTCGGTATGACCGATGACCAACTCGATTTCGAGATCCTCACGATTTAGAATTTAAAGGAAAACAATTAATGGCACGCATTATTGTGGTAACGTCGGGTAAAGGCGGCGTAGGTAAGACGACCTCGAGCGCGGCAATCGCGTCAGGACTGGCACTAAAAGGCAAGAAAACGGCCGTTATCGACTTCGATATCGGTCTTCGTAACCTAGACCTTATCATGGGTTGTGAACGTCGCGTGGTTTACGATTTTGTCAATGTTATCAATGGCGAAGCAACGCTAAATCAAGCACTTATCAAAGATAAGCGTACTGATAATCTGTTCATCCTACCTGCCTCACAAACTCGTGATAAAGATGCGCTGACCAAAGACGGTGTACGTCGTGTATTGGACGATCTCGATGAAATGGGTTTTGACTTCGTAATCTGTGATTCACCTGCAGGTATTGAGCAAGGTGCATTGATGGCGCTGTACTTCGCGGACGAAGCGATTGTAACCACCAACCCAGAAGTCTCCTCGGTTCGCGACTCAGACCGCATTCTTGGCATCCTAGACTCGAAGTCTCGCCGCGCTGAAGAAGGCAAAGAGCCGGTTAAACAGCACCTATTGTTAACTCGTTACAACCCTGCACGAGTAACACAAGGCGAAATGCTGTCTGTCGAAGACGTGGAAGAGATCCTACACATTTCACTGCTTGGTGTTATTCCAGAAAGCCAAGCGGTACTCAATGCCTCTAACAAAGGTGTGCCAGTCATTTTTGATGATGAGTCTGATGCAGGTATGGCGTACTCAGACACCGTTGATCGTCTACTCGGTGAGCAAGTCGACTTCCGCTTCTTAACAGAGCAGAAGAAAGGTATCTTCAAACGTCTATTCGGGGGGTAAGCTATGTCTCTACTTGAGTTTTTCCGCCCACAGAAGAAGACCTCAGCAAACCTAGCAAAAGAACGTTTGCAAATCATCGTTGCAGAGAGACGCAGTGAAGGCTCGCCTTCTCCGTCTTACTTACCGCAGTTAAAGGAAGATATCCTTAAGGTGATCGCGAAATATGTCGATGTTGATCCGTCTATGGTGGATTTGTCATTCGAACATAAAGACGATGACATTTCGGTTCTTGAGCTCAACGTGCAGCTTCCAGAAGACGAAAAGTAATGCAAAAAAGGCTCGCAATCGCGAGCCTTTCTTCTTTTAGCTGAGTCTATACATCCATAACCTGGTCTAGCTGACGACCAAACAGCTCAAGACGCCACCCTTGCATCACATCTGGAAGCTTGGCTGGATCGCGCTGATGCTTCCAAACCCAAGAAAGGTATTGGTTAAGCTGCTTTTTGGACGCTAAAAACTCTGTCGCTAATCCGCTGTGCTGAGCCGCCTTCTTCACTTCGTCTTTCAGCTTTTTAAACACTTGCTTGTAGCTTGGGAAATCCATCAAGCGTTCAATTTTCTCTGGATAATCTTCTTCTGGCGTTTGCTGCGCACGCTTGACGATAGCGGCAATACGTTCACCATGACGACGAATAGCTCTAGGGTCGATGCCCTCTTGCTCCATCTGTTTTGGCTTTTTCAGGCCATGACGTGCTACCGTCCATAGCTCTTGTTCTTTGATAATGAAGTTCAAAGCTAAGTCACGTTTAAGTGCTTCATTGAAGCGCCATGTCGCCAGCGGTTTCAGTACAGCGAGCTGCTTTCGCTTGAGCTGCCACGCGCCTTTGATATCTAGATAGGCTTTCTCAGGGTTCGGAGTTTTGCCGCGCTTTTGCATCAGCAAATCAGACTCTTGCTGAGCCGCTTCCCACCACTCTTTGGCTTCCACTTTAGCAAATAGCTTAAAGTACAGTGGCCACAGGTAGTACACGTCCGCCGCAGCGTAATCGAGCTGCTTGTCAGTCAGTGGACGGGCTACCCAATCGGCACGCGATTCACTCTTATCAAGCTCAACATCAAGATACTCTTGAACAAGAGTAGCAAAGCCCGTTGATAAACCGTGACCAAGAAATGCGGCCATGATCTGCGTATCCACCATTGGGTAAGGCATGCAATCAAAGCTGTTCGCGAACACCTCAAGGTCTTCGCCGCAAGCGTGCAGAACCTTTAATACTGACGTGTCCTTCAAGAGCTCGATGAAAGGGGTGAAATCACTGATAGTAAGTGGGTCAATAAGTGACAACTGTTCGCCGTCATAAAGCTGAATCAATCCAAGCTTTGGGTAGTAAGTACGAATGCGCACAAACTCAGTGTCCAACATCACGACATCGGATTCTCGAGCCTTGCTGCATACCGACTCTAGCTCGGCAAACTCTGTTACTATTTGGAATTCCACTCAATCTCTCTTTATAAAAAATGCCAGCTTTGCGGGCTGGCATTTTAGCACTGATTGTAATCAAACGTTAACTTAAACTGTCTTCTCTGAGGTTTTCATCAGTTTTGCATCGTTTTCTTCGCGCAACACGCGACGTAGAATCTTACCAACGTTGGTTTTTGGCAGATCTTCTCTAAATTCAACGCGTTTCGGGATCTTATAGCCCGTCAAGTGTTGACGACAATGCTCGATGACCTCTTCTTTCGTCAGAGAGTTGTCTTTCTTAACGATGAAAATCTTAACGATCTCACCCGAGGCTTCGTTCGCCTCACCAATCGCTGCGACCTCGAGTACCTTGTCATTCAAGGCAACAACGTCTTCAATTTCATTTGGATAAACGTTGAAGCCCGACACCAAAATCATATCTTTCTTGCGGTCGACGATATGCAAAAATCCTTCGTCGTCGAACTCAACAATATCACCTGTTGATAGCCAACCCTCTTGATTGATCACCTCTTTGGTCGCTTCCGCACGCTGCCAATAGCCTTGCATCACCTGAGGGCCACGAACCTGGAGTTCGCCTTTACCATCGCCCTCAACTGGATTGCCTTCTTCATCAACAATACGTACTTCTGTAGAAGGAACAGGAAGACCAATTGACCCGTTATATTCAACTAAATCATGTGGATAAGCGGCAACGAGAGGCGAGCACTCCGTTAGACCATAACCTTCTAAAAGCAAACAGCCAGTGGTTTTCTTCCACTGCTCAGCAACGGCACGTTGAACCGCCATACCACCGCCCACTGCCAGCCTTAGTCCACGGAAATCCAACTCATGGAAATCTTCATTGTTAAGCAAAGCATTAAACAGGGTGTTTACCCCGGTTATCGCAGTGAATGGGTATTTTTGTAGCTCTTTCACAAAGCCTGGAATGTCACGTGGGTTGGTAATCAGTAGGTTTTGACCACCCATTTCAATGAACAGCAGACAGTTCACTGTAAGTGCAAATACGTGATAGAGCGGCAGTGCCGTTACTACAAACTCACGTCCTTCATACAATACTGGCGCATACATGCCCTTCGCCTGCATCACGTTGGCAATCATATTGCGATGAGTCAGGATCGCGCCTTTAGCGACACCTGTCGTACCACCGGTATATTGCAAAAACGCAATATCATCACCCGTCATAAAGGGCTTGACGTATTGTAGGCGGCGACCTTTATGGAGTGCCTTCTTAAAAGAAATCGCGCCTGGTAAGTCGTACTTAGGCACCATGCCCTTTACGTACTTCACAACGAAATCAACAATCGTCCCTTTCGCTGTTGGCAGCATTTGTCCTAGGCTGGTCAGCACCACGTGCTTGATCGGCGTCTTATCTACAACCTGCTCTAGAGTGTTAGCAAAGTTAGACACGATAACGATAGCTTTCGCATCGGCATCATTCAGCTGATGCTCTAGTTCACGAGGGGTATAAAGTGGGTTTACGTTGACCGCAATAAGGCCGGCTCTAAGCACACCAAATAGCGCAATTGGGTATTGCAGCAAGTTTGGCATCATGATCGCAACGCGATCGCCTTTTTGCAACTTGAGTTCATTTTGCAGGTACGCCGCAAACGCTCGGCTACGCTCTTCCAACTTACGGAACGTCATGACTGAGCCCATGTTCACAAACGCAGGTTGGTCTGCAAATTTATGAACCGACTGTTCGAACATCTCAACTAGAGAAGGGTACTGATCCGGATTGATGTGCTCAGGCACGTCACTTGGGTATCGAGAAAGCCAAGGTTTATCCACAATTCTACTCCTTGCGTGTAAGGTCACTCTTCCGTTTCATAGCCGTAGGCAGATTTCAGTGTTGTTTTAAAATATTGTTAACACTTTATGGGACTATGAATGTTTTATTATTCCTGCTATTACAACACAGCAGACCAGTTAGCGCACGAAAGACTCAAACACTTGTTTAATTTTTGTTAACTAGTCCAAGTATTAGTTCAAATACACTTTCTGGCGACTCAAGATGACAATGATGGTCACCCGCTACCCACTCAATTTGTGCTTTGGGCAACATCGCTAAACGCTCTTTATGTTGAAGATAGGCATAACCGCGCTCGCCCAAAATCACCAAGTGAGGTGTTTGAATAGCATCGACGATCGCCAGGGCATTCTGCTCCGCCATTCGATAGACAGACTCGCATTTGAGCTTGCTGTCATGACGCCAATACCATTTACCCTGCTCACAACGAAGATCGCGCTCTACGATCGGCAACACGGCAGACTCAGAAAGTTTTGTTGCTCTGATCCGCATGTTAATCGCGTCTTGTTTCGAAGGAATAGCTTTAGCGGTTTTACCACGCCAGCGCTCGCGGCTTTCAATGCCTTTTCTTAAGCGTTCAGCACTTAGCTGAGGTGATTCAGATAAAGGGATATGCGCTTCGATTTGAACTAAACCTGAGACTTTTTCAGGAAAGGCAGCACTATAGCAACTTGCGATCAATGCACCAAGTGAATGCCCCACTAGAAACACATCGACTGCGTGAAGTTTAATCAATATGCGGTGAAGATCATCAATATAGTCGTGAAAGTTATAGAAATGATGCGGACTCTTGTGGGAAGAGTGTCCATGCCCAGGTAAGTCTATGGCGACAACACGCCAATCGGGCGATTGTTTCTCAATCAGCGCAAGTAAAGCATGAAAACTGGCCGCATTGTCCATCCAACCATGAATAAAAACGACCGTCTTGGCGGTCGTTTTTCTGGCTTCGCGTTCAAGGTAGGCTATCGTCCTGTCGTCTATCTTGAGCGATTTTTCTTTAAAGGTGGAATCCAATCCTATTTAACCTCTTTGATCACTCGACCAGTGCTTGGTCCGCTGTGATAATAGAAACCATCGCAATAGTAGCCCCAGCATGACCCATAGCTGCCAAAGTCGCGATTAATGATTAAGCGTTCTTCAACTCGCCACAGGTAATTACCATAGGCATTAATAACCGGGAAGTCACCTTCATATTCGCCAATGCGCCCGCGCTCCATACCATCTTTGTAACCGCCAAAGGTGACTAAACGCCCTTGCGCGTAGGTGATAGGGTCAACAAACCCGTCTACATAGGCAATGAAGCGTCCATTTGGCTCTTCACTAATATCTGGCTTGCCATACTTGTCAATAGGTAGGTTAACAACTTCGATGCGAGTTCTATCGGCGAGATTTTTTACCGTGTCTATCACTCCACCCAAACGCACCTCGGTCTTGTCATTGGTATCAAGGACACCTTGATAAGTAGCAACCACATTCTCGTTGTTGGTCGCTAAGGTGTCAGGAAGGCTGCCACAGGCACTCAAAATGGCACTTAACGCCACAATACTACTGAGTTTCAGGAGTGTTTTCATAAATGGGGATACCTTAATTAAAGCAAGTTACAGTTAAAGCAAATAACTCTTATTATCATATATAGATATCGACACCAAGCAACTGTTCGAGTTCCTCTCTTTTGGCTCGATTCATAACATTCATATACTCTTCCAGAGCCTTTTTCGATCGACCCTCCGGGAGATCATACTGAACCTGAGCCTTTGCCATGTCAGCATCGGATAAATGCTTTACTGAATGCGCGACCGCTTGCGCCACTTTCGTGACCTGCGTCGATTGGCTGGTTGACTGCGAAGATTGAGATGTAGACGCTTTTGACACTGCCTTTTTTGCATTGGCTTTCTGTGTCTTGCGCTGATTGGGTATGGAAGGTAAGCCGTTAATCGAGACCATAATCAAGTTGGGCTAGTGCTGTGGACTAGCCCTCTCCTTCGTTACTCTCTGCCTGGCAGCTTTTTCCATGCAACAGTATCACGCAAATAAACTGGGCTAGCTTCTTCAGCTGGGACTGTGTTGCCCTTTGCTAACTCGAACTGAGCGAGATAAGCAATATCCTGTGCCTCTGGGTAGAGAACCTCTGAAGCTTGAGTGGTGATCGCCAGTGTTGATAGTGGTTCTGAGTATGCATCCCAACCTGTACCAGCGGTTGTCCATGTATGCTCGTCTGCCACGATATTTTCGACAAGAACACTCGGCGGAATGACTTGCTCTTGATCGACCTCTTGCCAATCTCCTGACTCTAGACGCTCAAAACGACCCCAATACACTTCGTTCATACGTGCATCGATAGCACTCGCTACGTTAGTTGCTTGGGCGATACGATAGGCCCCTTGCGCCATCGCTTTTAATGTCGAAATGCCGATCATCGGCAGATCTGCACCAAAACCCAAACCTTGCGCGATACCAATACAAATACGCACACCAGTAAAGCTACCTGGACCACGTGCAAACGCAAGCGCATCAAGATCAGTCAAGGTTAGATCTGCCTCTTTCAGCAGTTCATCTACCATTGGCAGTACTTTCTTAGTGTGGTCGCGCGGCGCGAGTTCACTGCGTGAGTATGTCTTGTCGCCAACTAGAAGCGCTACTGAGCAGTTTTCTGTTGCGGTATCGATAGCTAAGATTTTGTAAGTCATTTATTTCTCAATTTGTTCTTCTGCTGCACTCGGTGCTTCGCCTTGTGCTAAAAACGTTTTAATCACACCCAAGTCTCGAGTACGGGGAATCGGCGGGAGACTGGATAAGAAGGTCGCTCCATAGTCTCTGGTCACTAATCGGTTATCGCAAATAATCAGTGCGCCACGATCTTTTTGATCGCGTATCAAACGTCCAACGCCCTGCTTGAGCGTAATCACCGCATCGGGGATCTGAACCTGCTGAAATGGGTCTCCCCCTTGCAGTTTACAATCCTCGATCCGTGCTTTAAGTAACGGATCATCCGGTGCGGTAAACGGTAATTTGTCGATGATAACACAGCTCAAGGTGTCACCTCTAACATCTATTCCTTCCCAGAACGCCCCTGTTGCCACCAGCAAGGCGTTCCCAAGCTCCATAAACTCAGCCAGGGTTTTCTGCTTACTGGTTTCCCCCTGCAATAATACTGGCAGTGATAGTGTCTCTCGGAACTTCTCCCCAAGCTCCCGCATCATGCTGTGCGACGTGCACAAAAAGAAACAGCGCCCTTGGTTTTGCTCAATAACAGGGGTAAGCATTCTCACCAGCTTATCAGCCAGACCATTACTGTTTGGCTCTGGCAAGTAACGAGGCACACAGAGCCTTGCTTGGCTTGGATAATCAAACGGACTTGGTAATGAAAACTGCTGTTTGGGCACCAAGCCCAATCGAGAGGTGAAGTGACCAAAATCATCCGATACAGCGAGTGTGGCGGAGGTAAATATCCAAGCGCCCCCTTTCATCTCAACCTGCTCATGAAACTTATCGGCCACCGTTAAAGGGGTGATATGCAAACTGAAATGGCGCGGTGATGTGTCATACCAGTAGGAGTAGCCGGTAATCGTCACATCACAGACTCGCTCGATTCTGCCCTTTACGAGGTTCGCGCGCTCAAATGCAGTATCGAGAAGTTGACTACGGCCAAGGGCAAGCTTGAGTACATCAATCACGAAGTCCAAAGCATCTGTGAGTCTTTCCATCTCACGCTTAATACTTGGCGAAGCGATTGCATCTCGCCAGTTACCGCGAAAACCGGTATCACCAAGCACAATTCTCATATCCATCGCTGCTTGAGAGAGACGTTCCCCTGCTTTTTGCAGTTGACGCATATCTCTCGCTTCAGTGCGATAGCCTATCTCAATGTCCTTACACA
Source organism: Vibrio maritimus (assembly GCF_021441885.1). NCBI lineage: Bacteria > Pseudomonadati > Pseudomonadota > Gammaproteobacteria > Vibrionales > Vibrionaceae > Vibrio > Vibrio maritimus. The sequence goes on from NZ_CP090438.1 coordinate 2,751,284, forward strand.
GATCTTGGATCTGTCGGCTAGAAACTGATTGTCCAAAGTACTGACTAGCAATATCAGGGATCTGGTGAGCTTCATCGAAGATAAACACGTCAGCTTCTGGTATCAGTTCACCAAAGCCAGTCTCTTTGATCGCCAAGTCCGCCATAAACAAGTGATGGTTCACGACCACAACATCAGAATCAAGCGCTCGCCTTCTTGCCTTGAGTACAAAGCAATCCTCGTAACTCGGACACTCTTTGCCTAGGCAATTGTCATTGGTTGAGGTAATGGTCGGAATGATTGGGCTGTCTTCAGCAATGGCATCGCACTCACCTAAATCGCCTGACTTGGTCTCCGAAGACCAGGTTCGCACTTTAACCAGTTGGGAAAGCAGATCAGTTTGCGTTTCAGTAGTGTGGCTTTCGACCATTTGTCGACTCAGCCTATCCAAACACAAATAGTTAGAACGACCTTTCAGCAGTGACACTTTTCCATGAAAGCCCAAAGCTTCAACCATCAAAGGCAGATCTCGGTGGAACAGCTGCTCCTGCAGGTTTTTCGAGCCGGTACTGATGATCGTCTTTTTTCCACTCAGTAACGCAGGAACGAGATAAGCAAATGTCTTACCCGTACCTGTGCCCGCCTCGACAACCAGCTGCGTTTGATGCTCAATAGCTTCATCAACGGCATTCGCCATATCCAGCTGCGGTTGGCGTGGTTGAAACCCCGGTATGACCTGCCCTAGCGCACCATCAGAGGCAAACGCTTTGGTGATTGTTCGTGAACCCATTTGGTACCACTGCTAATAAAGAATGGGGGTAGTATACCCAAACCAACAGCAGTTAAAAAACCGATTTGATAGGGGTTAGGGCTGCTAGATTACATCGAAATCTGGCTTGCTAGAGCCTTTGTCACTAGCGCGGCAGACTTCTTTTGTTGAAACCTTGCTCAGAATAGATTAATAATGTCGGTTATATTGCGTACAACCTTAATAACACGCAGCAAAGATTAAATCCTCGAGTGAGCAAACCTCCAATGCCTTTCATTGAGTTGCATAATCACTGACACACCAAATAAATAGTTTGAGTGACCACGAGGTATGAATGACATTTTCACGGAAGCAGTAAATCATGGAAAAGAAGACCTTATTGACGCATTGCAACGATGCGCCAGGTTTGATCTCAAAGATCACTAACATCTGTTACAAACACCAGCTAAACATTATTCACAACAACGAATTTGTGGATAACACCAGCGGTCATTTCTTTATGCGTACCGAGCTTGAAGGTTACTTCAATGACGAGACCTTCTTAGCAGACCTAGACCACGCCCTTCCTGAAGGCACTAAACGCAGACTGGTAGATTCATCTCGTAAACGCATCGTGATCTTAGTGACCAAAGAAGCACATTGTCTTGGTGATATCCTGATGAAAAACTTCGATGGCAGCCTAGACGTCGAGATCGCGGCAGTTATCGGCAACTACGACATCCTCCAGGGATTAACAGAGAAGTTTGATATTCCGTATCACTGTGTGTCTCACGAAGGTCTTAGCCGCGAAGAGCACGAAGCAAAAATGTTGGAAGCCATTGACCAATACGAAGCAGACTACCTAGTGTTAGCTAAGTACATGCGCGTACTGACGCCGACTTTCGTTGAGAAGTACCATCACAAGATCATTAACATCCACCACAGTTTCTTGCCTGCCTTTATCGGCGCGAAACCTTATCAGCAAGCGTATGATCGCGGCGTTAAGATCATTGGTGCGACCGCTCACTTTGTTACCAACGACTTGGATGAAGGTCCGATCATTAAGCAAGACGTTATTCCTGTCGACCACAACTTCAGCGCTGCTGATATGGCACAAGCAGGTCGTGACGTAGAGAAGAATGTCCTATCTAAGGCGCTCAATAAAGTGGTTAACGATCACGTATTCGTCTACGGAAACAAAACAGTAATCTTGTAAATACCTATCTGATTTCATTAGATTAAAAAGCCCTTCTCATCTTGGCATGAAGGGCTTTTTCTCTTTCATAGCGTCGACATTTACTGGTAGGTATCACCTTTCGAGTAATCGACCTGATAGCCTAAGTCATCGAGCATCCCCAATGTCACCGGACCTATCAGGTTGCCATTTGCCATCAACTCTGCACTCATGTCTGGCACTGGGCGACCATTCTTATCGTAGCGTTTTTTGTCTTCACTCCACTTAGAGTCGTAAAGATGCCCACCGTCATCACTGATTGGCAGCTCACGATAGTCCACTTTGTATTGCTCATTAAAACGTTTTACCGCTTGACTATCGCGCACCATGAACACCTTACCGAGCTGCCCATCATGACGTGTGTAATCCATCGAATACGCACCGATGCCAAACACATGCCCCATTTCATGCAGAATATTGGCATTGAACTCCACCTGATCAAAGCCAGGTTCGTAGGTGTGACTGCCAATAAATACCGAGCCTTCGGTTGGGATTAAACGCCAATTAACGTCAATTTCAGCCTCTGGCCCCGCCATACCGTTGGCGTTATCCATAGGCACCACGTAGAAGTCAATATCAAGGCTGTGCTGATCGACCCCATCCACAGCAAGAATGACCTCTAGCCAGCGTTTTGATGCGGACAAATAGGGCTGAATGCGTGAATCGGTCCATTTGGCTTGCTGGCCGTCGTGAAGTGTTAGTTGATTACAGAAGTTGAGGTTAAGAGTGAGATGATCGTTGGTAACACTGCGAGATGCTTTGACATCACATTGAGGGTTATCGAAGTCAAATTCTTTGGCATGAAGAGCCACTGGCAAGCAAGACAACATCGCCGCAATACCAATAAGCCTTGTACTATCACCAACCACCTTGTTTAGATTCACGCGTCGTTTCCTTACAATCTGAATACATTCTTCAATTGTAGCTTGCCGACGCGCGTTCATTGGTATGAAGGTGTCTTTACCCTGTTTAACTGTTAACCACGCAAGTAACCTTTTTCACTAGGATGTCAGATTAAGAGCGGAGTCACTTATTCGTGTTCTGAAGCGACGATGTTTTTCAAACTGTGAGGGTGGAGCTTGATGCAGATGTTATTGAATTTAAACGCGACCGTTGGGTTAGCCAGACGCTCACCTTCTCCTTTCGGGCTCGATAACTTCACCTTCACCCCTTGTTGTTTCGCTTGCTCAAGCTGACGCTCAAGGTTCGGAAACAGCTTATAGAGATCTTGCAAAAAAGCCTCAGCGGTCAGCGCATTTGATGGCACCACAAATTCAACATGTTCCCAATCCTCTACTGGGTGTGTTTTACCAATCGCAGGGTAAGGCAATTCTAGACATTCAATCGACCATCCATGACTTTGAACAGCGTTATCGAACTCAAGCACGATAATTGGACGACCGTTGATCTGCGCCTCGGAGATCACTTTCCCATATTCTAACCATGCTTGATGCGCCGCTTTTGCTAGCTCAGCATCGTTAATACGCAAAGCAATATGATCCGCCTGATAAGCAGATAAATCGATAGCTAACAGGCTGCATAAAGCCTGAATATTATCCAGAAAATCATCGATTTTATTCAACATTGCAGAAGGCACTAGGCCTTTTTCTATCAGGGTTTGTTGCATTTATTCGTGCTCACTTTGATCATCAAACGCCAAATAGTAGCAGGATTGAGCTAGAATCAGAAAAAATACAAACTTTCCCCCTAGGTCAGCGGCGTTAAAGTTGCTATTATGTGCGCCAATTTACTAGATTAAATCCAATTCCAAGAATTGAAGCCAAGTTTTGAAGGAAATGCGTGTGAATATCCAAGCACTGATCAACGACAAAGTATCTCAGGCTCTAGAAGCCGCTGGCGCACCTGCAGGCAGTCCTGCGGCTGTTCGCCAATCTGCAAAGCCACAGTTTGGTGACTACCAAGCAAACGGTGTAATGGGCGTTGCTAAGAAGTTGGGTACTAATCCACGAGAATTCGCGCAAAAAGTTCTGGATGTTTTGGACCTAGATGGAATTGCAAGCAAAACAGAAATTGCTGGTCCTGGCTTTATCAACATCTTCCTAAGTGAAGAGTTCCTAGCGCAGCAAGCAGACGAGGCTCTGGCTGACTCTCGCCTAGGTGTGGCTTCTCAAGAGCAGCAAACGATCGTTGCTGACTACTCAGCACCAAACGTTGCTAAAGAAATGCACGTTGGTCACCTGCGCTCAACCATCATCGGTGATGCGGTTGTTCGCACGCTAGAGTTTTTGGGTCACAAAGTGATTCGTGCAAACCATATCGGCGACTGGGGTACTCAGTTCGGTATGCTTATCGCAAACCTAGAGCGCGTACAACAAGAGTCTGGCGAAGTCTCTATGGAACTTTCTGACCTTGAAGCGTTTTACCGTGAGTCTAAAAAACTGTATGACGAAGATGCAGAATTTGCCGAGCGCGCACGTGGCTATGTTGTAAAACTTCAAGGTGGCGATGAGTTCTGTGGCGAGATGTGGAAGAAACTGGTTGACGTCACTATGATTCAAAACCAGCGTAACTACGACCGTCTAAACGTATCACTGACTCGCGATGACGTAATGGGCGAAAGCATGTACAACGACATGCTGCCAGGCATTGTTCAAGATCTAAAAGAAAAAGGTCTAGCAGTAGAAGATGACGGCGCGCAAGTTGTATTCCTTGATGAGTACAAGAACAAAGATGGTGAGCCAATGGGCGTTATCATCCAGAAGCGTGACGGCGGCTTCCTTTACACCACTACTGATATCGCTTGTGCTAAGTACCGCTACGAGCAGCTAGGCGCAGATCGCGTACTTTACTTCATCGACTCACGTCAGCATCAGCACCTACAGCAAGCGTGGACAATTGTTCGTAAAGCTGGCTACGTACCAGAGTCAACAACGCTTGAGCACCACGCATTCGGTATGATGCTAGGTAAAGATGGCCGTCCATTTAAGACACGTGCTGGCGGCACGGTACGTCTCGCAGACCTTCTAGATGAAGCGGTTGAGCGTGCAAACACGCTTATCGAGTCTAAGAACCCTGAACTTGCAAGCGAAGAGAAAGCAAACATCGCGAACACAGTTGCAATGGCAGCGGTTAAGTACGCAGACCTTTCTAAGCACCGTACTACTGACTACGTGTTTGACTGGGACAACATGCTTGCATTTGAAGGCAACACAGCACCATACATGCAGTATGCGTATACACGTGTAGCGTCTGTATTTGCTAAAGCTGGTGTGTCGATGGATGAGCTTACTGGCGACATCAAGATCACTGACGAAAAAGAGAAAGCACTGGTTGCTAAGCTTCTACAATTTGAAGAAGCGGTTGAGTCAGTGGCTCGTGAAGGTCAGCCTCACATCATGTGTAGCTACCTATTCGAACTAGCAGGTCAATTCTCTAGCTTCTACGAAGCGTGCCCAATCCTAGTTGCCGAAGACGAAGCGGTGAAGCAAAGCCGTCTACGTCTTGCAGCCCTAACTGCTAAGACTATCAAACAAGGTCTTGAGCTACTGGGTATCGAGACACTAGAAAGAATGTAATTTATTGAATTACCATTCATAATAGAAGGCGAGATGCGAAAGCACCTCGCCTTTTTTGTCCCTTTTACTTCGACATGAGCGCCTACCATGAGCTTTGAACTGCACCCACAACTTACAAAAGACACTAGCCTACTTGGTGAATTTCCATTGAGTATGGCGCTACTACACAGAGACGACTCGGTTCCTTGGGTTATCTTGGTGCCTAAGAAAGTAGACTTAACTGAGCTGCATCACCTGCCAATGTCGGAACAGCAGCAGTTTCTAATCGAGTCTGAGGTTGTAAACCGTGCTCTAGAGGCCCTATTTACCCCGGATAAGCTCAATTTTGGCGCACTGGGTAATATGGTGCCGCAGCTTCACGTTCATCATATTGCGCGCTTTAAGAATGATATCGCTTGGCCTGGACCACTGTGGGGAAGCACCAAGGGTGAGTATCGCAGTGATGAAGACCAACAAAGCTTGGTTCAACGTATTCAGTCGCAGCTCGCGGAAAGTGAGCTTTTTATAAGCGCGTGATTGACTAATAGCTGGCTGTTCAAGAAAAGAAAAGCTCCGACAAAATCGGAGCTTTTTAGTGACTACATTTTAACACTCAGTGATAAAGCATTGGCTTGATTCACATGATATCGCACGCGCATCACCTGGCCTTTCTTATCACAATCTTCCGTCCTTGAAAGCTTTCCTTTTCGAATCCAGACCGCAAGCATGGCATCAACTCCGTCTTCGCTGAGCGAGAACTGCTTTGCTAGCTCTTGTCGGTTTACGGCTGGGTTCGCTTCAATATACGCTTTCAAATCAGATAGAATCATGCCGTTTGCATCTCCATTTGTGCCTGCTTTTTGCCTTGGTTCTTAAGCAGTTTCCACACCAATGCGCCCGCTGCCAAGATTGCAACGATCCACACAGCACTCGTCATCGGGTGAAGAGCGAAGTGAGTGACTTGGTAGTACAGCGTTGCACCACCGTAGGCAAGTCCCATGGTCCATACTGCAATAAAGCGCGCGTACTTCTGTCCAAACTCTTTCACGTAAGCGCCCATAGCCGCAACACATGGAGTGTAGAGCAAGATGAAGATCAAGTAAGCAAACGCTGCGTTACTGGTCACGAAGTAGCCTTTAAGGTTACCAAAGATCGAGCTATCTACCTCTTGGTCTTCTGCTACTGCCGAAGAATCAGACAGATCACCGACATCGACACCCAGTGGGTCTGAGTAGCTGAGATCCGCCAGGTTCGCAGGAATCGACTCAACAGCCTCTTGAAGGCTACCCAGTAGATCATATTCGCCCTCTTCACCCTCACTAGAGGTGTAAAGGCTGTTTAGCGTACCGACGACTGCTTCTTTGGCAAAGATACCCGTGATAATACCCACTGTCGCCGGCCAGTTGTCTTGTTGAACACCCATAGGAGCAAAAACAGGAGTGACGACTTGTGCTGCTTTTGACAGTACTGAGTTCTCGCTATCTTGGTTACCAAAACTGCCATCTGTACCCACTGAGTTTAGGAAGCTAAGAATGGTCACAACCACAACGATGGTTTTACCGGCACCGAGTACAAAGCGCTTTAGCTTCTGCCAGGTCTTAATCATCACATTCTGGAAAGTTGGTAGCTCATAGTCAGGCATTTCCATCACTAGGCTATCGCTCGAGCCCGGGTAAATCGTGTGCTTTAACACCAAACCAGTAAAGACGGCTGCAACAATACCTAAAAGGTAAAGAGCAAATACTACGTTCTGACCACTTTCTGGGAAGAATGCAGCTGCAAACAGAGCGTATACAGGCAGTCTCGCGCCACATGACATAAATGGAGCCATAGAAGCGGCGAGTTTACGCTCACGCTCTTGATCCAATGTGCGTGTCGCCATAATCGAAGGCACGTTACAACCAAAGCCAAGCACAAGAGGCACAAACGCTTTGCCTGGCAGACCAATTTTCTGCATGACTTTATCAAGTACAAACGCCGCTCGTGACATATAACCAGAGCTCTCTAGCACCGCCAAGAACAGATAAAGCGCGGCAATCACTGGAATAAAGGTCGCCACGGTTTGGATACCACCGCCGACACCATCAGCAATCAGAGTAACAAGCCAAACTGGAAGGTGGTCATCAAGAAGGTAGTGTCCGCCATCAACAAGAAGTGCGCCAACACCGATATCAAAGAAGTCGATGAAAGCACTGCCAATGTTAATGGAGAACATAAACATGAGATACATGACCACGAAGAAGAAAGGCACACCAACCCATTTATTTAGGATGAAGCCATCTACTTTTTCGGTAAAGCTTCGGCTCAGTTTACCCTCGCTGCGGCGAAGCTTTTTGCACTGCTCATGCAAGAAGGTGTACTTGGTATCTGCCACTTGAAGGTCAATGTCGATCTCTGCTTGGTTTGATGCCAGCTCGATCTCATCTCTCTGCTCTGAGGTGAGTGAGTTCAGCACCATAACATCATTTTCTAGCGCTCGAATCGCCAAAGCGCGAGAGCTCACTGACTCACCAGCAAAGGTCGGCTCAACTTTTGCGATCGCCTGTTCCATGTCAGAGCCGTAGTTAATCGCAAGTGCATCGAGAGTAAGACCTTGCACAACCGTTTTATGCAAACGCTCTTTCAGGGCTCTTACCTGATCTTTGTCAGTCGCAGAAAGCGTGAGCACTGGGCAGCCAAGTGCTTTTTCTAAGCCAGCGACATCCAGCTTGATACGTTCGCGCTTTAACGCATCCATTTTGTTAAGCACAACGACCATCGGACGACCCAGCTCACGAAGCTGCAGCGTCATGTAGAGACTGCGCTCAAGGCTTGTCGCGTCGACAACATTGATAATAAGGTCTGCTGGATGAGTCAGTACCGCGCGAGAAGCAATAGACTCATCAATACTGTTGCCATCATTTCCGCTATCCAGTGCATAGATACCAGGTAGGTCCGTTAATTGAAATTGGTCACCGGCATGGCTGTACTGACCCGTTTTCTTCTCCACTGTTACGCCAGCCCAGTTACCGACTTGCTGCTTAGCACCTGTTAGGCCATTGAATAGCGTTGTTTTACCACTATTAGGATTACCAACAGTAAGGATGGTGTAGTTCATCACAATGACTCCACTTCTATTGATTGAGCAATATTGTTGCGAACTGCTAGTGACACACCACGCACTTCGATCTGCAATGGGTCGCCCATAGGAGCACGACGAATCACTTTTACTTCTGTGTTTGGTAACAACCCCATTACCATCAATTTTTTACGGACGTCACTCGATAGCCCAGTTAGCGCAGTAATCTTGCCACTGCTTCCGATGTTCAAATCAGCAAGTTTCATTCAATTCACCCAAACTATGATTGGTAATGAGAAATATTAACATTAACAGTCATTTTATAGTTGCAAGCTTATTTTGCGCATTGCGCTACGTCAATTTAGGCCGGATTGCAAACGTATTATTTGTCAAAATATGTCCGTCAATTACGTCAAAATGTCATCTAAAAAACTTTTATCGTGACAAAACAATGACACCCACAAAAACTAAATTTAAATAAAAGTTCATATTTTCAACATCTTAACTGGACCCAATAAAACTGTCGCAATCTTCATGGTAACTTGCCGTTATTTTTATAAGGAAATTAAGTCGAGTTATTTATAGTTAATACCAACAGAGCAACCTGCTCCTGTTAATCGAAATTCCAGAGGTGATGTGGGCGACCACATCACTCCGGCAGCAAGCGAAGGTGTCATTGACACCCGCGGTATGGTCCCCCGGCTATGCCGCGATTTTTTTTGTCTGCTATCTAATACCTCACAAACCTACCGTCCACGAATTGTAAAAACACAAACACCACTTCATAATTTAACTATCTCTGATAAAAGGAAATTATCCTATGATGAAGTTAAATGGGGACGTTGGTGAAAGCTTTGGTCAATGGAATATGGGATGTGACAGCGAACTGATCCCACTTCTCGATATGGCAAACATCGCTTGTGGCTTTCATGCATCCGACCCCGACCACATGTCGCAAACCGTTCAACTTTGCAAAGCACATGACGTCACCATAGGAGCACATCCGGGTTATCCAGATTTACAAGGATTTGGCAGGCGCAGTCTTGCCATGGCTGGTGAGTCCATTACTCACTCTATCCTGTATCAGGTAGGTGCGTTACAAGCAGTTACAAAGCATCATCAAACCTGCGTCGAGTACATAAAACCTCATGGCGCGCTTTACAACGATATGATGGCATCTGCTTCTGTATTTGATGCTGTGTTGCAGGCCGCTCATACGCTAGAGTTGCCTTTGATGATATTGGACACCGCAGAAGCTAACACTTATCGCTCTCTTGCTGATGAGCAAGGGGTTGCTTTGATTATGGAGGCATTTGCCGATCGTCGGTATCTGAGCTCTGGTCGCCTTGCGCCTCGTCAGCTCGACAACGCCGTCCTTCACCAGCCTGACGAAATATTGTCACAAGCTGATGCTTTTCTGTCACAGCGCCCAATCACCACCATAGAAGGTGAGTCATTACTTCTAGCGCCAGATACACTTTGCGTCCACGGTGATAACCAAGCGTCTATAAAAGTAGCAAGTCAGTTAAAACAGCGTATCGCTCAGACTGAAGCTAAGGCTAGATCATGAAGACGCCGTCTATAGAGCAAGTGAGTGAATCGGCACTGCTGTTAACCTTTGCTAGCCGTATAGATACGTCCCTTCCTACGAAAATTGCCAGTATCGCCAATCAGCTAGAGCAAGCGTTTTCAGGCTCAATTACCAACTGCACCCCCTCCTACACAACGCTACTTATTGAGTTTCATCCGATTCGCTGCTCTGCCAACCAGATCATTCAGTTCGTAGAGGGTATTTCTGCCAAAGATGAGATTGATGAGGACACGTTAGGTGGGCCTATTATGTTGCCCACCTATTATGGTGAAGAAGTTGCTCCAGACTTGCTCGCACTAGAAGCCTGGCTGTCGTTGTCTCGAGAAGACATAGTCATGTACCACACCAGTACGATTTACTCAGTGTGTGCGATTGGTTTTGCCCCTGGCTTTGCATTTCTAGCAGAGCTACCCGAGCAAATACGTGCACCTAGACACGTCACACCTCGCTCGTTTGTGCCAAAAGGCAGTGTCGGTATCGCAAACAACCAAACCGCCGTCTACCCCAACGACACTCCGGGAGGATGGCAAATTATTGGCAATTGTCCTTTACCCCTGTTTAATCAAGCTTCACCAGATCAATCACTTCTAAAAGTCGGTGACCGAGTGCAATTCCATGCTATTAGTAAACAGAAGTTTTTGTCACTAGGAGGGCGCTTATGGGACGCCTAATTGTCATCAATGATAATCATCATATAACGACTCAAGACTTAGGCCGATTTGGAGCCAGTAAATACGGACTCACTCAAGGTGGCGCCGCAGACCTTCATGCTCACTGTTGGGGACAAAAACTACTGGGTAACACCATGTCTAGCACCAGCCTCGAAATACTATTGGGGCGTGCCAAATTCCGAGCCGAGGGCGATATGACCCTTGTTCTCACTGGCGCAGATTGCAACGCCGAGATACTGACAGGGAGCACAGATAGTAGAAGAGTGGTCAATTGGCATCCATTTGGCCTCAGAGATGGACAAGAGTTGCATTTATCGATCCCGAGAACAGGTTGCCGAACCTATATCTCTGCGAGCGGCGGATTCGATGTCGCAACCTTCATGGGAAGCACATCGACCGTCGAGCGCGATGGGGTCGGTGGTATCAAAGCAGGTTTGCCATTAGCTAATGGAGATTCGCTAAAGTCAGTCGACAGCGATTCATCCATTCCTTCCGATAACATGCCCAGAACGGCAATGCCCAATTACGAAGGCGTACGCACACTTCGTATTATCCCTAGCTTTCAATATCACCAATTGGATAGGTATCTTCTACAAAGAGTTCTGCAGCAACCTTACAGTGTCAGTCCGAACAGCAACAGAATGGGCGTTAGACTACAAGCAAGACTTGAGTCTGAGCCAGTAAATACTGACTCACTCATTTCCGAAGGTATTGTCTGTGGTGCTGTACAAATCCCGCCCGACGGCAATCCTATTGTCATGTTAAGCGACCATCAAACGCTTGGCGGGTATCCAAAACTTGGTGTGGTCGCATTTCGCGACCTTTCCGTTGCGGCTCAATTAAGACCCGGAGATGCTGTACGTTTACGCCTTACTAACCTCCCATTGGAGAGGCTGAAGCAGCGCGCATTTTATCGCTACTTTAATTTGTAACAAGGTCACTCAATACCTAGCTCTCGGTCACGTCCATCATGGCAAACTTAGATGGTGGAAGACCAAAGTAGACCTTAAAGCGCTGCGAGAAATACGACGGGTCGTTGAAGCCACACGCGAACGCAACGTCAGACACCTTCTCTCCCTGCAAGAGCATCTCACAGGCTTTTTCCATACGAACATCCGTTAAATAATCGGTAAAGGTACTGTTAAACTGCGATTTAAAGCGGCGCTGGAAGCTCCTTTCTGACAAGAATAAAGCTTTAGATACAGACGCCGTGCTAAAGTCCGGGTCATTAAACTGCTCCGATACTAGCCGAGTAACTTGGCGCTTCCACTGCTCATGCTTGTCGACTTTTATTTCAACAGGCGGCTTCGAAGCCTCCACTCCGAGTATCGGTTTTCCAACAGTGCGCTCTGCGATATCGCCAGAACCACTGTCTTGCTTGTCTTCTGGAGAGAGCATCCAGCGAAGTGTTAAACGATTCGTGCTTCCTCTTTCGACCGGCTTTAACTCCCCACCTGAGCGATGAATATGAGCAGGGAGGCTCGAAGGGCTAAAATCGAGCTGACTCTCTTTTCCGTCAAACGATTGAGTGGAGGCCTGTTCGTTGTAGTTAGGCAAAGGTAAACCATTGTCTTCGAAAATAACATTGAGTTTGGTTAGTTCATCATCAACCGTCACCTTAAGCACCTGACCTCGAACCATTCTTCGAAGTGCATTAGCGATGACAGAGTTGAAAATGATGTCGAGATTACACGTATCGAGAACTACACGCTCACAGCTCGCTTTGACCACGAGTTCGACTTTTATGCCATAACTATCCAGCTCTTTTTTCCACGCATCGACGGTAAACTTGAGGATACTGACCACAGAGCAAACAACAGGGGATGTACTCTCCTCATCAAAAATAGCCTTGATGTTGTCGAGCCCATCATAATCTGGCGTTCTACTCTTTGACCAATTAGGGATCTGCTCAAGCTTAAACTGAGCGCTATGTTGGGCCGCTTGCTCCACCAACTCTTGCAGCAATAGTTGTCGGATTTTAAAAGCCTTACGCAACTGCTGATTATTACCAACCAACACTCGACTCTGGTGCTGAAGCTGCTCAGTTTTTAAGGCGACTTGTGTCTTCAACGAACGGTTCATAAACCGGATCCGTCTTGAGCGCCAATAGATAATGCCAGCAATAAGCAGTATGGATGCTAGCCCTAGGACTGAATAGAACATGCCCGTCATATACCAAGGAGTACGTACTAAATAACTGAAGCGTATAGGAAGACTCTGCTCTTGCGCACCTAGTACGGCCACTTCAAGGGAGTGGATACCTGGCGTTGGCTTATCAATGTTTAGTTGGAAGCCTTGCATCGTTTGCCAATCGGTATCAGGTGTTCGGTATACCAAACTTTGGCCTTGATTAGACGGCCACAAGCTCAATTGCAATGCAATGCTATCGCCATAATCAACGTCGTGGACCGCCTCTTGAATGTCACCCAAGCTGATGGGTTCGTTATTCACCGATACTTGCGAGACTAAAACCTTAGGGGTTGGCGCAGGGTTATCTAGCAGTTTGTTGGGAGAAAACTCTACGATGCCATATCGTGAACCTAAAACGACGCGATCACTGTATGAGCTATAAGCACAGCTACCGTTAATAAATTCATTACTTATCACACCATAAGGCGCACTTAGGTGTCTGACTATCTGCCCATTATCATTGTATGCGGTGAGTCCCGCAGAGCTAATAAGCCAAAACGCATTATCACTTCGAGTAATACAAACAGGTCTAGTGCTATCCTGAAAAAGCTCCAGTCGAGAAAATAACTGATGCTCAGTATCATAGCGAAACGCACCATAGCTGCTAGCAGCCCAGATACTATTGTCATGCGCAACCATTTCGGTGACGCTTCCAAATGGCTCACTTTCACCAATATAACGACTTCGACCTTGCTCAATGATATAGAGCCCGTGATCCGTGCCAATGAGGGCCCTATCCTTCCCAAGTGCATTTATCTCGGTCACCTTTGCGGGTAAGTGACCACTCACAACCCATTCTTGCCCATAGTCTTTTGCAGAGCGGGTTTCGATGTCGATACTGAAAAGATGAAGACCGTCACTGACCCACAATACGTGACCACTCCCTAAAGCAACATGTTCGACCTGAGCCGGGAGGTTTTCTACGGTTTGATTCATTGCTGTAATTTGGTAAGCCCCAAGCTCTACATGCATGAGCCCTCGGTCTGTGGCTAACCAAAGCTCTTGCTCGCGCTGTGCAAGTGAGGTCACTGCGCCCCAAAATACCATCGCTGACTCACCCTGCTCATCAACGGAGTAGAGCGCACTTCCGGTAATGACCCAATATCCTCCAAGCGGATTATCCATCACCTCCAGCTTTGGCTCTAAGCGATTCAGGTTTTCATCAATCGTTACCGAGCTACGTTTAAAAAGCGAACCATATTCAGAAAAATAACGGACACCGTTATTCGTCGCGATCCACATACCGAGTTCACCGTCCGCGACAAGGGCATAGATCTTCTCACCAGCAAGACCAAATTCATCGTGAGGGTTAAATTTGACCCGTTTAATTTCCTGAGACGCTTTGTCAAGAAGGTACAGTCCCTGCTCCGTCCCTACCCAGAAATGTGTCGCGGAGCTCTCAAGTGCAAGTACATGTTGACCTAATGGAAAGAACTGTCGTTCGCCAGTGTTATCTAAAGGCAAAGTCTCAACACCGGAGTGGTAGCCTATGACAAGCGTATTCGACTGGGGCTCGACAAGTAACCGAGAGACTTGTCCACGATGTGTTTTACCCACATAGCTCAAACTATCGTTTTGCCAACGATAGAGCCCAACATTGGTGCCTATGTACCAACCATCTGAAGTGTCTATCGCTGCGGTCACCGAAACGCCAACACCACCATAAAAGCGCTCAAACGCCTTGATCTCAATGGATTCAAATCGAGAGCTTGAATTAATACCAAGATAGAGGTGTTGGTCGGTCGCAAACCAAATGTGCTCACCACCATTTCCAAGCGATTGAATATGCTCAGTCAGCTTAGTGGTATACACCTTCTCGACGTTACCAAACGGCTTTTTAGAAAAAAGCTTGTTTGCCTTTGCATACCAAAACTGCCCCTCAAAAAAAGTGACGTCATTGTATTCGAACGCGAGATTCTCTAACTCAATAAACCGAGTACCATCATAGAAGCGCACACGATTATGGACATCAATGGACCAAAGCCCTCCCTCTAAACCAGAAAACAACTGTTTAGCAGCTAGGAACTGCCCATTGGTTTGTAATGACAAAGGATAAAAAACAGGAGGAAGCTCTTTCGCTTTTAGGCTTAATGGACATAGCAAAAGCAAAGCGGTGAACAAACAAGTAAATATCGAGCGAGCAGACACCGTTTGACTACCCGCTCTTTTATGCGAGGTAGTAGGCGAGCTAAGTGTTTGCAGCAAGGATAGAGTCAAAGCCAAACCAGTTAATTTGCGACGATAATTATCGTAAATCTACTGGATTTGGCTTTGTTAGGAAAGGAAAAGCGTGACTTCAGTCGCCTAAATGGCTAAATGATCACAGGTAAAACTTAATTAAACGCCCATTTTGTGGAACGGCACTCACATTATGTGCAATGTCATTTGTCGGCTTTTACTGACTTAGACACCCTGCATAGCTATCTGCAACTGCCTTTAAGAAGGTGAAGTAGCTGCCTTTTTTAACCTCAATATCAGTACCTAACGGGTCGAGCTGACCAATATGCGTGCCCGTTCCGCGTGTCACTGACTCAACAACCGCAGGGGTAAATTGAGGCTCAGAGAACACACATTTTACATTCTGCTCGCGCAGCGTTGTCTTAATTGAGATCAGTGTCTTAGCTCCCGGCTTACGCTCGGGGCTAACGGTAAAGTGTCCGAGGTTGTTGAGCTTAAAGAATTCCTCGTAGTATCCGTACGCATCATGGAAAACGTAGTAGCCTTCACTACGAACCGGCTCAAGTTGTGCCTTCACTTCATCAATCGTTTTATCTAGACTAGCTTCAAACTCCGCCAACTTTTGTTGGTAAGCTTCGGTATTATCAGCGTCAAGCTCTTGAAGCTTGGTCGAGATTGCACGCGCAACCTGTCGGCTCTGCTCAGGGCCTAACCATACATGAGGATCATAGCTACCGTGATGATGACCTTCATGCCCATGGTCATGCTCATCTTCGCCAAATTCACGCAGCGATAGCCCGTCAATCGCTTCAATTTTTACCGTATTAGGCTGCCCTTCCAGAGACTTTGATAAGAAGCTCTCAAGATCGTTACCAAACCAAACCACAAGTTCACTGCTACGTAATTTCTTCACGTCAGAAGGTTTGAGTGCATAATCATGAGGAGAGGCGTTGGCATTCAATATTGAAGATGTAGATTGTCCATCGAGGATAAGCTCCTGAGAAATCATCTCAAATGGTTTAATACTGTTTAGCACTTCAAAAGCTTGCGATTTAAGCGGAAGCAGTGTAGTAAGTGCCACAATTGGAATGTAACGATGCATAGGGCTTCAAAATCCTTCTAGCTAGTAATGGCTCGAAATGTTACATTATAACACGTATCAATTGCAAATGAGTTCTATTTATGTCCGAACTGATTAAACTGGACCGCGTTAGTGTTGAGTTCAGCAAGAGAAAGGTTCTAGATAATATTAGCCTAACGATAAATCGTGGTGAAATTCTCACTCTAATAGGTCCTAATGGTGCCGGAAAGTCTACGCTGGTAAAGGTCATACTGGGTCTTCAAAATCGCTACAAGGGCCATATTACGCGCGATAAAAAACTCAAGATTGGTTATGTTCCTCAGAAGCTCAAACTCAATGATTCACTTCCGCTTAATGTGGAGCGCTTTCTGGCATTAGCCGGTAAGTACAGCGTTCAAGAAAGGCTCGACGCGCTAAAACTTGTCGGAGCCGAGCACCTAATTAAGAACAACATGCATCAGCTCTCTGGTGGTGAGAACCAGCGCGTATTGCTCGCACGTGCGCTCTTGCAACGACCTGACATATTGGTTCTTGATGAGCCTGCGCAAGGTGTTGATGTACAGGGTCAGATCGACCTCTACGAACTCATCGATTCGATACGTCATCGATTTAATTGTGCTGTGTTTATGGTGTCGCACGACCTACATCTGGTGATGGCAAAGTCCGATAACGTTATCTGCCTGCACCACCATATTTGTTGCCAAGGCGCGCCACAAACGGTTAGGCAGCACCCTTCTTACATTGCATTGTTTGGTAGCGCTACGCAAGAAACACTGGCCTTCTATCAACATCAGCACCTACATCACCACCACGACCTTTCAGGTGAACCAGTGCAAGGTGACGCCACACAATGTTCACACCATGATCACGGACACGCCCATCATGATTGAGTTTTTACTTCCTTCGATTATTGCCGGTATTGGCATTGCTTTGATTGCTGGTCCACTTGGATCCTTTGTGGTTTGGCGCAGAATGGCTTACTTTGGTGATACGCTTGCCCACGCCTCGCTAATGGGCTTAGCGCTCGGCTTTCTGTTCAACATTAACCTCTACCTCGCGCTCGTCATTTGCTGCATGGCGCTCGCTATCGTTTTGGTGACGCTGCAAAAGCAAAAACTGGTTGCGACAGATACTCTGCTTGGGATACTCGCACATAGTGCGCTCTCGCTCGGTTTGGTTGCCGTAAGCTTTTTGGATAATGTTCGCGTCGATTTGATGAGCTACCTGTTTGGTGACCTGCTTGCTGTCTCGCCGACCGATCTTTTCTACATTTATGCTGGAGTCGCGGTGATTGGCTTGTTGCTGTTCATTTTTTGGCGGCCACTTCTGTCAACGACTGTGAATGAAGATCTCGCTGCCGTTGAAGGCGTCAACGTCGATTTAATGCGCTTAATCATTATGTTAATGGTGGGTCTGGTTATCGCTATCGGAATGAAGTTTGTTGGCGCACTGATTATGACATCACTACTCATCATTCCCGCAGCCACCGCTCGCAAGTTTACTGTGACACCAGAGCAGATGGCCGTTACCGCATCTGTTATTGGTATCATCTCTGTTTTTTGTGGCCTTAGCCTCTCTTGGTTCTACGATACGCCTGCAGGACCATCAGTGGTGATCAGTGCAGCAGGTTTTTTCTTACTGGCTCAGCTCGCGCCCTCAAGAGCCTAACGTTCGACGGATTCTTAGGTTTACACGTAGTTTAGATACCAGAAACAAAAAAGCTCTAGCGAATCGCTAGAGCTTTGTATTTTCAACAAGTAGGCATTACCAACCGGTGATCTCGCGAAGACCTTTACCGATGTCAGCAAGGCTCTTAACCGTCTTAACACCCGCAGCTTCTAGTGCTGCAAACTTGTCTTCTGCGGTACCTTTACCACCAGAGATAATCGCACCAGCGTGACCCATACGCTTACCTGGAGGCGCTGTAACACCTGCAATGTAAGACACAACAGGCTTAGTGACGTTCTCTTTGATAAATGCTGCCGCTTCTTCTTCCGCTGTACCGCCGATCTCACCAATCATAACGATCGCTTCAGTTTCAGGATCTTGTTCGAACAGCTTCAGGATATCGATGAAGTTTGAACCTGGGATTGGGTC
Organism: Vibrio maritimus; assembly: GCF_021441885.1. NCBI lineage: Bacteria > Pseudomonadati > Pseudomonadota > Gammaproteobacteria > Vibrionales > Vibrionaceae > Vibrio > Vibrio maritimus. The sequence continues at coordinate 2,769,626 of NZ_CP090438.1, forward strand.
ACCACCGATACCAACACATGTAGACTGACCAAAGCCTTCATCAGTTGTCTGCTTAACCGCTTCGTACGTAAGAGTGCCTGAACGAGATACGATACCCACTTTACCTTTCTTGTGGATATGACCTGGCATGATACCGATTTTACACTCATCAGGAGTGATAACGCCTGGGCAGTTTGGACCAATCATCACAACGCCCGCTTCATCTAGACGTACTTTAACGTCAAGTAGATCCAGCGTTGGAATGCCTTCAGTGATGGTTACGATCAGCTTAATACCAGCGTCAATCGCTTCAAGAATCGCATCTTTACAGAACGGTGCTGGTACGTAGATAACTGATGCCGTCGCACCTGTCTCTTCAACCGCTTCGCGCACTGTGTTAAATACAGGAAGACCTAGATGAGTTTGACCACCTTTGCCTGGAGAAACACCGCCTACCATTTGTGTGCCGTAAGCAATAGCTTGCTCTGAGTGGAACGTACCTTGACCACCAGTGAAGCCTTGGCAGATAACTTTTGTATCTTTATTAATTAGTACAGACATTATTTGCCCTCCGCTGCAGCAACTACTTTTTCCGCTGCTTCTGTTAGCGAGCTTGCAGCAATGATATTCAGACCACTTTCCGCGAGTTTTTGTGAGCCTAGAGGCGCATTGTTACCCTCTAGACGAACCACTACTGGTACTTCAACACCAACCTCTTCAACTGCACCAATGATGCCATCCGCGATAAGGTCACAACGTACGATACCACCGAAGATGTTAACCAGAACTGCTTTCACGTTGCTGTCAGATAGGATGATCTTAAACGCTTCTGTTACACGTTCTTTTGTCGCGCCACCACCTACATCAAGGAAGTTAGCTGGCTGACCGCCGTGCAGGTTTACGATGTCCATGGTACCCATTGCAAGACCCGCACCGTTAACCATACAGCCGATGTTGCCATCAAGTGCTACGTAGTTAAGCTCCCATTGAGCCGCGTGTGCTTCACGCTCATCTTCTTGCGAAGGATCGTGCATTTCACGAAGCTTAGGCTGACGGTAAAGTGCATTTGAATCGATGTTGATCTTGCCATCAAGACATAGAAGGTTGCCTTCGCCAGTGATAACCAGTGGGTTGATTTCTAGCAATGCAAGGTCGTATTGAGCAAACATGTTGCCCAGACCCATGAAGATTTTTACGAACTGCTTGATTTGGTCGCCTTCAAGACCAAGCTTGAACGCAAGCTCACGACCTTGGTAAGCCTGTGGACCCACTAATGGATCAATCGCAGCTTTATGAATAAGCTCTGGCGTTTCTTCCGCCACTTTTTCAATCTCAACGCCACCTTCAGTTGATGCCATAAACACGATACGACGTGTAGCACGGTCAACAACGGCACCAAGATAAAGCTCATTGGCGATGTTAGACGCTTCTTCAACTAGGATCTTAGTCACTGGTTGACCATTTGCGTCTGTTTGATAAGTCACTAGGTTCTTACCAAGCCACTTCTGAGCGAATTCTTTAACACCATCTTTGGTGTCATGAAGTTCCACGCCGCCCGCTTTACCGCGGCCACCAGCGTGAACCTGACATTTAACTACTTTCTTTTCAGTACTGATACGACCAGCAGCTTCGAATGCTTCTTGTGGGGTGTCACATGCGTAGCCTTCTGGTACAGGCAATCCGAATTCTGCAAACAGCTGTTTGGCTTGATATTCATGCAAATTCATTGTGCGATTCCATTTGTTATATCCCTGAGGGATTTTATATTTCCATATACCGATTATCGGTAATACGTCTGTAGGAGTACTCGTTAGAGCCGCCTCTTCGGGGCTTACTAAGGAGCTAGACGTTGAGCTAGTCTAGCTCCATTTATTTTGGACGTCTATACATCCAAAATAAAAACAACACTTAACTATACATCCAGTAGCAAGCGTGCTGGATCTTCCAGTAGTTCCTTGATAGTCACCAAGAAGCCTACTGACTCACGGCCATCGATTAAACGGTGGTCATAAGAAAGCGCTAAATACATCATCGGCAGGATCTCTACCTTGCCATCAACAGCCATCGGACGGTCTTGAATCTTGTGCATACCCAAGATTGCCGCTTGTGGTGGGTTGATGATAGGCGTAGACATTAGTGAGCCAAACACACCGCCGTTAGTGATGGTGAAGTTACCACCCGTCAACTCTTCAACCGTTAGTTTGCCGTCACGACCTTTGATCGCTAGCTCTTTAATACCTTTTTCGATATCAGCAAAGCCTAGTGAATCACAGTCTTTTAGTACTGGTGTCACAAGACCACGTGGCGTTGAAACTGCCATGCTGATGTCAAAGTAGTTGTGATAAACAATGTCATCACCGTCGATAGATGCGTTCACTTCTGGGTAGCGTTTTAGCGCTTCCGTTACGGCCTTCACGTAGAAAGACATGAAGCCTAGACGAGTGCCGTGGCGCTCTTCAAACTGGTCTTTGTACTGCTTACGAAGATCCATAATTGGCTTCATGTTCACTTCGTTAAACGTAGTCAGCATCGCAGTGCTGTTCTTCGCTTCAAGCAGACGCTCCGCTACACGTTTACGTAGGCGAGTCATAGGTACACGTTTTTGGCTACGAGCCAATACAGGTGCTACCGCTGCCTCAGTTTCAGCTTTTGGTGCGTTCTTCGCTGCAGCCAAGTGTGCCTCGATGTCTTCACGCGTAATACGACCGCCAACACCAGTGCCTTTTACATCCTCAGCTCTGAGGTCGTTCTCAGCAAGAAGACGACGAACGGCTGGGCTAAGAGCGTCATTAGACTCTTCCGTCAGCGCCGCTTTGTGACGCTTGTCTGGAGAAGCTTCTGTTGATTCAGTGGTATCTGTGGTTGGTTCACCAGCGACTGCACCAGGCTTAAGCTTGGCAATCAGCTGCTTAGATAGAACCGTTGCACCTTCTTCTTCAATAATCTCTTCAAGAACACCTTCTTCAGGTGCAGGGACTTCAAGAACCACTTTATCGGTTTCGATATCAACGATAACTTCATCACGCGCTACCGCTTCGCCTGGTTTCTTGTGCCAAGTCGCGACTGTCGCGTCTGCAACTGATTCAGGTAAGTCTGGAACCAGAATTTCAATTGTCATATCTGTTTCTTCCTTTTTCTTCTAGTTCTTAATCTAGGGTCAACGCGTCAGAAATTAACGCTTTCTGTTGTTTCAAGTGTACCGACATATAACCAACCGCCGGAGATGCTGATGCTGGACGACCAGCGTATTTCAAGTCAGCGCCTGCAGGGATAGCTGCACGGAAATTGTGTTGACTTGAATACCAAGCACCTTGGTTTTGAGGCTCTTCCTGACACCAAACGAAATCTTGAGCATTGGTGTATTCAGCAATCTTGGCTTTTACATCATCCAGTGGGAATGGATATAGCTGTTCAATACGAACAATCGCCACATCTTCTTGCTCGTTGCTACGACGTTGCTCTAGCAAGTCGAAATAGACTTTACCGGAGCAGAATACAACGCGCTTGACGTTTTCTGGCTTAAGCTCATCGACTTCACCGATCGCAGGTTCAAACGTACCCTCTGCCAAATCTTCAATGCTAGACGTACACAATGGGTGTCTTAGCAGTGACTTAGGTGACATGACGATAAGCGGACGACGCATTGGACGAACGACCTGACGGCGAATCATGTGGTAAACCTGAGCTGGCGTTGATGGAATCACCACCTGCATGTTTTGTTCAGCACATAATTGAAGGTAACGTTCCAGACGAGCCGAAGAGTGCTCAGGGCCTTGACCTTCATAACCGTGCGGCAACAGCATCGTCAGACCGCACAGACGACCCCATTTTTGCTCACCAGACGAAATAAATTGGTCGATTACAACTTGAGCACCGTTGGCGAAATCACCAAACTGTGCTTCCCAAATCGTGAGACCACTTGGCTCTGCTGTTGCATAGCCATACTCAAATGCCAGTACCGCTTCTTCCGATAGAACCGAGTCAAATACCTGGAATGGACCCTGTTTATCGTGAAGGTTAGCAAGTGGAATGTAGGTACTTGCATCTTCTTGGTTGTGCAGCACTGAGTGGCGGTGGAAGAACGTACCACGACCAGAGTCCTGACCTGAAATACGGATGCGCTTACCATCATCGAGCAGCGTTGCATACGCCAACGTCTCTGCCATACCCCAGTCGATCATCTTCTCGCCACTCATCATGGCAGCACGATCGTTGTAGAGTTTGTTGACTCGACTTTGGAGCTTATGACTATCTGGATATTGACCAAGCTTCTGACCAAGCGCAACTAGGCGCTCAGTACCGACCTGACCACCCCACTCTTCGTCCCAATCTCGACCAAGATACGGAGACCAGTCAACAGAGTGAAGAGCCATTGGGCGCCACTCTTTACAAACCACTTCACCACGATCCAGCGCGTCACGGTATTCATTGATCATCTGCGTTGCAGTTTCAATGTCACTCTCTTCACGCTCGATCAGGACATCCGCATACAGCTTACGCGGTGTTGGGTGCTTTTTGATCTTCTGGTACATCAGTGGCTGAGTAGCGTTCGGCTCATCAGCTTCGTTGTGACCATGACGACGGTAACAAACCAGGTCAATAACCACGTCTTTCGCGAACTCGTTGCGGAAATCTAAGGCAATCTGAGTAACAAATGCCACCGCTTCTGGATCATCTGCGTTAACGTGGAAAATCGGCGCCTGAACCATTTTCGCGATATCGGTACAGTACATCGTTGAACGAGTATCGCGCGGATTAGAGGTCGTAAAGCCAACTTGGTTATTCACTACGATGCGAATAGTACCGCCAACTTTAAAGCCACGTGCTTGCGACATGTTAAAGGTTTCTTGTACGACACCTTGACCCGCAATCGCAGAGTCGCCGTGAATCGTAATAGGCAGAACCATACCGCCATCTTTATCGCCTAAGCGATCTTGACGAGCACGAACTGAACCAATAACAACCGGGTTAACGATTTCAAGGTGAGATGGGTTGAATGCTAATGCTAAATGCACATCTCCACCTGGCGTCGCGAAGTCAGCAGAGAAACCTTGGTGGTACTTAACATCACCTGTACCCCATGTTTCGTCGTGCTTACCAGCGAACTCATCGAAAAGGTCTTGAGGTTTTTTACCCAAGACGTTAACCAACATGTTCAAACGACCACGGTGCGCCATACCAATGACCACTTCACGCATGCCTTGGCTACCAGCATGTCGAATCAGTTCTTTTGTCATTGGGATTAGAGCATCACCACCCTCTAGCGAGAAACGTTTAGCACCTGGGAATTTAGCACCAAGATAGCGCTCTAGACCTTCAGCGGCGGTAAGTTCTGCTAAGAAAGTGTGTTTATGTTCGGAATCAAAGGAGGGCTGACCAACGACCGACTCTAGACGTTGCTGAATCCAACGTTTTTGAGCAGTGTTCGTCATGTGCATATATTCTGCACCGATAGAGCCACAGTAGGTTTTTTGCAGCGCCTTGTGAAGATCACGTAACGTCATGCTTTCTTGCCCGATAGCAAAAGAGCCTACATTGAACGTTTCGTCTAAGTCATCTTCGGTGAGTGAATGGAACGCAGGCTCCAATTCATCAACGGTTGGGCGTTTCCATAAACCAAGTGGGTCCAGATTAGCAGCTTGATGCCCGCGGAAGCGGTAAGCATTGATAAGCTGTAGAACCTTTACTTGTTTTGCATCGACCTCGGGGTCACTTACTTGAGCACTTGAATGCTTTGTTTCTTGAGCGAGTCGTCGGAAGTAATCACGGACACGTGAGTGCGGTTGTTCAACCACATCAGGCTGCACAGGCAACCCATCAAATACACGTTTCCACTCCTCACTTACCTGTTCGGGATCACTTAGATACAGTTCGTAGAGGTCTTCTACGTACGTTGCATTGGCGCCTGCCAAGTGTGAAGACTCGAGCCATGCCTTCATCACACTATTGTGCATATTTTCCCTTAACCAGTAGTTTTCACGTATGCATCGGTCTACGCCGAGCTATAAGAAGCCGACTCTCCAGGGCGTCGAGTCGGCAATTTTTATTTTTTATTACACCGAACGATTAACAAGCATTGACTTGATATGACCAATCGCTTTCGTCGGGTTAAGTCCCTTAGGACATACACTGACACAGTTCATAATGCCGTGACAACGGAAAACGCTAAATGCATCATCAAGATTTGATAAGCGTTCATCTGTTGCCGTATCACGACTGTCAATCAGCCAGCGATACGCCGCGAGAAGACCTGCAGGTCCAATAAACTTGTCTGGATTCCACCAGAACGATGGGCAAGAAGTCGTACAACACGCACACATGATGCACTCATAGAGACCATCAAGGTGTGCTCGTTCTTCTGGCATTTGCAGGTTTTCACGCGATGGTGGCACATTCCCATCTGAAATGAGAAATGGCTTAACTTTCGCGTAGTTATCATAAAACTGAGTCATGTCTACAATCAAGTCTCGAACGACCGGAAGTCCCGGTAACGGACGAATGACTATCTTGCCACCCTCAAGCGCTGATAATGGTGTGATACAAGCAAGGCCGTTTTTACCATTCATGTTCAGACCGTCGGAGCCACAAACCCCCTCACGGCATGAACGACGAAAAGCGATCGTTGGGTCTTGCTCTTTCAGCAAAATCAGAGCATCAAGTACCATCATGTCCGACCCTTCATCCACCTCTAGGGTGTAGTCTTTCATGTATGGCTTGTTATCTACATCCGGATTGTAACGGTAAAGAGAGAAATTAAGTTTCATAGTCGTGTCCTCCCTTTAGTACGTACGTGCTTTCGGCGGGAAAGCTTCACGGTGAACAGGCGTCATGTTGACATCACGCTTCGACATCTGCTCAGTTTCAGGGTTATAGATAGAGTGACATAGCCACTGCTCATCATCACGCTCTGGGAAGTCAAAGCGAGCATGAGCGCCGCGACTCTCGGTACGATAGTTTGCTGCTACCGCCGTAGAGAAAGCTGTCTCCATCAGGTTATCAAGCTCTAGACACTCAACACGCTGGGTGTTGAATTCTTTCGACTTGTCAGCAAGGTGTGCTTCTTTCAGACGCTCGCGAATCACTTTCAGCTCTTCTAGACCCGTTGCCATCGCATCGCCTTCGCGGAATACCGAGAAGCTGTTTTGCATACAAGTTTGTAGGTCCTTACGGATTTGAGCTGGGTCTTCGCCTGATGCACTGTTTTCCCAACGCATAGTACGAGCAAGCGATGCTTCGATGTCCGACTCTGTTGCAGGGCGTGCCTCTGTTTGTGCTGCCAATGTCTCACCAAGGTGTAGACCTGTTGCGCGACCAAATACCACAAGGTCAAGTAGCGAGTTACCACCCAAGCGGTTAGCGCCGTGAACCGATACTGATGCAATTTCGCCGCAAGCGAATAGACCTTGAACCTCAAGATCGTTCCCTGATGCGTCTTGCTTAATCGCTTGACCAGAAACTTGAGTCGGTACGCCACCCATCATGTAGTGACAAGTTGGAATAACTGGAATTGGTTCTTTCACCGGATCGACGTGTGCGAATGTACGAGATAGCTCACAGATACCTGGCAAACGAGACTCAAGTACATCTTTACCTAGGTGGTCCATCTTCAGTTTAATGTGCGGACCCCAAGGACCATCACAGCCGCGACCTTCACGAATTTCGATCATCATTGAACGAGCTACAACGTCTCGACCAGCCAGGTCTTTCGCGTTCGGTGCATAACGCTCCATGAAGCGCTCACCATCTTTATTTAGAAGGTAACCACCCTCACCACGACAGCCTTCTGTTACCAGTACGCCTGCGCCAGCGATACCCGTTGGGTGGAACTGCCACATTTCCATGTCTTGCATTGGAACGCCTGCACGCAGTGCCATACCAACACCATCACCTGTATTGATGTGTGCGTTGGTTGTTGAAGCATAGATACGACCTGCACCACCCGTTGCAAGGATGGTCGCTTTCGATTTGAAGTAACAAATCTCGCCGGTTTCCATACACAGAGCAGTACAACCTAACACCGCACCATCTTGGTTCTTAACAAGATCCAGTGCATACCATTCTGAGAAGATAGTGGTCTTGTGTTTGATGTTTTGCTGATAAAGCGTATGAAGCAGAGCGTGACCAGTACGGTCAGCGGCAGCTGCGGTACGCGCCGCTTGCTCACCACCAAACTCTTTTGATTGACCACCAAATGGACGCTGGTAAATCGAACCATTATCAAAACGAGAGAAAGGAAGACCCATTTTCTCTAGTTCGATAACCGACTTAGGACCATTTTTACACATGTACTCGATAGCGTTTTGGTCACCGATATAATCCGAACCTTTAACAGTGTCATACATATGCCACTGCCAATCGTCTTTATGAGAGTTACCAAGCGCTACTGTGATACCGCCTTGGGCAGATACAGTGTGCGAACGAGTAGGAAAAACCTTAGATAGCAAAGCACAAGAAAGACCTTGCTCTGAAATTTGTAGTGCAGCGCGCATGCCTGCACCACCAGCGCCGATTACTACGGCATCAAACTCACGAACTGGAATAGACACTTACGCACCCCACAGAATAAAGAAACCAGAGAAGAAATAACCAAGCAGTACCGCAACAAACGTCAGTTGCAGTGCGCCACGCAGAAGCGTGTGCTTGATATAGTCTGTAAGAACTTGCCATAGACCGATCCAGGCATGAATTAGCACTGAGGCTAACGCAAGCATGGTGAACACCTTAGTGAAAGTGCCACCGAAGAAGTTGGTCCAAGATACGTAGGAAATATCCCCTGCAAACGCGCAGAAGCTCACGAGATAAATTGTGTACAAGGTCATAATGATGGCGGTGGCACGAATTAATAGAAAATCGTGTACGCCGTTACGACCAAAAGTTGAAACGTTGCTTACCATACCAATACTCCAGCCAGCAGTGACAGAACACCTGTCACGATGAAGGCAACCTTGGCACTCTTCGCGCCCGATTCGAGCTCTTCAAAGTAACCTAGGTCCATAATCAAGTGGCGAACACCACCCACGATGTGATACGCAAGTGCTGTCAAAATGCCCCAAAGGATAAATTTGACGAAGAAACCGTCGACAATGTCGGCTGCCTCCGCAAACCCAATCGGGGATGAGAGTGACTTGGCTAGTAACCAAAGGAGAATACCGATCGACACAAACGTAATCACACCTGACACACGGTGCAGGATGGAAGCGATTGCGGTGATCGGAAAGCGGATTGTCTGTAAATCTAAATTAACAGGTCTGGACTTTCTTTCTTTCACGGGCTTGCTCACTCAGCTCCATTGAGCATTTATTGTTATGAATAATTTTTGGTCTCTAAGCCTCAAAAGTTAACATAAAGTTAACAATAATTTCGTGTTACAAGGGAGATAATTGTAACGATAATGTTAACAGACGAGAATTCAAATCGACCTCACTTCGGTTTGCATCCTCGAGTTTACAAGGTTTTGACCAACAATTTCACCGAAACTATACGGTTGGCAACATTCTAATACAATTGGTGTAACAAAATATGCTACACAGAACAGATTTTTAACCATTTTTCTATAAAAAATCATAACAAGTGCACACAAAACCGTATAAAAATTGACTTTGCCCCAGAAGCGAAGTAAAAAATTGGCACACAAACATCCTGGACGGATTAAATAATAAACAAAGGAGATTGTTATGGCAGATAAGAAAGCGACCCTTCATATTGAAGGTCAAGCGCCAATCGAGCTGCCGATTATGGAAGGTTCTATCGGACCAGAAGTAGTCGATGTTCGTAAACTTGGAGCCAATGGTTACTTTACATTTGACCCGGGTTTTCTTGCCACTGCATCCTGTGAATCTCAAATCACTTATATCGACGGCGGTAAAGGTGTCCTGTTACACCGTGGTTTCCCTATCGATCAGTTAGCTAATAATGCAGACTACCTAGAGGTTTGCTACATTCTTCTCGTTGGTGAAGCCCCTACACGCGAAGAATACGAAAGCTTTAAACAAATCGTGACCCGTCACACCATGGTTCATGAGCAAATTGCGAGTTTCTTCCACGGTTTCCGTCGCGACGCTCACCCAATGGCAGTAATGTGTGGTGTGGTTGGTGCTCTTGCCGCCTTCTACCACGATTCTCTCGATATCAACAACGACTCACACCGTGAAATCGCAGCTTACCGCTTGATTTCTAAGATGCCTACGCTTGCAGCAATGTGTTACAAGTATTCTATCGGTCAACCATTCATCTACCCACGTAACGACCTAACGTACGCGGAAAACTTCCTACACATGATGTTCGCTAACCCATGTGAAGAGTATGAAGTTAACCCAATCGTTGCACGTGCAATGGATAAAATCTTTACGCTGCACGCAGACCACGAGCAAAATGCGTCTACGTCGACTGTACGTCTTGCTGGTTCGTCAGGTGCGAACCCATTCGCATGTATTGCGGCTGGTATTGCATCTCTATGGGGTCCTGCTCACGGCGGCGCTAACGAAGCGTGTCTTCGTATGCTTGAGGAGATTGGCTCTGTAGATAAGATCCCTGAGTACATCGAGCGCGCGAAAGACAAAGATGACCCATTCCGACTAATGGGCTTCGGTCACCGTGTTTACAAAAACTACGACCCACGTGCGACGGTTATGCGTGAAGCATGTCACGACGTACTTAAAGAGCTTAACATTCAAGATCCTCTATTGGATGTTGCAATGGAGCTTGAGCGTATTGCTCTGTCTGACGAGTACTTCGTTGAGAAGAAACTGTATCCAAACGTAGATTTCTACTCAGGTATCATTCTTAAAGCGATTGGTATCCCAGTATCTATGTTCACAGTAATCTTTGCGATGTCTCGCACGGTAGGTTGGATTGCTCACTGGAATGAAATGCACAGCGATCCAGGCAACCGTATCGGTCGTCCACGTCAGCTTTACACAGGTGAAGCTATGCGTGACTTTAAACCGCTACACGAACGCGAATAACGATAAACACAACATCAAAAGCAAAAGAGCAGCCTAGGCTGCTCTTTTTTTGTTTGCTCGTCGTTAAACCGGATTATCGATATCCTTAAATTCAACGTCGAGTCCATGCTCTTTAGCCAACCATTCACCCAACGCCTGAATGCCATAGCGCTCAGTTGCATGATGTCCTGCAGCGAAATAGTGAATACTGAGTTCGCGTGCTATGTAGGTCGTGCGCTCAGAGACCTCTCCCGAAATAAACGCATCCAAGCCTTTTGACGCAGCGAGCTCAATGTAATCTTGACCACCACCTGTACACCAACCAACGGTTTCAATCAGCTTATCCGCCATATCTGGAGCGATATGCAAAGGTTCACGATTCAACGTCTTTGCAATCTTTGCGGCAAAGTCAGTCCCCGTCATTGGCGTCGCCAGTTTGCCGAACATAGCCACAGATTGTGGGTGCCCTTCAAGACCATCAATGACTTCAATATCAAGCAGCTCGGCTAATCTTGCGTTATTACCAAGCTCTGGGTGGATATCAAGCGGGAGGTGGTAACCAAACAAGTTCACGTCGTTCTTGATCAGAGTGCGAATTCGCTTACCTTTCATCCCACGAATCGGCTCAGGTTCACCTTTCCAGAAATAACCATGATGTACTAACACAGCATCCGCTTCTACGCTCACGGCATAATCGATAAGCGCTTGAGAGGCCGTTACACCAGTGATCACTTTTTTGATTTCACTCGCACCTTCAACTTGAAGTCCGTTAGGGCTGTAATCTTTAATTAATTGCGGCGATAGTTTTTCATTGAGGATAGCTTCAAGCTTTAAGTTATTCATGGCACTTCCTGAGCAAATTCTTGATTTCCGTGGTTATAGCAATTTACTCTAGCAATGTCGAAAGGAAAACGTAAAGAATACGCCATGCAATCAATTAGGGACTTCATCACTTGGATAAGCGAGAGCCAAAGCCTCATCACAGGGCACGAAAACGTGGCAGAGCGTTTCCCAAAGTCATCGAATATTTCACGCACTCAGGACGACTCTGAGTACCAAGGTAACCCTAGGCTCGGTTTTCTTTATCAGGAACTGTGCCGACGCTTGTTCGAGCAGAGCAAGCAACACAGTGTGTTTGCGGAAGAGATACAACTGCAGCAAGATGGGCGAACCTTAGGCGCTATCGACTTCCTTATTGAGAAAAGAGGTGAGCCAAGGCTTGAACACTGGGAAGTCGCAATTAAGTTCTATTTGCTCAAAGACGGCCTTTGGTATGGACCTAACGCCAAAGATAGGCTGGATAAAAAGCTAAGCCGCATGCTCGACCACCAACTTAAGATGTCGGATACCCCAGCGTTCAAATCGCAGTACCCTGACCTAATGATTCCATCTCAACATCTACTGATGCAAGGTCGACTCTATATCAACCCATTTGAGCAAGAGGACGTGCCAACAGAGTGCGTGGGACTGCGCATCAATCCAAAGCGGATCACTGGTTACTGGTGTTACCAATCTCAGTTTCACCGCATTAATGAACCTGTGTACAGATTGGAGAAACCACTTTGGGCGACTGGAAAACGTCAACGCGGTGACAGCGATCCTGTATCGGCTCTCCCAAAGCACTTTATTCACTGCCAAGCCGAGAGTGGTCAATTCTGGTTTATCATCCCTGATGATTGGCCGCAAAGCAGTATGTAAAAAGTTGATATCGTCTACTGAGACAAAACAAACTCAGCCAGCATTGGATTATGATCCGACGCGTCACTTTCAGGTGTACTCGTTGCCTCTAAGGTCATGCCTCGATAGAAGATGTGATCGAGTGGCAGTCCGGTAACAAAGCGTTTTCGATGATCAGGGGTAAACTTGACCTCATTGATTTGATAATTACGAAGGACATTTTTTAGTACTTCCATTCGTGATTCGCTCCAACTGTTGAAGTCACCTGCGATGAGTAAGGGGCCGGAGTGAGATTCGAGCACTTGCTTAAACGAGTCCAGTTGTTGCTTATACTCTTGCGTCCCTAAGGTAAAGTTCACCGAATGCAGGTTAAGCGCTATCAAAGTCTGTCCATTAGAGAGCTTATATTCTGCATAGAGGCCAGATTTGGGGAGTTGCAGCCAAGGCTCAACTTGAAGGTTTGCACAGGCGACTTTTGGCATGGCACGGCTCAAGTTCAAAACCCCGCTTGAAACATCAAATGCCTTAAATGCGCTGACCTGATTACTTCCCCACTCTGAGCGCTGTAGCCAATCGAGGAACTGATCATCAAGACTTGCCTCTTGAAGTAACACCAACTGCCTGTCTTGAGAGCGCTCTGTAAGCTCTGAGAGAAGGTTATCTCTGTTTTGCTTATAGACATTCCACACCAGCACATTAAGTCGCCCTGCGTCATCAAGCGCCTCTGGCGTAGGATTGTGATAACACTTTAATTCGGTATCAACCTGCGTGCCGCGAACGGTGGTGATTTCTGGCGTATCTGAAACGGTAAACACCGCTTGAAACCCACCAACCGCCATACCAAGCGCAGCCAATGCACCGACTAAAAGCCACTTTAACTTCATTGCTCACCCTAAAAGTAAAAAAGGAGTAGTTGCCTACTCCTTTTAATGTTAGTGCTAAACGCGTTTTAGATCGCGTCTTCGTCTTCTTCGCCCGTGCGGATACGAACAACACGCTCGATATCAGTGATGAAGATTTTGCCATCTCCAATCTTGCCTGTTTGAGCCGTTTCAATGATGGTCTCAACACACTGGTCAGCCACATCACCCGCAACAACAATCTCGAGTTTCACTTTTGGTAAGAAATCGACCATGTACTCAGCGCCTCGATAAAGCTCAGTGTGGCCTTTCTGGCGACCAAAACCTTTCACTTCAGAAACGGTCATACCTGTAATGCCCACTTCAGCCAGTGCTTCGCGCACATCATCAAGTTTGAATGGTTTGATAATCGCTTCGATCTTTTTCATGTTCTTCCCTTACATCAATTTTGTTAGCGACATTATCTGGTAGGTCGCATCAACAATCAACGAAAACAAAAAGCCCGAAGCGTAGCTTCGAGCTTTGTGTCAAACATTCTTGCAACCGACTGAGTCGTTGCGTTATTTCTAGCTTACGTTCGGAACGATAAGTGGTCGTTACTTCAAGCTAGCGTAGTATGCGGCTAGGTTAGCAATGTCCTCATCACTAAGCATAGATGCTTGAGCTTGCATGACTGCTGCCAAACCACCATTGCGCTCTTTGTTTTTATACGCCTTGATGGACGTCACTAGGTACTGCTCATTTTGTCCTTTAAGGTTTGGGTAACCAGGGATAACCGCAATCCCATCAGCACCATGACACGCTGCGCAAACCGCTGCTTTCGCTTTACCCGCGGCAATGTCACCTGCCATTGCTGGTCCACTCAGTAACCCCACTACTGCGATTGCTCCAATCATCAATTTTTTCATTGCTTTACCTTGTACTTTTTATCAATGTTAGTCAGAAAGCAGTGCATCCATCACACAAATTGAACAGTTCTAACCGCTTCCTGCGTTTTATTATCTTTACGATTGTGACATGAAAAAGGGTCATTTGTCCCAGACAAGTTCACAATCTGAGCCGTAAAAATCCTTATCTACAAACAGGTTACCGACGGCAACCACAATGCCGTTCATCATCAGGATTGGCGTGCGGCGACGTTGCCAACTTGGCACCTGATATTCTTGAAACAGCTTCTTTAACTTGCGAGAGCCAGAGCGTCCATGGGGATGGGCGCTCAGTCCTTCAGGGTTGAACGTAACGCTCAAAGCCCCAGTGAGTTTAGCGTATTCTAGCGTCATAGTGTTGTCGCCTGAACGACCTCTTTTTAAACTTAAGATCCCTAAATAATCTGGTAAAGCTAACGGCTCCTCCAATGTCAGGGCATGTGTCCAACTCGTCACATCAGCTTGCTTCGCGATCCAATAAAGGTAGCCACGAAATCGGCGGACTACTCCGCCGGACAGTTCTATCTGAGGGTTTGCATCTACCCTAGCTAACGCGACTTCCTGCCAAAGTTTTTGTAATTGAACTTCACTAGGCAAAACTGTCACTTGAGATTCTAACCACATACGCAATAGCTGGTCGCGTTTTAGCTCTGAAAAGTGATTTAACGCCTCTACCTTGATACCCATAAACCTATCAAGGCTGGCCTCTAGCTCCGGCTTTAGCAGTTCAACTAGTAAGCGCTCTTGCTTAGCGCATAGCCTTGCACTGCGATTCACCGCTTTGGAAAAGCTAGGCCAACGAGTACTGAGCAAGGGCATGACCTCATGTCGCAAAAAATTTCGATCGAAGCGGGTATCTTGATTACTTTCATCCTCAAGCCATTGCAGTGCTTGATCATTGGCAAATTGTTCAATGTCTTGACGTTGCGCATTGAGGAGAGGACGAACAAGACTACCCTTACCGAAAGGCATACAGACCGCCATTGATGATAGTCCCTTAGGTCCGCTGCCACGCTTAACGGCAAGCAGGAAAGTTTCGGCTTGATCATCCAAATGCTGACCGGTGATCAGAACGTCATCATGCGTCATATGTTGATTGATAGCCTGATAGCGGGCATGACGCGCCTGCTGCTCGATGCTATCACCACTATTAAGGTTCAGCTGTACATGCTCTGCAACAAATTCAACCTTTTCTTCATCCGCCCATTGCTTGCATAACGCTAGCCAATGGTCAGCTTTGTCGCTCAGGCCATGATGAACGTGAACTGCGACAATCGAAGTGGATGGGTTGCATGTGCGATACTCAACGGCCAGTCTCAGCAGTACTCGGGAGTCAACGCCGCCACTAAATCCGACAACAATGCGCCCTCTATCGGGAAGATAGCGGAGCATGGATTCGGTGAACTGTTGACGTAGCGACATTGGTATTTCCTAAATAGCGTAGAGACTCAAAATATAAAAAAGGCGAGCATAATGCTCGCCTTATTATATAAATCAATTTCGTTTAGCAGTAGCCATAACTCATCAAACGTTGATAACGACGCTCAAGAAGGTTCTCTTCTTCTAGCTGATCAAGCTCTTCTAGCTGACGAAGCAGGGTTGCTTTCATGTTTTCAGCCATTTGGATCGCGTCTCGGTGTGCGCCACCAAGCGGCTCTTCGATGATCTCGTCAATAAGCTCAAGCTCTTTAAGACGCGGGGCAATCAGACCCATAGCCTCTGCTGCTTGTGGTGCTTTATCCGAATCACGCCACAAGATAGACGCACAGCCTTCGGGAGAAATTACTGAGTACGTTGAGTACTGAAGCATGTTCACGTAGTCGCCCACACCGATAGCCAGTGCACCACCAGAACCGCCTTCACCGACAACGTTACAGATAACTGGCACCTTCAACCCTGCCATCACCTTAAGGTTCATCGCGATAGCTTCAGATTGACCACGCTCCTCAGCGCCAACACCTGGATATGCACCCGCCGTGTCAATAAAAGTAATGATTGGCATGTTGAAACGTTCCGCCATGCGCATCAGACGAAGCGCTTTGCGGTAGCCTTCTGGCTTAGGCATGCCGAAGTTACGTTTTACTTTTTCTTTGGTTTCACGGCCCTTTTGGTGACCAATGATCATCACTGGACGTCCTTCTAGGCGAGCCATACCACCCACGATCGCTTTGTCGTCTGCAAAAGCGCGATCACCAGCAAGCTCATCGAATTCCGTAAATACGTGCTCAATGTAGTCCAACGTATATGGACGTTGTGGGTGACGAGCGAGCTGTGCTACTTGCCACGCACCAAGATCACTAAAGATTTTTTTCTTAAGCTCTAAGCTTTTCTTCTCTAGTTGTTCAATTTCTTTATCTAAGTCAATTGCGCTGTCACCACCGTGACGAGATACATCACGTAGTGCTTCAATTTTTGCTTCTAGTTCGGCAATTGGCTTTTCAAATTCAAGAAAGTTCAAGCTCATCTATGAATCCTTTTCGATTCTGCATCGGGACTAAAGTCCCAATGCTATATTAGTTAAATTCGAGTTCTACCTGGTCTTTACCAAGTAACTGCTGTAATTCTTCTAGCAGCGTATCATTTGGTGTAACACGCCATTCTGTACCCAGCGTTAGTTTTGCTCGTGCATCCGAACGCTGATAGTAAATATTAACCGGTACAGTCCCCGCTTTATGAGGGGTAAGTATTTCCATAAAGCGCTGATAAAAGCGCTCATCAATTTGTTGCTCTAACAAAGAGATGGATAATCCTCGCGTAAATTTCTCGCGAGCGCTACCAAGATCTAAAACTTCGCGGGCAGACATTTTAAGTCCACCATTGAAGTCATCAAAGCTGACCTGTCCAGAAACGACCACTATTTTATCTTTTTCTAACAATTCAGCATATTTATCTAGTGCATCTGAGAACAACATCACTTCCATACGACCACTTCGGTCGTCCAAAGTCATAATTCCGATGCGTGTACCACGTTTCGTCGTCATCACACGAGCAGCGATCACCAGACCTGCAACCGTCAGCGATTGATCACGACGTGTTGGCGTGGCGTCTTTTAATCGACAACTTGTATACTTGGTTAGTTCCTTGAGGTAGGCGTTAATTGGGTGCCCGGTCAAATAAAGACCCAACGTCTCCCTTTCGCCCTCCAGCCAAACCTTTTCTGGCCAAGCAGGAACCTGAGTATATTTGTTCTCGACTTCTTCTGGAGCATCGGTCAAGACGCCAAACATATCGCCCTGTCCAAAAGCTTCAGCTTGGTGATGTTGACTCGCCGCCTTCACGGCATCATTTAGTGATGCCATTAATGCGGCTCGGTGTGGCCCCAGTTTATCAAGCGCCCCCGCCATAATGAGTTTTTCAATCACTCGCTTGTTCACTTTTTTAAGGTCAATGCGAGCGCAGAAATCAAATAAGTCACGGAAATAGCCATCTTTGTTTCTGGCTTCGATAATGGCATCAATTGGGCCTTCACCAACCCCTTTGATCGCTCCGATTCCGTAAACTATCGCCCCTTCATCATTGACATTAAATCGAAACAAGCCAGCGTTGATGTCTGGTGGCAATACCTTGAGCTTCATGCGGAAGCACTCATCAACAAGACCAACGACTTTTTCGGTGTTATCCATATCCGCGGTCATTACCGCTGCCATAAACTCAGCTGGATAGTGTTTCTTCAGCCATAGCGTTTGATAAGAAACCAAAGCATAAGCTGCCGAGTGCGATTTGTTAAAGCCGTAACCTGCAAACTTCTCTACCAAGTCAAAGATCTTCATCGCCAGTTCGCCGTCGACGCCATTTTTAATGGCCCCTTCTTCGAACACGGCACGCTGCTTGGCCATCTCTTCAGGCTTTTTCTTACCCATCGCACGACGCAGCATGTCTGCACCGCCTAGCGTATAACCAGCTAGGATCTGCGCGATCTGCATTACCTGCTCTTGATAAAGGATGATGCCATAGGTTGGCTCAAGCGTCTCTTTTAGCGACTCATGCTGCCAGGTTTCATCCGGATAGGAGACCGCCTCTCGTCCGTGTTTACGGTCGATAAAGTTATCTACCATGCCCGATTGAAGCGGGCCCGGACGGAACAGAGCTACCAGTGCGATAATATCTTCAAAACAGTCCGGCTGAAGGCGTTTGATAAGCTCCTTCATACCTCGAGATTCCAGCTGGAATACCGCGGTGGTTTCTGAATTTTGTAGCAATTGGAAAGACGGCTGGTCGTCGAGTGGAATGGACTCGATACGAACCGGCTCTTTACCTTCTCTCTCTAAACGTGGGTTGATAAGCCCCAGCGCCCAATCGATGATGGTTAACGTTCTCAGGCCCAGAAAGTCAAACTTAACCAGACCTGCGGTTTCCACATCGTTTTTATCAAACTGTGTAACTGGGAAATGGCCCTCGGAATCTGCGTAGATCGGCGCAAAATCCGTGATTGTGGTTGGTGAGATTACAACACCACCCGCGTGCTTACCGGCGTTACGTGTACAACCCTCTAGGATTCGACACATGTCGATAAGGTCGCGAACTTCTTCATCGTTGTCATACAACTGCGGTAGAGCGGGCTCAACATCAAACGCCTTTTGCAGCGTCATACCAGGATCACCCGGGATAAGCTTCGAGATACGATCGACAAAGCCAAACGGGTGACCAAGTACGCGCCCTACATCTCGAATAACCGCCTTAGCAGCCATGGTACCGAATGTGATGATCTGAGATACCGCATCACGACCATACATTTCTGCCACGTGATCAATAACTTGATCACGTTTATCCATACAGAAGTCGACATCGAAATCGGGCATGGAAACACGCTCAGGGTTCAAGAAGCGCTCGAATAGCAGATCGTATTCTAGAGGATCAAGGTCGGTGATTTTCAGCGCATACGCAACCAAAGAGCCGGCACCCGAACCACGACCAGGACCTACAGGGATCGCATTATCTTTCGACCACTGGATGAACTCCATTACGATCAAGAAATAGCCAGGAAAGCCCATTTGGTTAATTACGTCGAGCTCTACTTGTAAGCGCTCATCATATTCCGGTCGGCGCTCAAGACGGACCTGCTCATCAGGGAATAGGAACTCTAAACGCTCTTCTAGACCTTCTCGAGACTTCATCACCAAGAAGTCTGTCTCTTCCATACCCTCTGTTGGGAAAGCAGGTAGGAAGTACTCTCCAAGCCTTACCGTGACATTACATCGCTTGGCTATCTCGACAGAGTTTTGCAGTGCTTCTGGAATATCGGCGAATAACTCGCACATCTCTTCTTCGCTACGTAAATACTGTTGGTCACTGTAGCGTTTAGGACGACGTGGATCATCGAGGGTATATCCATCGTGAATCGCGACTCGGATCTCGTGAGCGTCGAACAGTTCTTTATCGACAAACACAACCTCGTTAGTTGCCACAACAGGTAGCTCTAGCTCTTCGGCTAACTCAATCGCAAAATGCAGGTAACTTTCTTCGTCTGAACGTCCCGTACGGATTAACTCGAGGTAGTAGCGATCTGGAAAGTGGGTCTGATAGAAAGCCGCACACTGCTTGGCAAGCGCTTGGTTGCCTTTGAGTAGGGCTTTACCAACCTCACCTTCTTTGGCACCCGACAAAACAATCAATCCCTCTGAAAGCTCTGCAAGCCACGCCTTGTCAATCACAGGTTGATGCTGTACGTGTCCTCGAAGATAGGCTTTTGAGATCAGCAGCGTTAGGTTGTTGTAGCCCTTGTTATCCGCAGCAAGCACAGTAATACGAGTCAGCTCTTCGCCAAACTCGTCTGACTGCATGGAAAAGTCGGCCCCAATCAGTGGCTTAATACCCGCGGAATGAGCATTGCCATAAAACTTTACGAGACCACAAAGGTTAGTGAAGTCGGTCAATGCCATAGCTGGCATACCCATCTCCGCGACCTTCTTCACTAATGGTGGTACTTTGGAAAGCCCATCCACCATAGAGAAGTCACTGTGAACACGTAAGTGTATAAACTTGGGGTCTGACATAATGAATCCTAAATCGTCACGACATTCTAATGGCTATATCTAAAGCCACTAGCCTTTCAATAGCGTTAATCTTAATACTGTTAGTCTTCTAAACCTAAGGCGCGTTTTACTGGCTTAAAGCTTTTTCGATGCTGAGCAATAACGCCATGCTGCTCAATCGCTTCAAAGTGCGCCTTGGTCGGGTATCCTTTGTGCTTAGCAAATCCAAATTCCGGATGCTCTTTATCGAGCTCTTCCATTTCTTGGTCACGCACCACCTTGGCGATGATAGAGGCAGCACTGATTTCCGCGACGCGAAGATCGCCTTTCACCACAGCCTGTGCGTCCATCGGAAGCGCCGGCGTTCGGTTGCCATCGATAAGCACGAGATCTGGTGTAGCACTCAGCCCAGCGACCGCTCGCTGCATCGCAACCATGGTAGCTTGAAGGATATTAAGCTGATCAATTTCTTCCGGTGAACAGCGACCCACAGACCAAGCTAACGCTTTCTCTTTTATCTCTGGATAGAGCGCGAGACGTTTTTTCTCTGACAGCTTCTTAGAGTCGTTGAGACCTTCTATCGGATTGTTAGGGTCAAGTATAACGGCAGCAGTGACTACGTCACCCACCAAGGGACCACGTCCTACTTCATCCACACCAGCTACTGCAAGGTAACCTTGAGGATATTCAAAAGGAGGTAACTCTACTGGTGTTTTCTTTTTGGTCATAATCTATCAATCAATTTAAGTACGGCGTCGGCGGCCTGTTTATCCGCATCTTTGCGGATCCAATGATGCATTTCGGTGAACTTCTCAATCATATCGCGATTGTCGCCACTCAGCAGTCGCGTCAGCTCAGCGTGCAGGTTCTCAGGTGTGCAGGCTTCGAGTAGGAACTCTTTGACTATCTCGTCGTCCGCCAAAATATTAGGTAAAGAGACATACTTAGTCTTAACCAGACGCTTTGCCAAAAATGCGGTGATGGCATTCATCTTGTAACCAACAACCATAGGTCTCTTGAGTAACATGCACTCTAATGCCACCGTACCAGAAGCCAGCAACACTGCATCGGATGCCGTAATCACATTACGGGCCGTGTCTTGAACAATATGAAAATCTAGCTCTGGGGCATATTGCTGCCAGGCATCAATGAACTGCTGCTTACGTTTATCGTTTACGGCTGCAACGACAAAACCGAGTGTCGGATCATCCTTGCTGAGCTTTAGGCAGGTCTCGATAAATGGTTGCGAGAGCATTTTGAGCTCATTACCACGACTACCCGGTAGCACAGCGAGCCATTTTCTATCTTTATCAAGTCCCAGCAGCTCTTGAGCTGCCCCTTTATCAGACTCTAAAGGAATCGCATCGGCAAGGGTGTGACCAACAAACTCACACGGTACGTTGAACTTGTCATAAAACGCTTTTTCAAACGGCAAAAATGCTAACACTAAGTTCGTCGCTTCAGCGATGCCATGGATGCGTTTTTGCCGCCAAGCCCACACAGAAGGGCTGACGTAATGTACTGTTTTAGTGCCTGCTTTTTTCAGGTCCAACTCAAGTCTTAAGTTGAAATCTGGGGCATCAATCCCGACAAATACATCGACCGGATTTTCAGTAAAGTACTTCACCAATTCAGCTTTAACATGCAGAAGCCTTCTTAGCCTACCTAAAACTTCCACAAGCCCCATCACGGCAAGCTCTTCCATATCGAATAGAGACTCGCAGCCCTGGGCAATCATCTTTGGTCCGCCAATACCGACAAACTCAGCATCTGGGTAGCGCACTTTGAGAGCCTTGATAAAGCCCTCGCCAAGCGTATCACCAGAAAGTTCGCCTGCGACGATGCCGATGCGTAATGGTCGTTCCATTGATAGTCCCTATTTGCGATAAGTTTATGGTTTTCTTAAAACAGAAAAAGACCGCCAGTCCGACTGGCGATCTTTTAAGCTTGCTGAGATGCTGAGCTAGCGAATAATGCCACGCTCTGACGTTTCCAAGATCTCTATGAAGCGTCCAACAGAGGCCCATTCTTGTGCCATCTCTTCCAGTACCGGCTTCACTTCGGCTAGGG
Organism: Vibrio maritimus; assembly: GCF_021441885.1. Lineage (NCBI taxonomy): Bacteria > Pseudomonadati > Pseudomonadota > Gammaproteobacteria > Vibrionales > Vibrionaceae > Vibrio > Vibrio maritimus. The sequence goes on from NZ_CP090438.1 coordinate 2,792,053, forward strand.
TCTTACCCGAGCGATAAATCTCTTTGTAAGCTTTCTGCAATGCACGAAGCTCTGGCTTCTCAAAGCCATTACGCTTTAGGCCAACAAGGTTTAGGCCAAACGGCGTAGCGTGGTTACCTTGTGCTAAAACATAAGGTGGCACATCTTGGACGACAGCAGAACAACCGCCGACATAGGCGTATGCACCTACCGTGCAGAATGGGTGAATCGCTGATAGAGCCATCACGCCAGCGTAGTCGCCAACGGTAACATGCCCACCAAGGATTGCATTATTGCCAATATGAGTGTGATTACCAACGATCACATCATGAGCGATGTGCGCGTTGACACACAGTAGGTTGTCGTTACCAACAACAGTCTGTGTTTTGTCCTGTGTAGTGCCACGATGGATCTGTACACTCTCACGGATCACGTTGCGGTCACCCACAATCACACGTGTATCTTCACCGCCATACTTCTTATCTTGGTTTTCTTCACCGATAATCGCTTGCGGGAACACTCGGTTGTCATTGCCAATCGTCGTGTTACCTTTAATCACGACATGCGACATAATTTCATTGTTTTCACCGATGGTGACGTCACCCGCAATGTAGGTAAATGGTCCTACCGTGGTGTTCGCACCAATAGTGACGTTACCTTCGATAACGGCACTTGGGTGTATCTTTGCAGACTCATGAATCATATTAAAACTCTCTACGAGCACATTTCAGTTCAGCAGAACAAACAATCTCACCATCAACTTTCGCCACACCGTTAAAGGCAGCAATACCGCGGCGCTCTTTCACGAACTCCACTTCGATAATGAGTTGATCACCAGGCACTACTGGCTTACGGAATTTCGCTTTGTCGACACTTGCAAAGTAGTAAAGCTCATTGTCTTTTGGTGCACCAAAAGATTTAAACGCTAAAAGGCCGGTTGCTTGCGCCATCGCTTCTAGGATTAATACACCAGGGAAGACCGGCAGCTGTGGAAAGTGACCTGTGAATTGTGGTTCGTTCACCGAAACATTCTTGATAGCGGTCAGATACTTTTCTTCTTGATAATCGGTCACACGATCGATAAGCAGAAACGGATAGCGATGTGGCAGAAGTTCCTGAATCTCAGTGATGTTCATTGTTTTAGTATCGGTGCTCAAAGTAAAAATCCTATATCAATTCTTTTCTAGTCTAGGGGCATTATATACCCAAATACCCCACAGTGTCAGTTAGGGAGCCAAGCTCGACCTGAACCAAGTTCACGCACATAAAAAGACTCGCCTAAAGCGAGCCTTTTTTTGTTTAAGCGACTGAGGGTTAGTCCTCTTGTTGCTCGAGCAGTTTCTCGACTGCTTTTAGGCGCTTATTCATCTCATCAATGCGATGAACACGAGTTGCGGTCTTACGCCACTCTTTATTGGTTTGAAGCGGTATACCTGACGAGTAGATACCTTTCTCTGGTAAGCTGCGCATAACCATGCCCATTCCCGTCACGATAACACCATCGGCGATTTCAATGTGGCCGTTAAGAACACTTGCTCCACCGATTTGGCAGTATTTACCAATCTTCGTACTACCAGCAACGATAGTACCACCAGCCATCGCTGTGCCATATCCGATGTGCACGTTGTGTGCAATCTGCATCTGGTTATCGATGATGACATTGTCTTCGATAATCGTATCGTCGAGTGCACCACGGTCGATAGTTGTACAGGCACCAATTTCTACTCGATTGCCAATTCTTACTGTACCAAGCTGAGGGATCTTAACCCACTCACCTTTTTCATTGGCATAACCGAAGCCGTCAGAGCCAATCACTGTGCTTGATTGAACAAGGCAGTCAGTACCCATCACAACATCATGGTAGATGGCAACGTTCGCCCAAAGCTTAGTGTTCGCACCAAGCTTTGCGCCTTTACCGATAAAGCAGCCTGCACCAATAACAACGTTGTCGCCTAGCTCAGCGCCGGCTTCAATAACAGCGTTAGCACCGATAGAGACATTACTACCTAATTTTGCTTCCGGTGATACTACAGCGCTCGCTGCAATGCCTGCTGAAGCCGGACTAGGCGTACTATCTAATGCCTGAGCAACTTTCGCGTAAGCCACATAAGGGTCCGCAACCACTAAAGCATTCGTTTTACAGTGCTCTAATTCCGTTGCCTTCACCATTACTGCTGAAGCTTTACACTCTCCAAGGTGCTTTGCGTACTTAACGTTGGTTAAGAACGTAATTTCACCTTCACCTGCGCGATCCATTGGGGCAACAGTGTGAATCGAGACATTCCCATCACCGTGTAGTTCACCACTAGTGATCTCAGCAAGCTGTGCTAACGTCAATGCTGTCATGTTATTCCTACTAGCTAACTAATTACTTAAGAGTGTCGATAACTTTGCTTGAGATGTTGAACTCTTCTTTCGCATAACCCACCGCTTGAATGTCGATGATCATGTCGTAGCCTTCTTTCTCAGCCACTTTCTCAACAGCTTGTTGGATAGTTTGGAAAAGCTTTTGCTTCTCTTCTGCTTCACGACGCTGGCTCTCTTTCTCTAGAGCTTGACCCTTGATCTTGTATTTGCTGTCTAGCTGACCAATTTCAATACGTAGTTTCTCTACTTCTTCAGTGCCTAGTAGCTCGCCATCGCGCTGAAGTTTTTCCATTTTCTTAGTCGCTTCTGCTTGGATAGCTTGAAGCTCTGCCGCTTTGTCTTTGAACTCGTTTTGCAGTTTCTGAAGCGTAGCTTCACGTTGTGGAAGCGCTTGGAAAACTTGTAGCGTGTTCACGTAGCCAATTTTCTGAGCCGCTTCTGCTGCTGTTGCAAACATTGAAGAGGTAAGGATAACTAGGCCAAGACCAGCCGCTTTCATCATATTTTTCAAGGTCGATTCCTCTGTTTAAAAATCTTGTATTTACTTAAGCTGTGGGGCAATGCCCCACAGAATTAGAATGTGTTACCAATCGTGAAGGTAAAGGCTTCTGTTTTATCGCCTTCAAACTTCTTAACCGGCGTCGCTAATGAGAAGACCAATGGCCCCATTGGCGACATCCATTGGACTGCCACACCTACCGATGCACGGTAGTTAGATGGGTCCGAATAGTCGTAGTAATATTGTTTACCCGGCATGTTTGGATCTGGGGATACATAAGTAAACTCGGTATCCCATAGGCTTGCCGCATCAAAGAACACACTGGTTCGAATTTGATTTCGGAACTCATCCGATGCAAATGGTGTTGGAACAATTAGCTCCACACTCGCTAGTGCTACCGCGTTACCACCCACCGATTGTTCTGTCGCTGAGTAACACGGGTTGTTACCGCCGACGTTACCACAGCCACCGCCGTTTGGATCGTTATAAACCGCTTTCGGACCTACCGAGTTCTGACGGAAGCCTCGAAGTGTTGAGAAACCACCGACATAGAAGTTCTCGTAGAACGGCAACAGGTTGTCATTACCATTGGTTTGACCATAACCGTTACCGTAGCCTAAACGACCCTTCAACAATAACGTAAAGTTGTGGCTTTGTGTAATCGGAAAGTACTGCCTAATGTCGTATTGTGTCTTAAAGTATTGAACATCCGAACCAGGTACTGTCACTTTTCCGTAAAGTTTTTGATGGTTGCCCGCTGTAGGGAAACGACCACGGTTTAGATTATTACGAGTCCATGCTGCTGTCAGGTGGAAATCATCGGTAATCAAGTTACCTTCTGCATCTCGGTTCTTCTCCTGAGCTTGCAGGAATTTTTCAATCTGAACGTATTCTTTGATGTTACCTAGACGGCTGTGGGTATAGCCACCACCGAACTCAAGATAGTTAAGTTCGTCGACCGGGAAACCCCACGTCAACGTACCGCCGTAGCTTTGATCGGTATAGTCGATGATGCCCGCTTTAGACGCTTCGAACTCGTTGTAGAAGATCTGCCCACCCAAACTGACACCGTCTAGGTTCCAGTAAGGGTCACGATAATCTAGGGTAATGTTCTTTTGGTATTTGTTGGTCATAGCACTGATACCAACGCGGTCACCGGAACCTGCGAAGTTATCTTGCTGAAGACCGACCTGGAAGCTGATACCCGATTCGGTACCATAGCCGACACCAAAGTTAACACTGCCCGAGTTGGCTTCTTTTACGTCATAGACCAAATCCACTTGGTCATCAGAACCAGGAACGCGAACGGTTTGTACATCTACGGTCTCAAAGAAACCCAGTCGGTTCAGACGGTTTTTACCCGTTTCGATAGACTTAGAGTTCAGCCAGCTCGATTCCATCTGACGCATTTCTCGACGTAGAACTTCATCTTTTGTCGAGTTGTTACCTGTAAAGCGGATATCACGCACATAAATACGATTTCCCGCTTCCACATTAATAACTAGCGATACTTCATTGGTTTCGTCGTTGAACTCTGGGATCGTTCTTACCTGAGGATACGCATAGCCGGACTCACCCAGCACTCGTTTAATGTTCTCTTCCAGCGCGGTTACGCTAGAGCCATTATAGGTATCGCCGGCAGCAAACGGCACCATGCCTTCAAACTCGGCTTGCTTACCAATCAACTGACCTCGGAAATTCACGTCTTTGACTGTGTAAGCTTCACCCTCGTCGATACCTAGGGTGATGTACACACCTTTTTTATCTGGAGAAATAGAAACCTGTGTCGTGTCGACCTTAAATTTCAGATAACCACGGTCTAGGTAGAATGACTTCAAGGCTTCAATATCACCGGCCAGGACCTGTTTCTGGTACTTGTCATCGGCCAAGAAGTTCCACCAAGCGACATCCACATTGAGGTTGAAGCGAGACAGTAGTTCTTCGTCAGCAAAGACGGTGTTGCCAATAAAGTTAATCTGCTTAATTTTCGCAGACACGCCTTCTGTAAAGACAAACTTTAAGTCAGCACGGTTACGTGGAAGTGGTGTAACAACGGCCTGTACTTTTGCGTTGTATTTACCCACACTGTAGTAAAAATCCTCTAGACCTTTTTCAATGTTACTCAAGGTCGTTCTATCAAGTGCTTCACCTACCACGACGCCTGACGCATCAAGGTTTTGTTGCAGTTGTTCTTCCTTGATAGCCTTGTTGCCCGAGAATGAAATGCTTGCAATGGTTGGGCGCTCTTTCACTCGAACGACTAACGCATCGTTATCTCGAAGGACTTTAATGTCTTCAAAGTTGCCAGACTGGTACAGAGCGTTGATGATTTCGGAAATATCTTTACCGTCAACGGTATCACCAATACGTACAGGCATCTTCAATAGCGCCGCACCCAGTGCAACCCTTTGCAATCCCTCTATACGAATGTCCTGTACAACAAAATCCTCAGCCCCATTCGCCGACACACTTGTCGCCAGTAGAGATGCGAATAAAATATGCTTAATCGCCATACCTGCTCTAATTATTCCTTGCTAATACTGCTGCCTGAATTCTGATATCAAAGGCGTGTAAAATCATTAAAAATTGCTATCAGCATTAATGAGAAGATGATGGCACCTCCCACTCGATAGCCCATTTCTTGTACTTTTTCTGGGACTGGTCGTCTAATCACTGCCTCTACAGCGAAGAACATCAAATGACCGCCATCTAACATTGGTAACGGTACTAAGTTGATTATCCCTAGGTTGACACTAATCAGCGCCAAGAAACCTAAGAAGTAGACCAAACCATAATCTGCCGTCGTTCCCGCACCTTTCGCGATCGAGATCGGTCCACTCAGATTATTCAGCCCCACATCGCCAACAATCAGCTTTTTAAGCATTGTCATTGTCAGCTCAATAATTTGTCCTGTTTTTACGATGGCCTTACCCACCGCTTCTACCGGTCCATATTGAAGATCAAATCGATAATCCGCTGGCCATTCGCCTAGTTCTGGAGCAATGCCTGCAAACCCTATATTGCTTCCATCAGCCAACTCGCGAGAGCCAGGGACTAGGGTGATTGAAACACTCTCCCCCGCTCGATTAACCGTCATTGGTAGTGGGGTATTTGCACTGCCTTGAATCGCTTCGACAACCTGGTTCCAACTTTCAACAGCGACACCGTCAATCTGAGTGATGGTATCGCCTACGAGAAGACCAGCCTGTGCACCTGCACCATCCGCACTGACGTTAACCAGCGTCATCTTTATCTCAGGAGAGAAAGGAACAAAACCAAGCGTCCCCATAGCAGACTCTGTTTCTGGATTAAAGTTCCACGTTTGAAGATCAAGTGTTAACTTTTTGTCCATTCCTATTTGGCTTTCTGATGACACTGTGATCGTCATCTGACTATCACCAATATGAGAAACCAAACCGAGGTTTACCGACTCCCAGTCTAGAGTTTGTTTGCCATCAACAGAGAGAATCTGCATACCTGGCTCTAAACCCGCTTGAGCGGCTATTGAGCTTGGAGTCACCTCTCCCACCACAGGCTTAACCGCAGGTACACCGATAAGAAATACCAACCAGTATGCGAATACGGCAAAAAAGAAGTTGAATGCTGGACCCGCTCCTACAATAGCGGTTCTTTTCCATAGAGGCTTTTTATCGAAAGCATACTTGTGATCTACCTCAGAGACTTCATCGACTCGACTGTCGAGCATCTTGACATAGCCGCCTAGGGGGATCATTGAAATACTGTATTCGGTGCCGTCTTTACCGACTTTAGACCAGATTGACTTACCAAAACCAATCGAGAACTTTTCAACGTAGACGCCACAACGTCGAGCAACCCAAAAGTGCCCAAATTCATGAACGGCGACAAGAATGCCTAATGCGACAATAAAGGACGCCAGATTCCACAAAATATCAGTCATAGCTATATCTCAAAAAGAGGTCTGTTAAAAAGTCTTGTATTAATACGAACGCACTATTTCTTGCGCATAACTTCGAGCCATTCTATCTACCTCAAGAATAGTTTCCAAGTTATCCAATTGCTTAAATTCGTTTGATGCGCATACTTTCGACATAACACGCTCATTTACTGAGCTTATCTCGGTAAATCGAATTTTTTCCGATAAGAACGCTTCTACCGCAATCTCATTGGCCGCATTAATCGCCGTGGTGGCATGTTGCCCTTCAAAACACGCTTCCATCGCCAATGCTAGACAAGGATAACGAGAGTAGTCTGGTTCAAGGAACGTCAGCTCACCCACTTTAGTGAAATCAAGTGGTGCAACGCCTGCCGGAATACGGTCTGGATAGGACATGGAATACGCAATCGGTGTCGCCATATCAGGCTGCCCCATCTGCGCCAGCACTGAGCCGTCGTTGTACTGCACCATTGAGTGAATGACCGATTGCGGATGGATGATCACCTTTAGTTGGTCTTTCGAGGTGTTAAAAAGCCAACGAGCTTCGATAAACTCTAGCCCTTTGTTCATCATGGTCGCAGAATCTACTGAGATCTTTGGCCCCATCGACCAGTTAGGGTGTGCAATCGCCTGAGCTGGCGTTTTACTCGCTAATTCTGCAATATCGGTATATCGGAAAGGACCGCCAGAACCCGTCAGTAAGATATGATTAATACCAGAGTCAGCTAAGTGGCAATGCCCAAGGTTAGTTTGAATATCGGTAGGCAAACACTGAAAGATAGCATTGTGTTCGCTATCGACGGGTAGCAAAGAAGCATTGTGTTCACGCACGGCATCAATGAACAATTGGCCTGACATCACCAAGGCTTCTTTGTTCGCCAACAGAACTCGTTTACCTGCCTTAACAGCTGCCAAGGTAGGAAGCAATCCAGCCGCACCCACGATAGCAGCCATGACCATATCAACGTCATTGGCGCTTGATACGTCACACATAGCTTGTGGACCTGAAAGCACTTGAGTTTTCGAACCCGATACAAGCAGCGCTTTGAGTCTCTTGGCGTCAGCCTCGTCATTCAGAACTGCAAACTGTGGTTGCCACGCCGCGCATAGCTCAGCCATTTTAGTGACATTTTTGCCACCAACGAGCGCGTAAATATTGAAAGCAGAAGGGTTTTCCGAAACGACTTTTAAAGTGCTAGCCCCGATAGAGCCAGTTGCACCTAAAATGGTGAGATTTTGCATGCTAAAACAACCACTTTTAAACCAAAGAGAGAGTGACAACTCACTCTCTCTTTAGCAGATTAAAACACGAGATATAGGAGGGCAAATACAGGGAAAGCTGCTGTTAAGCTATCAACGCGATCAAGCACCCCTCCATGACCGGGTATGATGTTGCTGCTGTCTTTAATCTTTGAGACACGCTTAAACATACTTTCTACCAAATCGCCTAAAACAGAAATTACTACTGTTGCTAACGTAATGATAGCCATCGCAGCGAAACTGGTAAACTGAATGTCAAAGATAACGGATGCACCCCAAGCCACGATAAGCGCAGCGGCTATGCCACCCAATAACCCTTCAATCGTTTTATTAGGGCTGACATTAGGCGCCATTTTGCGTTTACCAAAGCTTTTACCTGCGAAGTAAGCGCCGCTATCTGCAGCCCAAACAATCAAACAGACGAACAAAACGAGTTTAGAGCCGTAGTAAGCATCAATGTGGTAGTGCTGCCCGCGGAGAATCACGATGCTCCATAAAAACGGTACCAATGTCAGAATGCCAAAGGCATGTCTCAACAAATTGGAGCCATCCCAGAGAGATGAAGATCTAGGATAAGTCATGGCTAGAGCACTAGCTATAATCCACCAACCAAACCCAACCCCCAATATAGCGATATGTAAGGGTGCGACTGTGTTTAAAGAGATAACATCAAAAGGGACGACAAGAAGTGACAGTGCTACAGCAGCACCAGTTGGTACCATTCCCAAGATACGCGATTGATTTTGAGTGAACTGCGCCCACTCCCATACACCAACCATAGTAATCGCTGAGACGAGACCTATGAACCACAACAGTGGTAAAGAAAAGATCCCCCAAACCACCAGCGGCGCTAGGATTAGGGCGGTAATAATTCGTTGTTTCAAATTAAATCGTCCTTAATTGGCTTCCATTAACGCTTTGACTTGTTCTCCGGTACATCCGAAGCGTCGCTCTCGGTTAATAAACCAGGTAATCGCTTTAACGAGAGTATCTTCGTTAAATTCCGGCCAGTACTCATCCATAAAGTACATTTCCGCGTAAGCCATTTGCCAAAGCATAAAGTTACTAATTCGGCACTCACCACTGGTACGGATCAAGAGATCAACGTCAGGTAGGTCCGACATAGTGACATGTTGGCTGATCATGTCTTCTGTAATATCAGAAGCATTGAGCTCACCCGTCTCAACTAGCTTAGCCAGTTGTTTGGTGGCCTGTAGGATATCCCACTTTCCGCCATAGTTTGCTGCTACGTTGACCACAGTACCGGTATTGTTAGCCGTTAATGCTTCCGCTTCGGCAATTTTGCGCTGCAATCGCTCATTAAAGCGAGTTTTGTCGCCAATGATACGTAGTCTTAAATTATTCTTGTGGAGTTTTTTAATTTCACTTGATAAAACCGTAATAAACAGCTCCATCAATAAGCCAACTTCGTCTTCAGGACGGCGCCAGTTCTCGCTGCTGAATGCAAACAAGGTGACCGCTTTTATATTAAGCTTTGCCGCTGCTGAAATCGTCTTACGAACCGCTGAAACCCCTTTTTTGTGCCCGAATACGCGCGGCTTGCCTTTGGACTTTGCCCAACGGCCATTACCATCCATGATGATCGCGATATGTTTTGGAAGGGCGTCGTTGAAGGTGTCTGAGTTCTGCATAAAAGAATGTAGTTATAATTGGGACGGACAGAGTAGCATAAAAAAACGCTGTGCTGTCAGCACAGCGTCTTAACAAGAGTCAATCGATGAAAAATTAGACTTCCATCAACTCTTTTTCTTTCGCTGCTAGTAGCTCATCTACGTTCTTAACAGCAGCGTCAGTGATTTTCTGAATTTCGTCTTGTGCTTTACGATCTTCGTCTTCAGAAATCTCTTTGTCTTTTAGTAGCGCTTTAAGCTCACCGTTTGCGTCACGACGGATGTTACGGATAGCAACACGACCACCTTCCGCTTCACCACGAACGATCTTAACTAGGTCTTTACGACGCTCTTCTGTTAGTGGTGGAAGTGGTACACGGATAACCGTACCTGCAGACATAGGGTTTAGACCTAGGTCAGACATCATGATCGCTTTTTCAACTTTAGGAGCAAGCTCTTTGTCGAATACAGTGATCGCTAGTGTACGTGCATCTTCAGCGATAACGTTAGCAACCTGGTTAAGAGGCGTTGGCGCACCGTAGTACTCAACAGAAAGACCTTGAAGAAGGCTTGGATGTGCACGACCGGTACGGATCTTAGTTAGGTTGTTTTTTAGTGCTTCAACACTTTTTGCCATGCGCTCTTGAGCGTCTTGTTGGATTTCGTTAATCACAATATCACCTTAAATAATAGTAACCTGAAAGCCAGTCTGCTTTCAGGCTATGTCCTTCGATAATTCTGGTTAAGAGTGTACTCTTATTCTGCGTCGCTGATAAGCGTGCCTTCTGCTTCACCCATCACAACTCGGCGAAGTGCACCTGGCTTGTTCATGTTGAATACACGAATTGGCATCTTGTGATCACGTGCCAATGTGAATGCAGCCAAGTCCATTACTTTCAGTTCTTTTTCCAAAACTGAGTTGTACGTGAGCTTATCACATAATACTGCGTCTGGGTTAGCTACTGGATCGGCAGTAAATACGCCATCTACCTTGGTGGCTTTAAGAACTACATCAGCTTCGATTTCGATACCACGAAGACACGCAGCAGAGTCTGTCGTGAAGAATGGGTTACCAGTACCTGCAGAGAAGATAACTACGCGACCTTGACGAAGTTCGCGAATCGCATCAGCCCAGTTGTAATCGTCACATACACCTTTCAGTGGGATAGCTGACATGACACGAGCATTTACATAAGCGCGGTGCAGAGCATCACGCATTGCTAGACCATTCATTACAGTCGCAAGCATACCCATGTGGTCACCAACAACACGGTTCATGCCAGCTTCAGCAAGGCCCGCACCACGGAATAGGTTACCACCACCAATTACAACACCAACTTGAACACCCAGTTCTACTAGCTCTTTTACTTCTTGAGCCATACGATCCAAGATTTTAGGGTCGATACCAAAGCCTTCTTCGCCTTGTAGAGCCTCGCCACTAAGTTTTAACAGAATACGTTGATAAGCAGGTTTTGGGTTCGTTGTCATGGAGTATACCTTCCAAAGAGTTATCGATTAACGGTCATGGGTTGAGACTAGCATAGGAATCCCAACTCATGACGATTAAAAAATAACGGCTAGCCTAGTCGTAAAAAGACCGCAGCCTAGGCCACGGTCTCTTCATTAACAAATCGTCAAGGATTAACCTTTCTGAGCTGCTGCTACTTCATCAGCGAAGCTCATTTCTTCGCCTTTGTCGATGCCTTCACCAACTTCTAGACGAACGAATGTCGCTACAGATGCGCCACGCTCTTTCAGGATTTCACCAACAGATTTCTTAGGTTCCATTACGAATGGTTGACCTGTTAGAGAGATTTCGCCAGTGAATTTCTTCATGCGGCCAATAACCATCTTCTCTGCGATTTCAGCTGGTTTGCCTTCGTTCATAGCGATTTCAACTTGAACAGCTTTCTCTTTCTCAACTACGTCTGCAGGTACGTCTTCTGGGTTAACGAACTCTGGACGAGAAGCAGCAACGTGCATAGCAACGTGCTTAAGAGTTTCTGCGTCGCCTTCACCAGCAACAACAACACCGATCTTCTCACCGTGACGGTAAGCAGCGATTGCAGCACCTTCAACGTACTGTACGCGACGGATGTTGATGTTCTCACCGATTTTAGCAACAAGAGCAACACGCTCTTCTTCGAACTTAGCAACTAGCTCTTCAGCAGTTGCTTTAGTTGCTAGTGCGTCAACAGCAACTTTCTCTGCGAATGCAGTGAAGTTAGCATCTTTAGCAACGAAGTCAGTTTGGCAGTTAACTTCAAGAAGAGCAGCAACGCCGTTTTCTTCTTTGATGATGATCGCGCCTTCAGCAGCGATGTTACCAGCTTTCTTAGCAGCTTTAGCAGCGCCAGACTTACGCATGTTTTCGATAGCAACTTCGATGTCGCCGTTAGTTTCAACAAGCGCTTTCTTACATTCCATCATGCCTGCGCCAGTACGGTCGCGCAGTTCTTTAACTAGAGCAGCAGTAACAGCCATTCTCTATTCCTCGATTGATTCTAATTAGGGTAAAAATCAGGGGCACGTATGCGGCCCCTGATCTAACTATAACTCAGTTTATATGAAGACTCTGTGTCTACCAAAACTAAGTGTGGCTAAAGCCGCAATTATTCAGCTTCTTCTACGAAACCGTCTTTGTCAGCTACAGCAGCAACATCTTTGTTACGACCTTCTTTAACCGCGTCTGCAGCAGCGTTTAGGTAAAGCTGTACTGCACGGATTGCGTCGTCGTTACCTGGGATAACGTAGTCAACGCCGTCTGGGTTAGAGTTAGTATCAACAACAGCAAATACTGGGATACCTAGGTTGTTTGCTTCTTTAACAGCGATGTGCTCGTGATCAGCGTCGATTACGAATAGAGCGTCTGGTAGGCCGCCCATGTTCTTGATACCACCAAGAGACTTCTCTAGCTTCTCCATTTCGCGAGTGCGCATTAGAGCTTCTTTCTTAGTTAGTTTCTCGAAAGTACCGTCTTGAGCTTGTGCTTCGAAATCTTTTAGACGCTTGATAGACTGACGAACAGTTTTGTAGTTCGTTAGCATACCGCCCAACCAACGGTTGTTCACGTAGAACTGGTCAGCGTTGATTGCAGCTTCTTTAACAGCTTCAGATGCAGCGCGCTTAGTACCAACGAAAAGAACTTTACCTTTCTTCTCACCGATTTTAGCTAGCTCAGCTAGTGCATCGTTGAACATTGGTACAGTTTTTTCTAGGTTGATGATGTGTACGCGGTTACGAGCACCAAAGATGAATGGCTTCATTTTTGGGTTCCAGTAACGAGTCTGGTGACCGAAGTGAACACCAGCTTTAAGCATATCGCGCATTGATACAGTTGCCATTTTAAATTCCTCTATGGGGTTAGGCCTCCACATTTCCCATGGTTCCGACTTGGTATGAATGATTACTCAAGCACCCCGGAACATGTGACGAAATGTGTGTGGATTTAAATTAAAGTATGTTGATGCACAACCTAACTCGCCGCCCTTTCTAAAAAGAGTGAAGAGACTAAGTCCTGTCATCGGCGCGCTTTATACCATATTTAAGGGGTCGATTTCCAGAAAAATCGCAAGAAATGTACAAAGTGACAGCGATTCAATAGGTGAACTCTTAGCAAACCCAAACTACACTGAGTAACGTATCAACAGGGAAGTGAGAGTTATTCTTGTTGCGCTTAATCTCGCCACTGATAGAATAACGCGTCAATTTAAAATACAGAGAACACAGATGTCTATCAAAATCAAAACTGAAGCTGAAATCGAAAGAATGCGAATCGCAGGTAAGCTTGCAGCAGAGCTTTTAGAAATGATCGAACCTCATGTAAAAGAAGGGGTCACGACTGAGGAGCTAGATAGAATTTGTGCTGAGTATACTCGTGAGAAAGGTGCGTACTCTGCGCCGCTTGATTACCACGGTTACCCTAAATCAATCTGTACTTCTATCAACCATATCGTTTGTCACGGCATCCCAGCTGAAAAAGACGAAATGGGCACAACGGGCAAACTTAAGCCTGCAGTACTCAAAAATGGCGACATCGTGAACGTGGACGTGACAGTTATCATTCCTAATGATGAAAATGCGTCTTTAGATACTCGCCCAGAAGGCTACCACGGTGACACATCTAAAATGTTCCTGGTTGGTGACGTGTCTCCTGCAGACAAGCGATTGGTTATGGTGGCTCAAGAAGCGCTGTACCTTGGTATGAAGACTGTTAAGCCAGGCTCAACCGTTGGCGCTATCGGTACTGAAATCGAGAAGTTCATCAAAGCCAACAACAAAAAGAACCCACGTAACAAGTTCTCTATTGTTAAAGATTTCTGTGGTCACGGCATTGGCTCTGAGTTTCATGAAGAGCCGCAAGTGGTTCACTACAAAAACAACGACCGCCGCGTTCTAAAAGAAGGCATGGTGTTCACTATCGAACCTATGATCAACGCGGGTAAGTTCGGCTGCAGCATCGATGCGGAGGATGACTGGACGGTTTATACAGGCGATGGCAAAAATTCCGCTCAGTGGGAGCACACCATTGTCGTTACTAAGACAGGTTGTGAGGTACTCACACTGCGCAGCGACGAGACCATTCCTCGTCATATGAACAACCTATAATCCCCTCTCTGAACGTTTCTAAAAATATCCCCAACTCCTGGGGATATTTTTTTATCCGTCCTATTTTGGTATAACCCTTGTTAGTGACTTTTTTTTGCTTGCACGGATTGCACACATGACTTTTCAAAGCCCAACAACGCTTAATGATGATCAGTTGACCATTCAAGAGTTGAAAACACAGCTCGAGGCGTTCTCGAACCATCAAAAGCACGAATTTTTAAATCACCACCCCATCACCGATTTGGTTCTTGGTCGTTCTGATTACATCGATCAGCTACTTCGTCGACTCTGGTCTGCATCAGAGCTCTCTAATCAAACCTATCTATCGTTGGTAGCGGTGGGTGGATATGGCCGTGGCGAGCTTCACCCTCTGTCTGATATCGACATCTTAGTGGTATCGCGTAAAAAAATACCCGCCGCACTCGAGAGCACCATTAGTGAGTTTATTACCTTGTTATGGGATCTTAGATTGGAAGTCGGTCATGCCGTTCGAACCGTCGATGAATGTATTGAGATCGGCAAATCAGATTTAACCGTCGCTACCAACTTGCAAGAAGCGCGACTTCTTTGCGGTAGCGAAGATACCTTCTCACAGCTAAAAGCCCAAATTGACTCAGATAGCTTTTGGCCTTCAGAGACGTTTTACAGTGCGAAGATTGAAGAGCAGCGCGCACGTCACGCCAAGTATCATGACACCACTTACAACCTTGAGCCAGACATCAAGTCGACGCCAGGCGGATTGCGTGACATTCACACGCTGAGCTGGGTAGCACGCAGTCACTTTGGTGCAACTTCCTTGTATGAAATGAGTCGTTTCGGTTTCCTTACCGATGCCGAATATCGTGAGCTGGTCGAATGTCAGAATTTTCTATGGCGAGTCCGTTTCGCACTGCACATCGAACTAAGACGATACGACAATCGACTCATGTTCGCTCATCAAGCACAAGTTGCTGAAAACTTGGGTTTTGTTGGTGAAGGAAATGTCGCTGTCGAGACCATGATGAAAGAGTTTTATCGCACCTTACGACGTGTCGCTGAGCTCAACAAGATGCTGTTAAAACTATTCGACCAGGCCATCATCAATAAAGGTCAGATCCAACAAGCAGAAATCATCAATGAGGACTTTCAACGTCGCGGCAAACTTATCGAGGCAAGAAAGCCAGCCCTGTTTCAGGCTCGTCCAGAAACCATTCTCGATATGTTTATTCATATTGCTAACGACTCAAGCATTGAAGGTGTCAGCCCTGCGACGCTGAGGCAGCTACGCACAGCAAGGCGCAGATTGAATAAGTTCTTGCACACCATCCCAGAAGCTAGAGAAAAGTTCATGGATTTGGTCCGTCATCCAAATGCCCTTCATAGAGCATTTCGTTTGATGCACAAACTCGGCGTACTCGCCGCCTACTTGCCACAGTGGAGCCAAATCGTTGGTCAGATGCAATTCGACCTATTCCATGTTTATACGGTTGATGAGCACAGCGTGCGCCTTCTCAACCATATTCACACCTATAGCCTAGAGGAAAGCTACAGCAAGCACCCTATTTGCTGTGAGGTGTACCCTCGAATGCAGAAGAAGGAGCTGCTGATCTTAGCCGCTATCTTCCATGATATCGGTAAAGGGCGTGGTGGCGACCACTCGGAAATCGGAGCGACTGAAGCTTACGATTTCTGTATGGAACATGGCTTATCAAAACCAGAAGCGAAACTGGTCTCATGGTTAGTGCAAAACCACCTGCTCATGTCGGTGACAGCTCAGCGCCGCGATATCTATGACCCAGATGTCATTATTGAGTTTGCTAAAAAGGTTCGTGATGAAGAGTACCTCGAGTACCTTGTCTGTCTCACCGTCGCCGATATCTGTGCAACCAACCCTGAGCTTTGGAACAGTTGGAAACGTACGCTACTAGCGGAACTATTCTATTCAACTCAGCGAGTCCTGCGACGAGGTCTCGAGAACCCTGTTGACGTGCGTGACCGTATTCGTCACAACCAACAGCTTGCCTCAGCCCTGCTTCGTAAACAGGGGTTTGTTGCGCGTGAAATCGAAGTACTGTGGCAGCGCTTTAAAGCCGATTATTTCCTGCGCCACACCCACAAGCAGATAGCATGGCATAGTGAACATATCCTCAATCTTGACGATCCTACCAAGCCACTGGTACTCATGAGTAAAAATGCCACTCGTGGTGGCACAGAAGTGTTCGTCTATAGCAAGGACCAACCCGCCCTCTTTGCAACTGTGGTCGCTGAGCTGGATAGACGAAACTTTAACGTTCATGATGCACAGATCATGACCAGCAAAGATGGTTATGTGCTGGATACCTTTATGGTGCTGGATCAGCATGGTGATGCGATAGATGCAAGTCGTCACCCTGCCGTTATCAAGCACTTAGTCCACGTCCTACAAGACGGAAGACCAACCAAGATTAAGACAAGGCGAGCGCCACGTAACCTCAAGCACTTTAACGTCAAGACTCAAGTTGATTTCTTGCCAACCAAGAGCAAAAAACGCACCCTCATGGAACTCGTCGCCCTTGACGCGCCTGGTCTACTAGCGAAAGTGGGTGCAACGTTCGCTCAACTGAACCTTAGTATTCATGCTGCTAAAATCACCACGATTGGTGAACGAGCGGAAGATTTGTTTATCTTAACGGGTGAAAACGGTGGCCGTTTAACGGAAGACGAACAAGCAGTGTTGAAGCAAAAACTGCAGGAGAGTATTTCAGAGCAAATCACTAGCTAGCCATCAATATACAGTGGATAAATTCAGGTTATTTACCACCTCTAGCTAGTTACCATAAAGGAGATCGCCATTTAGGCGATCTCCTCCACAATTATCCCTAAACTGTCCTCAAATCAGCTATCTACCCCTTTCATTGCCTGCTACAGTTGTAAAAGAAACACACAACCAAAGAGGTCATCTATGTACCCAAACCTCACAGGGTTAGGCATCCAAGATCCTAAACAAATCGAGCGTTATTCCCTACGCCAAGAAGCGCATAAGGATGTGTTGAAAATCTACTTTCGTAAGCAAAAAGGTGAGCTGTTTGCGAAAAGTGTCAAGTTCAAATATCCAAGGCAAGTTAAAAGCGTTCGCACCAATAGCAGTAGCCAAAACTACAAAGAAGTCACTGAGATTAACCGTAACCTTACCCTAGTCATAGATGAACTAAACCGTCTGACCAAACCTATCGAAGCGACGGAAGTCGACGTCAAACAGAAGATTCTTTCCGATCTACGTCATCTAGAGAAAGTCGTGTCGAGTAAGATTGCTGAAATTGAAGCAGACTTAGAAAAACTCAAATAGCATCCATTCCAAACTCAAACAAAAATGCTCCCATTTGGGAGCATTTTTCATATCGATAATTGAGATAAAATCTTAAGCGTACTGGCGTTATGGAACGTAGTACGTCGCAGCACCTGGGCCTACTGGAAGACCAAACAGGAATACCCATACGTAGAACAGAATACTCCAACCTACGATGAAGCAAATTGAGTAAGGCAGCATGGTCGCGATCAGCGTACCAATGCCTAGGTTCTTCATGTAACGAGTCGCTACCGCAAGAATAAGGCCGAAGTAGCTCATCATTGGTGTGATGATGTTCGTGGTTGAGTCACCGATACGGTAAGCCGCCTGAATGGTCTCAGGAGCGTAACCCACTAGCATCAGCATAGGTACGAAGATAGGTGCGGTTACCGCCCACTGTGCCGATGCCGAGCCAATCATCAGGTTGATGAAGCCACACATTAGGATAAATGCGAAGAACAGTGCAGGGCCTGTTAGACCGATAGTCTGTAGGAAGTCTGCTCCTGCGACTGCGAATACTTGACCGAAGTTAGTCCACTTAAAGAAGGCAACAAATTGAGCTGCGAAGAACACCAGCACAATGTACATGCCCATCGAAGACATAGACTTCGACATGGCATCAATCACATCGCGGTCATTCTTCATTGAGCCTGTTACTTTACCGTAAACAAAGCCAGGGATTGCGAAGAATACAAAGATGAAGGCTACGATACTCTTAAGGAATGGAGAGCCCGCAACTTGACCATCAGCGGTACGCAGAACGCCGTTCTCTGGAACAACTGTTGATGCGATAATTGCGCTCACTAGTAGAACCGCAATGCCCGCCATTTTCAGGCCTTTCTTCTCAACCGCAGTCAGAGAGCCCATGCTGTCGTTAGACAGGTCTTCAGCCGCTTCTTCGTCATTGTATTTGCCAAGTTTTGGCTCAACGATTTTCTCGGTAACGAATGCACCGGTGATCGCAATGAAGAACGTAGAGATGAACATGAAGTACCAGTTTGACTCTGGGCCTACTGTGTACGTTGGGTCGATCATTTGCGCCGCTGTTTCAGTGATACCTGAAAGCAGTGGGTCAACCGTACCGATAAGTAGGTTTGCAGAGTAACCACCAGATACACCAGCAAACGCAGCAGCAAGACCTGCTAGAGGGTGACGTCCTAAAGAGTGGAACAGCATCGCTGCCAACGGAATAAGTACGACGTAACCAAGCTCTGAAGCTGTGTTAGAAATGATACCAGCGAATACGACTGTCACTGTTACCATGCGCTTAGACGCGCCCATAACCAGACCACGCATCGCCGCTGAAAGCATACCTGAGTGCTCAGCGATCGCGACACCAAGCATGGCAACCAATACCGTGCCAAGCGGTGCAAAACCAGTAAAGTTTGTCACTAGGTTGGTAACAATTAACTGCAAGCCTTCAGCATTAAGAAGACTCACTACTTCGATCATACCGTTCGCGGCACGGCCGGCTGCACCTTCAGGGCGAGGATCAGCAACAGCAACATCGAAGTATCCAGCGATGCCAGACATGACAAGAATAGCTAGACAGAAAATCGCAAATAATGTGATTGGGTGGGGTAATAGGTTCCCCAAGTACTCAACACCGTCAAGAAAACGGGTAAATAGAGGCTTTTTTGGCTTGTTGTGTTTCAATGTGGCAGATGAACTCATCTGTCCCCTCCTTTTTTATATTGTCCTAGCTGTTAACAAAGTCTTGTAATGCAGATGACACTCATCGGTCTTAGTTCTGACAACTTTGTAAAAAGCAGGCGCAGGGTACGTGAGCCAGCTCAATAATAAAAGCCCAAAATGTTGCCAATTGTAAATATTGCACAATTTTCACCCATTATGTTAGCAACTATACAATGACTTATATTGATCTAAATATAAAATAACCTATAACATTCTTGTGACATATTCATCTTTTTTACCAGTTCACAACCAATTAGGGCTAAAAAAACCTCAATCGATCATCAATTGAAAAAAATCATCGCTTCTGAAATGATGAATATTGAATAATGTGAACTAGGACTCAGTAAATGAGCTACTCTCTGCACCCGATTGGCACCATTCACTCTCCCTACAAAGAGAAGTTTGCCGTACCAAGACAGCCCAGATTAGTGCCAAGTGCCACCGCTTCCATCGCCTTACAGGGCGATATAAATTGCTTAGAGGCGATTAGGGGCCTTGAACAGTTTTCGCATCTATGGCTTTTATTTTTGTTTGACCAAAATCTCGAGGCAGGCTGGAAACCAACGGTCAGACCGCCGCGTCTCGGCGGCAACGAACGCATCGGTGTACTAGCAAGTCGCGCGACCTTTCGCCCTAATGGAATCGGAATGTCTGCAGTTGAGTTTCGAGGGGTAAGACAGAAAGGTCAGCAGGTGTTTATTGATGTCGGCAGTGTCGATTTGGTCGATGGCACCCCTATTATTGATATCAAACCTTACATCCCCTACTCCGATTCCGTCACCGATGCAAAAGGGGGATACGCGGAATCTGAGCCAGAAGCGACTGAGGTGATATTCTCAGACTTTGCGCTCGAGGCTTTATCACAAACGTCAGAGGGTCAACACAAGCAGCAAATCATCCGTGAGGTGCTGGCGCAAGACCCAAGGCCGGCCTATAAAAAAGACAAGCTTGATGACAAAGAGTATGGCGTGAGATTGTTTGACTGGAACGTAAAGTTCAAAGCACTGAGCGATCATATTGTCGTCACCGCGATTGAAGCCCTCTGAACACTGAATCCTGAGTGTTTATCGATGAAAATCATTTGGTAGAAAGTCATTTGGTAGAAAGCCATTTGGCTGATATCATAAGCGGCTTAACTCAATTTGGGCATCTCTGCCCGAATTTACTATCAACATGATGAACGGATACCCATAAATGCGTACCAGTAACTATCTTCTTTCTACTCTGAAGGAGACACCAAACGACGCAGAAGTTGTAAGTCACCAGCTCATGCTGCGTGCAGGTATGATTCGTAAGCTAGCTTCAGGTCTATACACTTGGCTACCTACGGGTCTACGTGTTCTGCGTAAAGTCGAAAACATCGTTCGCCAAGAGATCGATAATGCAGGTGCAGTTGAGACTTTGATGCCCGTAGTGCAGCCGTTTGAACTATGGGAAGAGACCGGCCGATCTGAAAAGATGGGTGATGAGCTTCTTCGCTTCACTGACCGTCATGAGCGTCCGTTTGTACTTAGCCCAACAGCAGAAGAAGTGATCACTAGCCTTGTTCGTAACGAAGTTAACTCGTACAAACAGCTACCACTGAACCTGTACCAAATCCAAACTAAATTCCGTGATGAGCGCCGCCCACGCTTTGGTGTTATGCGTGCACGTGAATTCTCTATGATGGATGCGTACAGCTTCGACATCGACAAAGAAGGCTTAGAGAAGTCTTACGAAGCGATGCACGATGCCTACTGCAAAGCGTTTGATCGCATGGGTCTAGATTACCGTCCAGTGCTCGCTGATACTGGCGCTATCGGTGGTAACGGCTCACACGAGTTCCACGTATTGGCAGAAAGCGGTGAAGACCTTATCGCCTTCTCTTCTAAGTCTGACTACGCTGCAAACATCGAAAAAGCAGAAGCATTAGCACCTACTGCAGAGCTTGCCGCTCCAACTCAAGAGATGACAATGGTTGATACGCCAAATGCGAAAACCATTGCGGAGCTTGTTGAGCAGTTCGATCTACCAATCGAGAAAACAGTTAAGACGCTATTTGTTAAGGCATCTGATGAAATCGAAGCGCCACTTGTTGGCCTTATCATCCGTGGTGACCACGAGCTTAACGAAATCAAAGCCGAGAAAATTGCTGAAGTTGCCTCTCCTCTCGAGATGGCAACAGAAGAAGAAATTCGCGCAGCGATTGGTGCAGGCCCTGGTTCACTAGGCCCTGTTGGTCTTGAGCTACCGTTTATTGTTGACCGCTCGGTTGCAGTAATGAGCGATTTTGGCGCTGGCGCTAACATTGATGACAAGCACTACTTTGGCATCAACTGGGGTCGTGACGTTGAACTGGGTAAAGTAGAAGACCTACGCAACGTTGTTGAAGGCGATCCAAGTCCATGTGGCCAAGGTACTATCCTGCTTAAGCGTGGTATCGAAGTGGGTCACATCTTCCAACTTGGTAAGAACTACTCAGAGAAGATGAACTGTGGCGTGCTTGGTCCTGACGGTAAGAACGTTATCCTAGAGATGGGTTGTTACGGTATCGGTGTCTCTCGTGTGGTAGCAGCCGCTATCGAACAGAACAACGACAAATACGGCATCATCTGGCCAGACGCTATCGCTCCATTCCAAGTTGCGATCGTACCTATGAACATGCACAAGTCTGAGCGCGTTAAAGAAGCAGCAGAGAAGCTATACGCAGAACTGACTGCAGCGGGTATCGAAGTGCTATTTGACGATCGTAAAGAGCGTCCAGGTGTGATGTTCTCTGATATGGAACTTGTTGGTGTTCCTCATACTGTGGTTATTGGTGACCGCAGCATGGACGAAGGTAACTTCGAATACAAGAACCGTCGTACTGGTGATAAAACGCCAGTGGCTATCGATGACATCGTCGCGCATGTTAAGGCTCAATTGGCTTAGTGCTAACACCTTTTAGTTCGCTAGTTTAAGAGGCCGCTTTGCGGCCTCTTTCTTTTCCTACAGTAACTCTATGTACCGTTTCCCCTTCCTCATCCATCTCACTTATAACCGTTAAATTCACTCGTGCATTTACGCAAAATCCATCCGCGCTCTCAAAAACCTAAAAATACACTTAATTACACCTATATACATAAGCCATACAACAGCATGAAAAATGCTGACAAAACCACTCATAAGCGATATTCTTTCTGCAATTTTATTGTCAATTTTCTCATATCAGACCTATTTCAGAATGAAAGCTTTAAAAACTCGCTTAAGACAGTTCGATCATTGGCGTCGTGGCTGGATGTCAAACCTCGAGCCAACGCTTTATCGATTGATCAACAATAACCGCCTAAGCCAAAACGCCTTAGTCGAAAAGCCGGATGTGAAATCGATTCTGATTGTTCGCAACAATAAGCGCATCGGTAACATGTACTTCCTGATACCATTTGTGCGTCAAATACGTGCCCAGTATCCAGATGCAAAGCTCACTCTGATGCTGAATCAACCTTGGCAAGGCGAGGTTTTTGCCAATATGGGCGTTGATGAGATTGTCTATTCTCACTTCTCATTCAAAGAAATCGTCAGCTGTTTAAAGTCGGTATTCACATTGAGAAAAAACGACTACGACCTAATTGTTGCGCCTTATCGCTCAACGGGTGATGCAGTTCTTGTTTCTGTGTTGGCAAGTAAAAACAAAGTCGCCGAGCACCACCTTGGAAGTGATGTTGCCTTTACTCATACCTTCCAAAAAGACGATGACCTTCACCATACCGCGCTGACAAGCTTGTACCTCATCAAGGCTCTTGGTAATACGCTTATCTTGCCAGTTTCTCATCAGATTGAGCTTAGCCAAGAAGAAATTACAGCAGGGCAAGACGCAATGGCGGGGCTGTATTCCGGTGAAGATCGAGTTTGTGCGTTTTTCCGTGGCGCCCGCGGAGCCAAGCAGCTCTCTAATGCCGAATGGACAGACATTCTAATTAAGTTTGAGCAAGAATCGGAACGCCCAATTAAATGGGTAGAGATCCTTAGTCCAGATATCACATCGCCTCTGAAACCAGACTATGCCACTTACTCAAATAAAAACATGCGTATCTTGGCTAGTTTTCTGAAAAATACTGATGGCTTTATTTGCTGTGATACCGGTCCTTTGCACTTAGCCGACGCAGCAGATGTGAAATGCTACGGTCTGTATAATAAGACCGATCCTCGCACATTCGGTGTCATTGGTGCTCAGAGTGTCAACATCACTGATTTCAACACGCCAAGCAAAGGACATAATGAATTGGTTGAGGCTCTATAAGGGACTCGCATGAGTATCTTTTAAGACTCTCTTGGTCAATCCAATCTGAATAGCACCTAATAAAGGTGCTATTCGCCCCACGCTTCTTCATATTCTGTTCATCTTCACTCTCTTACTATGACTCTATACCCGAGTAGCCCTATAGGTCCGAGGAGAAAGAAATGAACTTAAAATCCTTACTGAATCAAGCCCTTAGTTCCGATATAGTCAGTCAAGCCACGCAGAAAGCGAGCCAATCATCGTCAAGTATCGGTCAGACATTAGGTGACAAGAAAACACTTGGTGCTTTCGGTGCTGGCGCCGTGGGTGGTGGATTGCTTGGTATGCTGATGGGCTCTAAGAAAACCAAAAAGATGGGTAAAACTGCCCTTGGCGTCGGTGGTGCTGCCGCCCTTGGCGCACTCGCATACAAGCTGTATAACGACTACAACAAAGATAGCAACCAACCCTCAGGCTCCGATCCAGCGTTATCGTCGCCAGCAAACTTTTCTCAATCTAGTCAACATGATGAATCCGTGCTCAAAGCCATGATTGCAGCGGCTAAAGCCGATGGTCATATTGATGAACAAGAAATGGCCAAGATTGAACAAGCATTAACACAAATTGATGCCGATAGTTCTGTTCAGCAATTGATTCAAGCTGAGATAGCTAAGCCACTTGAACCGGCAGAAATTGCTCGACTTGCGGTATCACCAGAGCACGCAACGGAAATCTATTTAGCAAGCCTGTTAGTCGCCGATGAGCAGAATTTTATGGAAAAGGCGTACTTGAAAGAGTTGGCCACCCAGCTTGGGTTAGAGGATGGGTTGGTCGAGCAACTAAACGCTCAGGTAGGTCGGTAGTATTGAATCGATAATGCGTTCCTAGGGTTTGCCCTAGGAACCACCATCAGAGCGAACGAGATTACTCTTCGTTTTCTGCTGCCGCCGCTGCTGCTTTCGCTGCGCGTGCTTCCGCTTTACGCTCATTGCGCTTTGCTTGGTTTTCGATAAAACCAGCGAGCTCTTTCTCCGCCCACGCTTGAGCCAATTCTTGGCTCTCAAAGCCCATCTCACGCTTAGACACAACCGTGCGACGAGAAGTCACTTGACGAATGATCTCTGCAGACCAACCGTTACGCTTTTCCGTTAGACGGATAGTAAATTTTTTATTTTCAGACATTTATGTATTTCCTAAAGACTTTGTTAAGGGATATTCCAGCAATGTAATACTGACCATCCCTAAGCCAGCGCGGTATTAGAACACAAATCGAGCGCTGACGCTCAGAGTTTTTATAAGAAAAAGTCCCCAGTGTTTCCACTGAGGACTTCATTAACTATTGGGTTGTAACCTTTGAGGCAGTTGCCTTAGCTTGATTACTTACCAACGTTCACGCGAGCGTTGCGGAACATGCGCATCCAAGCACTGTCTTCACCCCAAGACTCTGGCGCCCAAGAATTAGCAACCGTACGGAATACACGCTCTGGGTGCGGCATCATGATAGTCACACGACCGTCACGAGTCGTTAGACCTGTGATTGCGTTTGGTGAACCGTTCGGGTTGTTTGGATATTGCTGCGTTGGGTTACCGTGGTTATCAACGTAACGCACTGCTACCGTACCTGAAGCTTCAATCGCATTTAGGTGGTCAGTGTCGCGAACCTCTACGCGGCCTTCGCCGTGAGAAACTGCGATTGGCATACGTGAACCTTCCATGCCATCGAAGAAGATAGAGTCAGACTTCTGAACTTCTACTAGGCTAAAGCGAGCTTCAAAACGCTCAGATTCGTTACGAACGAAGCGTGGCCACAGGTCTGCACCTGGGATCAGCTCTTTTAGGTTCGATAGCATCTGACATCCGTTACACACACCTAGTGAGAAGGTGTCTTCACGGTGGAAGAAGTTCTGGAACTGGTCACGTGCTTGGTCGTTGAACAGGATAGACTTCGCCCAACCTTCACCCGCACCTAGAACGTCACCGTAAGAGAAGCCACCACAAGCCACAAGACCTTGGTACTCTTCTAGAACCGCTTGCCCCGTCAGGATGTCGCTCATGTGGATGTCTGTTGCTTCAAAGCCAGCACGGTCAAACGCCGCTGCCATTTCAACGTGAGAGTTAACACCCTGCTCACGAAGAATTGCCATCTTAGGCTTAGCGCCCGTCGCGATGTATGGCGCTGCAACGTCTTCTTTAACGTCGAAGCTCAGTTTCACGTTTAGACCAGGGTCAGAGTTGTCTTTCTTCGCTTCGTGCTCTTGGTCTGCACACGCAGAGTTGTCACGTAGAGACTGCATCTTGTGTGTAGTTTCAGCCCAGATAGTACGTAGCTCTGTACGAGAGCGCTCAATCACAACCGCATCACCAGAAGTGATAACGAAGTCATCAGACGCTTCAACGCTGCCGATTACGTGAGAGCATGCTTCTAGGCCGTTCGCCGCTAGAACCGCTTTCACTGCTTCTAGGTCGTCATTCTTAACCTGAACAACCGCACCTAGTTCTTCGTTAAATAGTGCCGCTAATGCATCTTCGCCTAGGCTGGCAATATCTGCTTTCACACCACAGTGACCCGCGAATGCCATCTCAGCAAGCGTAACGAATAGACCACCATCACCTTTATCGTGGTAAGCCACTAGCTTGTCATCACGAACAAGGGTTTGCATCGCATCGAAGAAACCTTTTAGCTGCTCTGCGTTATCGACGTCTGCTGGCTTATCACCAAGCTGCTTGTAAACCTGTGCCAATGCCGTTGCGCCTAGACGGTTTTTACCGTTACCAAGATCAACAAGAACAAGAGACGATTCACCTTTGTCAGTGCGAAGCTGCGGCGTGACCGTCTTACGAACATCTTCCACACGACCAAACGCAGTGATAACCAGTGAAAGTGGCGACGTGACTTCTTTGTCTTCACCGTTCTCGTTCCACTTGGTCTTCATCGACATTGAGTCTTTACCTACTGGAATCGTTAGGCCCAGTGCTGGACATAGCTCTTCACCTACCGCTTTCACCGCTTCGTAAAGACCTGCGTCTTCACCTGGGTGACCCGCTGGAGACATCCAGTTAGCTGACAGCTTGATACGCTTGATATCGCCGATGTCTGTCGCTGCAATGTTAGTTAGAGACTCACCTACCGCTAGACGAGCAGACGCGCCAAAGTCTAGTAGAGCAACTGGTGTGCGCTCACCCATAGACATCGCTTCACCGTGGTAAGTATCGTAGCTCGCTGCTGTTACTGCGCAGTTTGCTACCGGCACCTGCCAAGGACCCACCATCTGGTCACGAGCAACAAGGCCTGTCACCGTGCGGTCACCGATGGTGATTAGGAAAGTTTTCTCTGCAACTGTTGGTAGACGAAGAACGCGGTCAACCGCATCGTTCATTTCAATGCCTTCACGAGAGATCGCAGGGCTGTCTACTTTCAGTGTTTTCGCATCACGGTGCATCTTCGGCGTTTTGCCAAGAAGGATGTCCATCGGCATGTCGATTGGCGTGTTGTCGAAGTGTGAATCTTCAAGTTTCAGTTCACGCTCTTCTGTTGCCACACCCACTACTGCGTAAGGTGCGCGCTCACGCTTACAGATAGCATCGAATGCTTCCATGTTCTCTGGCGCTACCGCCATTACATAGCGTTCTTGAGATTCGTTACACCAGATCTCAAGTGGGCTCATGCCTGGCTCATCGTTTGGTACGTCACGAAGCTGGAAGATACCACCGCGCTCACCATCATCAACAAGCTCAGGAAGTGCGTTTGAGATACCGCCCGCGCCCACATCGTGGATAAATGCGATTGGGTTGTCTTCACCTAGCTGCCAGCAGCGGTCGATCACTTCTTGACAGCGACGTTCCATCTCTGGGTTTTCACGCTGTACTGACGCAAAGTCTAGGTCTTCAGCAGACTGACCAGATGCCATAGAAGACGCTGCACCGCCACCAAGACCGATGTTCATTGCAGGACCACCAAGTACAATTAGGCTTGCACCTACAGGGATCTCTTTCTTCTGAACGTGCTCATCACGGATGTTACCCATACCACCAGCAATCATGATCGGCTTGTGGTAACCACGCACTTCTTCACCTGCGTGTGATGTAACTTTCTCTTCGTAAGTACGGAAGTAACCCAGTAGGTTTGGACGACCAAATTCGTTGTTAAATGCCGCGCCACCTAGTGGACCTTCTAGCATGATATCTAGGGCGTTAACGATACGGCCTGGCTTACCAAAGTCGGTTTCCCAAGGCTGTTCGAAGCCAGGAATGCGAAGGTTAGACGTTGTGAAACCAACAAGACCTGCTTTTGGCTTACCGCCAATACCTGTTGCGCCTTCGTCACGGATTTCACCGCCACTACCTGTCGATGCACCCGGCCATGGAGAAATCGCTGTTGGGTGGTTGTGTGTTTCCACCTTCATTAGGATGTGCGCTTTCTCGTGGTTGTAGCCGTATTGACGTGTTTTTGGATCTGGGAAGAAACGACCCACTTCAGAGCCTTCCATAACCGCTGCATTATCTTTGTATGCAGACAGGACGTGGTCTGGTGTCGTTTCAAATGTGTTTTTGATCATCTTGAATAGCGACTTGTCTTGCTTAACGCCGTCGATAGTCCAATCTGCGTTGAAGATCTTGTGACGACAGTGCTCAGAGTTCGCCTGTGCAAACATCATCAATTCGATGTCTGTTGGGTTGCGCTCTAGCTTAGTCACAAAGCTTTCAACTAGGTAATCAATTTCATCTTCTGCAAGTGCAAGACCAAGCGTCACGTTCGCTTCTTCTAGTGCTTTGCGACCGCCTGTTAGTAGATCAACATCGGCAACTGGTGCTGGCTCTGCGACTTGGAACAGCGCTGCCGCTGATTCGAAGTCAGAGAAAACCACTTCCATCATGCGATCGTGGATCACTGCTTTAAGCTCAACAAGTTGAAGCTCAGTCAGTTCGCTTGATGTCTCTACATAGTAAGCAGTACCGCGCTCTAGACGAGTCACTTTGTCTAGGCCACAGTTGTTCGCAATATCCGTAGATTTAGAGGACCATGGCGAGATGGTGCCAGGGCGAGGTGTCACTAGTAGCAGTGTGCCTGTTGGCTCGTGCTCTTCGATAGTTGGACCGTAAGTCAGCAACTTCTCTAATTTTTCAACTTCAGACTCATCCAGGTCTGCCGTTAGGTCGGCAAAGTGGGCAAACTCAGCGTAAATACCTGTTACTGGTAGGTTTAGTTCACGACAAAGCTCTAGTAGCTTGTTAACACGAAACTCAGAAAGAGCTGGGGAACCACGCAAAATTCTCATGTGCTTAGGTCTCTTATGCAGTTGATTTAGGTGAAATTCTTATAAATTCAATCAGTTAATAGTAAAAACTGAACTTATAACGATTTCTCCTACCTTGATGCGGCGGTATTATAGAGGATTTTTTTTTGTGACGTAAGCGTTGGCGCAAACGTTTTCGTCATTTTTTTTTGTTTTGCCGAAATACGCTAGAGATCGATGATAAAGTGACCACTCTCGGGTGTTTCTGCTATCTCGCTTTGCCAAGGACCTCAGCTTTGGTATAAAGACAGCACTAACGTTGTGAGATCTATGAATTAATGCAAAGTCTTTCTGCTGCTCGCTGGCCTAATCGTCGCTGGTTAAAATTGCTATCTGTGTGCCTTTTCTCAATCGGGTTGGCTGGCTGCCAAATCGATTCTGATCCTAAAAGTGAACTCGAAAACATCAAAGAACGCGGTGTACTTCGCGTAGGTACACTCAATAATCAGCTCTCTTACTATATTGGTCCTGATGGCCCTACTGGCCTCGATTATGAATTAGCCAGACAGTTTGCAGACGCATTGGGCGTTCGTTTAGAGATGAAACCTGCTTATCGTCAAGCAAGCCTATTCCCTGCTCTGCAAAAGGGTGAGATCGATATTATTGCGGCTGGACTTAGTCAGTCTCCAGAGCGTATTCAAGGCTTTCGCGCTGGGCCCGCTTACTACTATGTCAGTCAACAGGTCGTCTATAAGAAAGGTCAGTGGCGTCCGCGTAACCTTGAGCAACTCCTCAACAACCAGCAAGAGTTAATCGATCAAGCTGATGGCGAAGAAGTGTTTGCGATTGTCAAAGACTCACACTTTGAAAAGACCATGGCAACGGTGACCGAAGAACATCCAGAGATCCGCTATTACATCGACGCGAATGCTGACGTCAACGACCTGCTGAAACAAGTCTCCGAGGGCAAACTGAAATTCACCATGGCGGACTCTGTTGAGCTTTCTCTGTCACAGCGCATCTATCCCGACCTGGCCCTCGCCTTTGAGATGACTGAAGATCAGCCAATCTCTTGGTACATGCGTAAATCAGAAGATGAAAGCCTGTATGCCTTGCTTATTGAGTTCTTTGGGCAACTTAAACAGACAGGGGATCTAGCAAACCTAGAAGAAAAGTATCTAGGTCATATCGGCGTATTTGATTATGTGGATACCCGCGCCTTTATCCGAGCGCTCGATAGTAAGCTACCTAAATGGTCACCACTATTTAAAAAGTACTCCAAAGAGTTTGACTGGCGTTTGATTGCCGCTTTGGCGTACCAAGAGTCACATTGGAATCCAGTGGCAAAATCACCAACCGGTGTACGCGGGATGATGATGCTGACATTACCGACTGCCAAAAGCGTTAACGTGACCAATCGACTCGACCCTGAACAGTCTGTGCGTGGTGGTGTGGAATACCTACGCCGAATTGTTGATCGCGTGCCTGACTCAATCAGTGAGCACGAAAAAATCTGGTTTGCCCTCGCTTCCTACAATGTTGGTTTCGGCCACATGATGGATGCAAGACGCCTGACAAAACGCCAAGGTGGCGACCCAGATGCGTGGGCGGATGTGAAAGATCGTTTACCGCTGCTGCGCCAAAAGAAGTTTTACAGTCAGACTCGCTATGGCTACGCGCGAGGCGATGAAGCCCGCAACTACGTGGAAAACATTCGTCGTTACTATCAAAGCATCATTGGTCATGTCGATAAACAGCTCGCTGCGCAAGCTGAGGAAGAGCTCAGTACCGAAGACTTGATCGTGATTCCACCGCTACCACCTGTGTCAGGCGCGGTTTCTAGCGCAGAGGCAACCATCAGTGCCGCGCAATCTACAGAAATACCCGCCGTTGGTGGCAATACAGGTCGCTAACTATCACTCTCTTTCAAGTGTGCGAAATCTAGTTCACTTCGCACACTTGAAATCCGACCACTAAGCCCTTACATTACTGTTTGAGACTAGAGGAGACGATCGTCCTGATCCCTCGACTTTTCTCATCTGGCAGGTACGTCCGTACCATCCACAAACTGTGCATACTTTTTCAGCGGCTCTAGTCAAGAGTAGAAAAAGTGTGTGTTGGACTCCGACATCGATCCATTGATAAGGACATCTAGTACGTCATTAAGCGTATAGAGTTAGATCGGAGAGGTTTACCAGTAGTGAAAGGAGGTAGTTTTATGCTTGCAAGGAAACGAAAGCAATCTAAACACCTTAATAAGACGGTGGCAGCAAACCGCCGCAAACGTAAGATGGCTAACAATAAGAAGAAAGTTATTTGGCGTCATCGAGCGTTTATGCAGCTTCTATCTTCATAGATAGCGAGCAGCAACAGCAAAGACAGCAAGCATCTGCGATGCAGATGTTTGCTAAATATCCAACCTGGTCACACCAACCTTCAAAATTCTATCTATTTCAATTCTGGATGCTATTCCAACTCTGGGCGCTGTTTTTAATCTAGGTGCTGTTTTTAATCTAAGTGCTACTCTGATTCTGAACGCCTGGCTTGTTTCGCTGCTTTAATCTCTTTGCGGCGGCGTTTAAAGAATGCTTGCAACTGATGACGGCACTCTTGCTCCATCAGTCCTGATTCTACATCAGCATAATGATAAGATGCTTGGCTCTCAAATAGGTTGAGTACTGTGCCAGCTGCTCCTGCTTTTAAATCTGGCGCACCAAAAACCACCCGCTTTACTCGGCTGTGCAGCAAGGCTCCTGCGCACATAGGGCAAGGCTCTAGGGTGACATACAGGGTGGTATCAAGCAGTCGATAGTTTTCTAACACTTGTCCAGCTTTGCGTATCACCTGCATTTCGGCGTGCGCGCTGGCATCGTGAGCACCAATAGACTGATTCCATCCTTCAGCGACCACTTCACCATCTTTGACAAGCACCGCTCCGACGGGGACTTCTCCCTCTTCTTCTGCGTGAGAGGCAAGCTCCATTGCACGTTGCATGAAGGCATAGTCTTGTTCGCTGAAAACGTGTTCTGTCGTAGTCGCTGGCGATGTTGGTTTATCGGTCATGAGGCTCTCGGTTTAATGCTTCAGATAAATAGTCGATCAAGGTTCTTATTTTAGACGTTAGCATGCGGTTTTGAGGATAGAGTGCCCAGATACCCTCTTGATCCCCACGGTATGGTGTTAATACTTCCACCAGCTCACCCGTCTCCAAATAAGGCTGCACATAATAGTCGGGAAGCTGCACAATTCCCAATCCTTTTAGTGCGGCATCAACCAGAGCGTAGCCGCTATTGCATTGCACCCTGCCATCAACATGAATCAGTCTTTCTGCCCCTTTGTCTTCAAACCGCCAGTATTTGGTTGACCCGCGAAGGCACTGATGGCGTTTTAATTCCGAAAGTGTATGAGGCTCACCGTGCTTGGCCAGATAGTCTGGACTTGCACAAACGAACATATGACGATCCAACAGTTTGCGCGCCATCATACTAGAGTCATCAAGCTTCCCTAGCCTTACCGCAAGATCATAACCCTCTTGAACCAGATCCATCTTTTGGTTAGATAACACCAAGTCCAACTCAATCTGAGGGTACTGCAGTAGAAACTCATGCATCAGCGGAGCCAATACCTGCTCTCCAAAGGTGACTGGCGCGGTCATCTTAATCCGCCCAGTAGGACTGGCTTGCAGCTGTGTGATAGCGAGCTCCGCTAACATGAGCCCTTCTACAAGTGGCTTACAGTGCTGATAGTAGGTTGCCCCAACCTCTGTGACCGAGACCTTTCTGGTTGTACGAACGAACAACTTCACTGCTAACTTATCTTCTAACGCCGTGACTCTGCGGCTGATATTGGCAACAGAGGTCGACAGTCGCTCTGCAGCAGCCGTAAAACTCTGCGTCTCTACGACCGCAACAAACTCATTAATACCTTCCCAGTTCGCCATAGACCAATCTCACTATTACAAATAAGTAATAGTGTATTTCAAATTCTCGTGATTATCATTTTTTAAGAAACAAATATACTCCTTGTCATTCGATGCAAACGGAGTGAAGTGAACTAACCTTATTGAGTTAGCCGTTTGTGTTCTTAAGTAAAGATTCGTGACCTTGAAGGAAAGGAAAAACCATGACTGAACAATTTATCAAATCACGCGCAGCTGTCGCTTGGGGTCCAAACCAACCACTAAAAATGGAAGAAGTCGACGTCATGCTGCCAAAGGCAGGTGAAGTACTGGTGAAAATCGTGGCGACTGGTGTTTGCCACACTGATGCATTTACCCTCTCCGGTGACGATCCAGAAGGTATCTTCCCAAGTATTCTTGGTCACGAGGGTGGCGGTATTGTTGAGATGGTTGGTGAAGGCGTAACGAGTGTTGAGGTGGGTGACCATGTTATCCCACTGTACACAGCTGAGTGCGGCGAATGTAAATTCTGTAAGTCGGGTAAAACTAACCTGTGTCAAGCGGTTCGTGAAACTCAAGGTAAAGGTCTAATGCCAGATGGTACGACTCGCTTCTACAAAGACGGTCAGCCAATTTACCACTACATGGGCTGCTCTACGTTCTCTGAATACACCGTACTGCCTGAGATTTCGCTGGCTAAAGTGAACAAAGAAGCCCCACTTGAAGAAGTGTGTCTCCTTGGCTGCGGCGTAACGACAGGTATGGGCGCAGTACTGAACACAGCCAAAGTTGAGAAAGGCGATACCGTCGCGATCTTCGGTCTTGGTGGCATTGGCCTGTCTGCAATTATCGGTGCACGTATGGCTGGTGCGAGCAAGATCATCGGTATCGATATCAACGAAAGCAAATTCGAGCTCGCTCAACAACTAGGCGCAACAGACGTGATTAACCCACAGAAGTTTGATAAGCCAATTCAAGAAGTTATCATCGAGATGACTGATGGTGGTGTTGATTACTCGTTCGAGTGTATCGGTAACGTCAACGTGATGCGCCAAGCACTTGAGTGCTGCCACAAAGGTTGGGGTGAGTCGGTTATCATTGGTGTTGCAGGTGCTGGTCAAGAGATCTCTACTCGTCCATTCCAGCTTGTTACTGGCCGCGTATGGCGTGGTAGTGCATTTGGTGGCGTTAAAGGTCGCAGTGAGCTTCCAGAGATCGTTGAACGCTACATGGCAGGTGAGTTTGGGCTACAAGAGTTTATCACTCACACTATGCCTCTTGATGAGATCAACGAAGCGTTCGAGCTTATGCACAAAGGCGAAAGTATCCGCAGCGTAATTCACTACTAAGATCCAGCTTAGGGCTCTGCATACAGAGCCCTTCTTTCATTTAGGTTGATAGAATGACAATAGAAAACCTCAGCCAAGCAAAAGTATTTGGCGGCTGGCATAAGCAATACCAACATACCTCAAGCGCTCTAAATTGCTCGATGCGCTTTGCAATTTACTTACCGCCAGAGGCGAGTGCCGACAACCCAGTTCCAGTGCTTTATTGGCTATCAGGCTTAACCTGTACCGATGAGAATTTCATGCAAAAAGCAGGCGCGTTTCGCGCTGCTGCTAAGCTTGGTATTGCCATCGTTGCACCGGATACCAGCCCTCGTGGAGAAGGCGTGCCGGATGACCCAGACGGTGCCTACGATTTTGGTCTCGGTGCTGGCTTCTATGTGAATGCCACTCAAGCTCCTTGGGATGAACACTATCAGATGTACAGCTACATCGTAGAGGAGTTGCCGAAGCTAGTCGAAGAGCACTTCCCTGTAACAAGCGTGCGCTCTATCTCTGGACATAGCATGGGCGGACACGGCGCACTGACTATTGGTCTTAAGAACAGTGACCGCTACCGTTCGATATCTGCATTTAGTCCGATCAGTAATCCTATGAACTGTCCTTGGGGACAAAAAGCGCTGAGCCATTACCTTGGCAACAATACCGAACAATGGAAGCAATACGATAGTGTCGAGCTTCTGAAAAGTGCCCAAGCTACCCTGCCGATTTTAGTCGAGCAAGGTGAAGACGACGGATTTTTGCAAGAGCAACTCAAGCCTGAACTGCTACTAGCGGCGGCGGAAAGCTCAGGCAGTGATGTAAA
This sequence comes from Vibrio maritimus, assembly GCF_021441885.1. Taxonomy (NCBI): domain Bacteria; kingdom Pseudomonadati; phylum Pseudomonadota; class Gammaproteobacteria; order Vibrionales; family Vibrionaceae; genus Vibrio; species Vibrio maritimus. The sequence goes on from NZ_CP090438.1 coordinate 2,826,832, forward strand.
ACTTCGCATGCAGCCAGGCTACGATCACAGCTACTTCTTTATCCAAAGCTTCATCGATGATCACTTACGCTTTCACGCCGGATTCTTAAAAGACTAGTTTTCAGCTTGAGAAACTAAAACCGAGAGCGACAAAACAAAAAGCCCGCCAAGGCAATCATACCTGGCGGGCTTTTTTAGTCTCTTACTACAACTTACATAGTGTAAGTGTATGGCGCTTGGATACCTAGTGGGATACCTAGAGCCCAGTAAGCTAGCAAGAAGATAGTCCAACCAATCAGCATTGCGATTGAGAATGGCATCATTAGAGAAGCTAGCGTACCGATACCAGTAGACTTCACGTAGCGTTGGCAGTAAACCACAACCAGTGGGAAGAATACCATTAGAGGTGAGATGATGTTCGATACAGAGTCACCAACACGGTAAGCTGCTTGAGATAGCTCAGGAGAGATACCAACAGCCATTAGCATTGGAACTAGGATTGGACCAATCAGTGCCCACTTCGCTGATGCAGAGCCAACCAGTAGGTTAACAAATGCAGTTAGCAGAATCATACCAACGATCGTTGCCTGACCTGGCAGGTTCATCGCTTTCAGACCTTCTGCACCGTAAAGTGCCAGCATAGTACCGATGTTTGACTGACCAAACGCCGCAAGGAACTGTGCACAGAAGAACGACATTACAATGTATGCGCCCATGGTTGACATGGTCGTACCCATCGCTTTAATGACATCGTCGCTGTTCTTAAATGTGCCAGATACACGACCGTATACGTAGCCAGGGATGATAAACAGGATGAAGATAAGTGGAACGATAGACTGCATTAGTGGTGCAGAGAACGCTGTGATCTCACCTTCTGGAGAGCGAAGTGCTGATGATTCTGGAATGATTGCAGCGATAAGCAGTGCAATACCCGCCATCATAGCCCAACCTGCCGCGCGGAACGCTTTAGATTCTGTCTCTGTGAACGTACCTAGATCTGGTGCTTCTTCTGCATCTTCATCAATTGGTGTGTTCGCTAGGCGTGGCTCAATGATTTTCTCAGTAACATACCAACCGATAGCAACGATGATCACAGAAGAAAGACCTGTGAAGAAGATGTTTGCTAGTGGGTTAACAATGTATTCTGGGTCTAGAACCTGCGCAGATGTTTGCGTGAAACCAGCAAGTAGTGGGTCAATACCAGATGGGATGAAGTTTGCAGAGAAGCCGCCTGATACACCAGCAAACGCTGCTGCAATACCCGCAAGTGGGTGACGACCTGCCGCGTGGAAAATGATACCACCTAGAGGAATAACTAGAACATAGCCTGCATCCGCTGCTGTGTGAGAAACGATAGCAACAAGAATCAACATAGGTGTTAGAAGTTTCGCTGGCGTGAAGTTCAGCATCTTCTTAAGACCAGTAGTGATGAAGCCTGAAGAATCAGCAACACCAACACCCAGCATCGCAACCAATACGATACCTAGAGGCGCAAAACCAGTGAAGGTTGTGACCATGTTAGCAAGGAAACTAGCCAGAGCTTGACCCGTTAGAAGGTTAGTTACTTCTAATGGCGCGTCTGTACGTGGGTTAATCAGGTCGAAACTGACATTTGATAAAAGTGCTGATGCAACCCAAACAATAACGAGAGCCCAGAAAAATAAGATAGCAGGATCTGGGATCTTGTTACCCGCTTTCTCAATAAAGTTTAAAAAGCGATCCATTCCAGTCGGCTTTGGAGCTGGCGCTTGATTAATCGATTGGTTACTCATGGTAACTCCGTGTGTGTGATGTTGTTATTTGTGAATCTCAAGGCAAGTTTCACTGTGACATAAAATCTGCGTGACCATTCTATTTAAAAAACATGAAAAGAGTAGATAATTTGGAACTTTTTCCATATTTGTAGACTTATTTTGCAAAAATTACCGATTATCATAACATTTAACCAACAACAATTAGCACAATAGCAAAACAATTATCTAACTAGCACGCAAAATGCCCGATGATATAAAGATAGCTTATAATTTAACCGCATTCTAAAAACTGAGGCTGTGCATCACTTGGCAAGCGCTATTGGTAAGAGGGTAATGTGCAATGAAAACAGATAGTTGATATTAGAAATCGCACAGAGAGAACGATTTCAATAGTTTGAAGATATAGCAACCCGTTGTGATGCTCTGAATGTTAATCAAATTCACTAAAACGAGAGATCTGCGTTGTTAACGATAGGTTTTGTGATTGCCCTAGCCTATCGCTCCAAGACACATTCACGACAACGGTTTTGACATTCCCATCCATGGTGACTGTGGGTACTGTCCAGGTCAGAAAATAGGGATCGCGTAACTCTGAGCCATCAATAATATCGGCGTCAAAGTCTGCGACGTCCATAGAGGAGTCTACGCTGTTTGCGCCTCGAGTACGAAACCACTCCAACTTTGCTTCTGCCAAACCAAGGGCCTGAATACTGCTGTAGGCATAATCGGAGCGCTGTTCGATGAAGGTTTGCATTTTGACCAGTCCTAGCGCTCCGACGCCAACGAGACACATGGCAATCATCACCTCGATTAAACTAAAACCACGCTGATTAGAAGTCACGCCATGCGCCCTTTTTCCAAGTAAACAGAGAGGTGTTGGCTTGTGCTTGGCGAATGACATCTCGATTGTAGTGAAAGGAAAGTGAATCTCTAAATAGAGAAACATGGCTTGAGTCGGGGTAATCAAAAAAGACACCACCAGTGATGCTAAAACTTCCGCCCTGGTAATACACGGCTAAACCATAGTCATCAGGAAAATGAGCCACCGCGCTATCCGCTAGATCGAGCGTTTTCCAGGCTTCTTCAGATGGTGAAAAGTCATAATTAAAATGAAAAACCACGCCATCGAGCGTCGCTGCGCCTTGAAGCGCAAAAAGCCCATCATGTACGACTAGAGTGATTGCTTTTTTCTCGAGTCCTGTAGGGTTGAGTGCCGACTTTATTGCGGCAAGCTCTGTAGAAGAGATAACGCATGAACCTTCAACCCAGAGTTTTCGTGCATCCGCCTCGAGCTGCTCAATGATCGCTGCTCCGCAGTTTTTTGCCCCTAGCTGTTCTCCAGCTAAATCAATAATATGGAAATCGCCACTGTCTCTCACAGAGTCATGATACTGAGGCTCGACGCCGAAAAAATCCTTGAAGATGTTAAGCTTCGAATCTTTCTTGAAATCACTTAACAGGCATTGAGGTTGGGAGTCAGACGAACAACTGCCATTCACTATTGTTTTCTCAACACAGTCTTTCTCATTGTGCTCAAAGCCCTGATAAGGCAAATTGCCATGAACGACACCACTATTGGTAATCGATGCGTTAGCGGTAAATCGTCCACCAAACCTCACAGCCGTACAATCCCACTTTCCATCTTCAAGTTTTGAGCCAGGGTCCGGTGTGGTGATATTCACAGCACTCTTTGCAACAAAGCTTCCACTACTTTGCAGCGCACCAGACTGCAGGTTGGAGCTTGAAGGGATAAAACGCCGACTCACCACATGAGACCCCGCTTTAGCAGAAAGGATGATCTCTTGCGTCGATTCGTCCAAAGTAAAACTAGGGACAATCTCTATACCAGCATCACATGCGGTTACGCTCTTTGGCATCATTAATGTTGGGACAAACTGTGCTACCCCACATTCAACTCCCCCTTCAGCCTGCCAGTAGGCTTTTCTCGACTCGACTTCATTTTGCGCACGTTTTATCTCGTAGAGTGCAGCTCTATAAGCGCCCATTGTGATAATAAGTCCAACGACCAGTAACAGCCCTGTAGTCATTAGGGTGACGACTCCCGACTGCTTCATCATTGCCCATTCCTCACTAAAAACTGTCGAGTGAGCGTGCTGGAAATGTCCTCGTTTTGTCGTAGCTGCGCTTCGAAGGTCATATCAATAAACTGATGAGAGGCGTTATCACTCGCGACTAGATGGCTCTGTAAGGAAAACGAAGCAACATGAATGAGGTTTGGCTCAAATATGGACGTGCAACCAGAAGCTTGTGAGAATGAAGTCGCCTTCGCGCCACTCGCAACACTGGTTTTCTCTCGACATATCGCAAGCCTCCCCCTTTGCGAGTCGTGCTGCCAAACCACGTTTTCCACCGGTGCCTGACCTCTATCATCTCGATACGCATATTGAGCAACTGAGCCACTCTGGGAGATAAAAATGGTTCCAGATGCCCCCAAAGCCACTAAGCTCTCATCTTTGACGCCATCGTAGCCTGCTCGAATCATGTCGTTTTGAATCCGCCTCGCGGTGGTTGCCAACGCTTGATTCAAAAGCAGCAGTTGAGATCGCTGTGAAGCGTGACTTTGAACGGAAACATAGAGGGAACCGACAAGGGATATCAGCAGAATGCCTGCCGCTGATGCAACCAGCATCTCAATAAGAGCAATGCCTTTTTGCCTTCTCACCTTAGCAAGCCCCCAGACCAAACTCAGCGCCATGTTGACAGGCACGTACCCGACCAGAGTTCGCATCTGTCACGATTTTGGCGAAGCCCACACTCTGGGGATAGGGTTTTATGGTGATATTGCCCGCCGCTCGAGCCGCCCCTGTAATGTGGTCAACCTTAACTTGCTTTCCATTGTAGTTGACCTCTAGCGTAATGCCGTCAAAGGGCGCGCCATAGAGCGTAAACAACCTATCCGTATCTGCACTGTTTAAGCTCTCACTGTTGGCCACAACTGCGCTCCAATCACCATTTGAAGCGCCCTCAGGTAACCCTTCAAAATGCAGCCAAAGCGGCTGATTGCGCAGTATGGATTCTGCTTGTGTCTGCACAATGATGCCGTAAAGTTCTAAAACAGCTCGCTCTACCTTGTTGGACTTAGCTGTATTGGTAAACGCAGGCACCATTGCCATTAAAATAATGCCAGAGATGACGATGGTGATGATCAATTCCAAAAAGGTAAAGCCGCGAACCATTTCCCAAATACCTATGAAACAAATAACAAACAATCCAATCTACTTGCCTTAATCCTAGCAGCAGGCAAAACTGGAAAAGTCTTTTAAAATAGGCAGTTGGATTGACTTAATAGAATGCGATGCAAACAAGGTAATCACAGGCAGCTAGGTTTGACACTGATCGAGTTATTGATCGCCCTAGCCATTCTAGGGATCTTAACCTCAATCGCTTATCCCAATTACCACCAACACATTAGAGAAAGCTATAGAATGGTAGCCCTAGGTGACCTGCTGGAGATGCAGCTCGAGTTAGAACGAACTTACAATGCAGGCTATCAGTTTGAAGCTGTGATTTCTGGAGGGGTTTGTTCGGTGTGCGAGTCCTCACTCGATCGTTACCAGTTTGAGGTTGTCAGTACTGCCGCAGCAACTTACACCATCAAAGCCATCGCACAAACAACGACGCGACAATCCGACGATACCTGCCTTGGTGCTGATAAGGCAATGACCATCGACTCCAAAGGCAATGTATCACCTATCGATTGCTGGTAGAGCACACCACTACGTTATTCGTGCCCGAAATGTAAACAGCCCGCGATAACTTGAGTTATCGCGGGCTGTTGATTAAATCATAAACGAGTTAAGGGCTTAGCTCGTTAGATCATCAAAAAACTTCTTCACACCATTGAAGAACCCTTCTGACTTAGGCTTGTGCGTGTTCGCAGCTTCACCGCCACATGACTCTTCAAACTCATGCAGAAGCTCTTTCTGGCGCGCGCTTAGCTTAACAGGCGTTTCTACCACCAGCTTAACGATGAGGTCACCCACACCGCCGCCACGAACGCCTTTCACGCCTTTGCCACGCATGCGGAACATACGACCTGTCTGGGTCTCTTCTGGCACTTTCAGGCTGACACGACCGTCTAGTGTTGGAACTTCCACTTCGCCGCCCAGCGCTGCTTGAGCAAAGCTCACTGGCACTTCACAGTACAGGTTGTTGCCTTCACGCTCAAAGATGTGGTGCTCTTTTACGTGTACTTGTACATACAAGTCACCTGCTGGTGCACCATGCTCTCCCGCTTCGCCTTCGCCAGATAGACGAATACGATCACCAGTATCGACGCCAGCTGGGATCTTAACGTTAAGTGTCTTCGTCTTCTGTACGCGGCCTTGACCATGACAGCTGTTACATGGGTCTTTAATAATCTTACCGGTACCGCTACAAGTCGGACAGGTTTGCTGAACCGCAAAGAAGCCTTGGCGCATTTGAACTTGGCCGTGACCATGACAGGTGCCACAGGTTTGTGGTGAAGAGCCTTTCTTCGAGCCAGAGCCGTCACACGTCTCACACTCCACCAGCGTTGGGACTTCAATCTCTTTTGAAATACCGCGAACCGCTTCTTCTAGCGTTAGTTCCATGTTGTAGCGCAAGTCTGCACCGCGCTGTGCACGATGGCCACCGCCGCCACGACGACCGCCACCAAAGATATCACCAAATACGTCACCGAAGATGTCACCGAAATCAGCACCGCCGCCGCCGAAGCCGCCGCCACCCATGCCACCTTGTTCAAACGCTGCGTGACCGTATTGGTCATACGCCGCTTTCTTCTGAGGCTCAGTTAGGACCTCGTACGCTTCTTTTACTTCTTTAAACTTCTCAGCCGCCGTCTCATCACCTTGGTTTCTATCTGGGTGATACTTCATCGCAAGACGCTTATACGCCTTCTTGATGTCGCGCTCTGATGCGTCACGATCAACGCCTAATACTTCGTAAAAATCACGTTTTGACATATTGCTTGTTACCAATTACTTCGACAAACAGCCCGACGCTGTTTGGGGATTGTATCGTTCTAGATAAAGATTGGTGTCCTTATCTAGAGCGACATGACTCTCGTAAACTCACTGTTTACAAATTTGCGGGCGTAAAGGTTACCCCAAACGCCCGCATAAATCACTTTTCGAGAACCCAGTTCACTGAATTCTCTAAGCTATAAAGTTCAAGCTCAAGGAGGAAACGCGCAGTTTGCTTAGTTTTCATAGAGAAAGTGCAAATGAGCATTTCCGACGCCGAGATTGGGCTTTATAGCGACGAGGAATTATTTTTTCTCGTCTTTTACTTCTTCGAACTCAGCATCAACAACATCGTCGTCTTGCTTAGGTTGTTCGCCAGCTTCAGCGCCAGCACCTTGTGCTTGAGCTTGCTGCTGTGCGATTTCCATTAGCTTCTGAGCCGCTGCCATTAGCGCTTGAACTTTCGCGTCGATCGCTTCTTTGTCTTCACCTTTGCGAGCTTCTTCTAGCTCAGTGATTGCAGCTTCGATCTTCTCTTTCTCTTCTGCAGGTAGCGCTTCACCAGCTTCTTCTACTTGCTTACGAGTACCGTGAATCATTTGGTCTGCTTGGTTACGTGCAGTTGCTAGCTCTTCGAACTTCTTGTCCGCTTCTTTGTTAGCTTCTGCTTCTTGAACCATTTTCTCGATGTCTTCATCGCTCAGACCGCCAGACGCTTGGATAGTGATCTTCTGCTCTTTACCTGTCGACTTGTCTTTCGCAGATACGTGTAGGATACCGTCCGCATCTAGGTCGAAAGTCACTTCGATTTGAGGCATACCACGAGGTGCAGCTTGAATGCCTTCTAGGTTGAATTGACCTAGAGACTTGTTGTACATCGCTTGCTTACGCTCACCTTGAAGAACGTGGATAGTTACCGCGTTCTGGTTGTCTTCTGCTGTAGAGAAAACTTGGTTCGCTTTCGTTGGGATAGTGGTGTTCTTCTCAACTAGCTTAGTCATTACGCCGCCCATAGTCTCGATACCTAGAGACAGAGGAGTAACGTCTAGTAGAAGTACGTCTTTCACATCACCCGCTAGTACACCACCTTGAACTGCAGCACCCATTGCAACTGCTTCGTCTGGGTTCACGTCACGGCGAGCTTCTTTACCGAAGAACTCAGCCACTTTCGCTTGAACCATAGGCATACGAGTTTGACCACCAACTAGGATTACGTCGTTGATGTCGCTTACTGATAGGTCTGCATCTGCTAGAGCAACTTTTAGTGGCTCAAGAGAACGTTGTACTAGGTCTTCAACTAGAGATTCTAGTTTCGCACGAGTCACTTTTACGTTCATGTGCTTAGGACCAGTTGCATCTGCAGTCACGTAAGGTAGGTTTACGTCAGTTTGAGAAGTAGAAGAAAGCTCGATCTTCGCTTTTTCTGCTGCTTCTTTAACACGCTGCATTGCTAGTGGATCGTTCTTAAGATCGATGCCTTGCTCTTTCTTGAACTCTTCAACTAGGTAGTTGATCATGCGGTTATCGAAGTCTTCACCACCAAGGTGCGTGTCACCGTTAGTTGCTAGAACTTCAAAAGTTTTCTCGCCTTCAACTTCGTCAATCTCGATGATAGAGATATCGAATGTACCACCACCAAGGTCGTAAACTGCGATAGTGCGGTCGCCGCCTTTCTTGTCTAGACCGTAAGCAAGTGCTGCTGCTGTTGGTTCGTTGATGATACGTTTAACTTCTAGACCTGCGATACGACCAGCATCTTTAGTTGCTTGACGCTGCGCATCGTTAAAGTAAGCAGGAACTGTGATAACTGCACCAGTTACTTCCTCTCCTAGGAAGTCTTCAGCAGTTTTCTTCATCTTCTTAAGTACTTCAGCAGATACTTGAGGAGCAGCCATTTGTTGGCCTTTCGCTTCTACCCATGCATCACCGTTGTCAGCCTTAACGATTTTGTAAGGCATGATTTCGATATCGCGCTGAACTTCTTCGTCTTCAAAACGACGACCGATAAGACGCTTAATAGCAAATAGCGTGTTCTCTGGGTTTGTAACTGCTTGACGTTTCGCAGGTTGACCTACTAGCGTTTCGCCGTCTGTGTATGCGATAACCGATGCGGTTGTACGCTCACCTTCAGCATTTTCGATTACGCGTGGTTTGTCGCCGTCTAGAACAGCAACACAAGAGTTAGTAGTACCTAAGTCAATACCAATGATTTTACCCATCAGGCTATCTCCGAATAATTCTATTGTTTCGTTTGCTGCCTCAGTGTGAGGCTGAGAGCCGACAATTTGCCCGCTCGCAATAGGTTTGTTTTCTGTATGACCCTTAGATAAGGGCGTCAAAATGCTTTTCAAGGGAAAAAGTGAAAAAATTTTAAGTTTTTTCTTCTCCGATGAGGCATCACCGCCTACCTTGGACGTTATTCAACCTACGCCAAGTGTTTGAGAAATAAAAAAGCGGAGCCAAATGGGCTCCGCTTTTCTTCTCTAATGATTTTTTTTGGCGATTAAGCACGACTCTCAGCGAGTGTCGCTTCGCTCTCTTGAGCTTCTGGCGCACCAAGCTCGCCTTCGCTACCCGCTACAATCGTGTTCACGGCGGTATCACCTACTACGTTAGAGCTTGTACAGAACATATCGTTAATACGGTCAACGGCAGCAACAATCGCCAAACCCTCTGGTGGCAAACCTAGTTGGTGAAGGATAACACCAATCATCACAACACCGCCGCCTGGGACGCCACCAGCACCGATAGAAAGAAGCAATACTGTAAAGCCTAGAGTAAACAGATCGCCCATTTGGATTGGCTGACCAAAGGCATTGGCAATGAAAATCGTCGCGATAGCGATGTAGATAGAAGCACCTGCCATGTTCATGGTCGCGCCCAGTGGAACACCAAAACCTGCTACAGATTTAGAGACACCAATCTTGTCTGTCAGAGTGCGCATAGTTACAGGAATCGTCGCGTTAGAGCTTGCTGTTGATAGTGAGAACAGCACCTGCTCACGAGTCGCGCGAATAAACTGCGCTGGCGTCATCTTAGTTGTTGCGCCGACCATGATTGGGTACACAACGAAGATCCATAGCACAAGGATACCAACCACCAAGGCAACGTAGCCAGCTACGGATGCCAATGTATTAGCATTTAGCGTTGCGCCAAGCTGAATCATAAGTGCAAATACACCGTACGGAGCTAGGCTCATGACAAGACCGATTAGCTTCATCATCACGTCGTTAGCGACTTTGAATGCATTGATTGCCGGACCACCTTTCTTATCCAGGGCTTGGATCGCCAGACCTGTTAGGATCGCCATAAAGATAATTTGTAGCATGTCGCCATTTGCAAACGCTTGAATTGGGTTGCTTGGGACAATGTTCGTGATCATCGAGAAGATGTCTGGCGTCGTTGTAGAGGTGATCTCCACCGCTTCGGCAACTGTGCCGCCTAAGTTAGCACCGGCACCTGGCTGTACAATCATACCAATCGCAAGAGCAAAGGTGATCGCAATAACGGTGTTAAGAATATAAAGCGCAAAAGTTTTGCCGCCAAGGCGACCGAAAGAGTTGATGTCTTTAAGTTCTACAATACCGCACACGATAGATACGTAGACCAGCGGTACAACTAAAAGCTTGATAAGTGAGACGAACATGCCGCCAACGCCTTCTGCCAAACCTAATAGGTATTGGTCAAAAATGCTAACACCCGCGAACAAGTATTGAATCGCCGTACCAATTAAAAGGCCAGCAAATAGACCTATAAAGATCTTTTGGGATAGTGATTTATTCATTCATAAACTCCAGAATGTTGTGTTTAGTCCCTGCATTTTTATAGTTATTTGCTTTCTTATTTATAGAAAGCTCAGGGGATATTACAGATCTAAAGCCAGAATGAAAGCATAAATTTTACATTTCGTTATCCAAATTTTAAAGTTTATAACTCTGTTTTTATCTGCAAAACCAGATTATTAAACCAAAAAAAATGAAGCCCATAAGGCTTCATTTTATAGATTTGGGAAAATTGCTGGGATAAACCTCTAGTGTCAACCCCCAGAAACTTTCTGTTATTTTGACACCATAACCATTGCTGGTCGGATGACGCGTCCGTTGAGTTCATAACCCTTTTGCATAACAAACATGACAGTGTTTGGCTCGTGGTCAGCACTTTCCTGAATAGACATCGCTTGGTGTTGTTCAGGGTTAAACGCTTCACCTTCTGGGTTGATCTCTTTAAGACCGAACTTAGCGACAACATCAACGAAAGTCTTGTGCGTCATTTCAACGCCCTCAACGATCGGTTTAACCACTTCGTTTTCTGCATCAGCCGCTGCGATAGCGCGCTCAAGGTTATCAATCACTGGCAGCAGCTCTTCAGCAAACTTGTTAAGCGCGTACTTACGAGCTTTATCAATTTCTTGCTCTGTGCGACGACGCATGTTCTCTACGTCAGCTTTCGCGCGAAGAACAGAATCTTGCTGCTCTTTTACTTTCGCTTCACTAGATAGCAGGGCTGCTTCTAGCTGAGCAATTTTAGCTTCTTGAATGTCTTGCTCGGATTCTTCGTTCCATTCCACGTCAGCGTCAGAACCAACCACTTCTGCATCTTCCTGTTTTGCTTCCGCTTCTTGGGTGTTTAGCTCTTCTTGATTTACCTTGTTTTCTTCGTTGCTCATGGTCTCTCCGGAATACTCGATTCAAGGCAATGCATAATACGACTCACCCACAATTCTTAGGAACAAAATCGCACCAAACACTGCATATATACATACTTTGGGTATATTATGGGGATGAAGATTTGTGATTCAAGCACTAATAGTTTGGAAGTGATATGAAAAAACCTTTTGAGGTGATCGCCATCATAGGCAAACCTCGAGCCCAACAAGCCATTCAAACCCATAAAGAGTTGTTTCAATGGCTAACCTCTAAAGGCTATAAGGTCTTGGTGGATGACAGATTAATCGACATTCTGGTCGATATTCCAAGACAACATTTTTTCAGCCTAGTGCGAATTGGTCGCGAAGCAGATCTCGCTATTGTTGTTGGTGGCGATGGAAACATGCTTGGTGCTGCCAGAGTATTATCGCGTTTTGACGTTGCCGTTATAGGCGTTAACCGCGGCAACCTCGGCTTCCTAACGGATCTTAACCCTGAAGGATTTGAGACGGCGTTAGAAGCGGTACTTCAGGGTGAATACTTGGAGGAGAAACGCTTCTTGCTCGAAGCAGAGATCCACAGGCACGGTCAAATCAAAAGTCACAACGCCGCCTTAAATGAGGCAGTTCTCCACCCCGGACAAGTGGCGCACATGATTGAGTTTGAGGTCTATATCGACGACTCCTTTGCTTTCAGCTTGCGCTCTGATGGCCTGATCGTATCAACACCAACAGGGTCTACCGCGTATTCCCTCTCAGGTGGTGGTCCAATCCTATCTTCTCAGCTCAATGCCATCTCTTTGGTGCCTATGTTCCCACATACGCTATCGAGCCGCCCGCTTGTAGTTGATGGAAATTGTCGCATAAAGCTCGTTGTCTCTCCTGACAACCGAGGAACGCAAGAGGTGAGCTGTGATGGACAAATCTCGCTGCCCGTCTCTCCTGGTGACGAAATTCACATCTATCAGAGCCCAAACATACTCAAGCTCATCCATCCTAAGGACTATAGCTACTACCATGTTCTCAGGAACAAGCTCGGTTGGTCTAGTAAACTTTTTTAGAACAATTATATAGATAGCCTCAACATCACCGTTGGGGCTTTTTTCTTCTTCTCGACGTCCTTTTTGCTCAAAAAACTTACAACAGTGCGTCGTGTCACATAAAAATTTACCTGTACAACTTTACTGTATAAAGAAACAGTATATACTGAATTTACATACAGTAATGTTCATTTAAACAGGTAATTAAAATGCTGTCTCATCTAAGTGTTAATAATTTTGCTATCGTAAAATCGCTGCAGTTAGAACTTTGTACAGGTATGACAACCATCACTGGCGAAACTGGCGCAGGTAAATCCATTGCGATAGATGCTCTCGGTCTTTGTCTTGGTGGCAGAGCGGATGCGGGTGCGGTCCGCGCCGGTGAAGACAAAACCGAGGTTACCGCTGCATTTGCGATTGAGAATAACCAGCAAGCAACGCGCTGGCTCGAAGACAATGACCTGTTTGATGGCACTGAATGTATTTTGCGCCGCACGATTACCAAAGAAGGACGCTCACGCGCCTTTATCAATGGCAGCCCGGTCCCCTTGTCGCAGCTTAAAGCATTGGGACAACTGCTCATCAATATTCATGGTCAACATGCTCACCATCAGCTGATGAAAAGTGACTACCAGTTGAGTCTGCTCGATCAATACGCTGGACATACGGCACTGCTCAAGCAAGTCCGCTCCAAATACCAAACTTGGAGAAGCGCCGACATTGCTCTTAATCAGTTAAAAGAAAACAGCGCCAATAACTTAGCTCAGCTTCAGCTTCTTGAATATCAAATCAAGGAACTCAATGAACTCGCTATCGGTGAAGAAGAGTTTCCTGAGCTTGAGCAAGAACATAAGCGCCTATCAAACAGCGGTGAGCTTGCCGTTACCTGCCAGCAAGCTATCGATATTATTTATGAAGGCGATGAAGTCAACGCACTGGCTATGCTTCAAACGGCGAGTAGTAAACTTTTGCAACTTGCTGAGCTAGATTCAAGTCTAACGCCGCTACCTAACATGATTGAAGAAGCGATCATTCAAATTGAAGAAGCCAATACTGAGCTTCGAAGCTATTTAGACAAAATTGATGTCGATCCTGAGCGCATGGCTTATGTGGAGGAGCGTTTTTCCAAAATCATGTCCCTCGCTCGTAAGCATCATGTCATGCCCGAGGAGCTCTATCAGCATCATCAAGATCTGCTGGCACAAATAGACGCTCTTGATTGCTCTGATGAGAAGCTTGCAGAGATGGAACAAGAAGTTACCGCGCACTTTGAAGCCTATGTCAGAGCCAGTGAAAAGCTCAATAAGTCACGCGGTCGCTATGCAAAAGAGCTTAATAAGCTTATTTCTCAAAGTATGCATGAGCTCAGTATGGAGAAGGCGAAGTTCGCTATTGATGTCTCCTTCCAGTCTGAGCACCCTTCTCCAACCGGTATGGATAACGTCGTGTTCTTAGTATCGACCAACCCAGGTCAACCGATGCAGCCGATTGCCAAAGTGGCGTCAGGTGGTGAGCTTTCACGAATATCTCTTGCAATTCAGGTTATTACCGCACAAAAAGTCGATACGCCGAGTCTTATTTTTGATGAAGTGGATGTGGGTATCAGCGGCCCTACCGCAGCGGTCGTGGGTAAAATGCTACGCAAGCTTGGTGAGTCGACTCAAGTACTGTGTGTTACCCACCTACCACAAGTTGCGGGTCACGGTCATCAGCAATTGTTTGTTACTAAAACTACAAAAGCCAACAAGACAGAGACTAGCATGCTTAACTTGAATGAGCAGGAACGCATCAGTGAATTGGCTCGTTTGCTTGGTGGCAGCCAAATCACCGACTCAACATTGGCCAATGCTAAGGAGCTACTGATCGCAGCATGATTACGTTAGGTGGAGATAGTTCCCTAAACCGGGAAAATTAACCAAGGATTGCTGCTCAACTCATAAAACGAGCGCCAATAGCCCTATCTAGAGCAGACAAGTTTTTACTTCTGGCTCATCCTTGTTTATTATCTTTGCAGTTTCAAAAATCGACGTTGTAAATTAGAGCTATGCAATTAAAGAAGTGGTTACTTGCATTACCACTAGCACTTAGTGTGCTGACAGGATGTTCAGTAATAGAAAAAATCGTTTATCGCATCGACATCAACCAAGGCAACTTCGTTGAGCAAAATGCGGTAGACCAACTGCGCTATGGCATGACCAAAGAACAAGTTCGCTTTGTTCTAGGCTCACCAATGCTGGTTGAAAATGGTTATCCAAATACGTGGTACTACATTTATCACGCAACCAAAGGTCACGATGACCCGGTTCAACAAAACCTTATCGTCAACTTTGATGGCAGTGGCACACTCGCAGCGATTTCAGGAGACTATGAGGCAAGCGACAACTTTTTCGACGCGCTCAACTAACCTTATCGGATTCAAAAAAGCTCGCCTAGGCGAGCTTTTTTAATGTTCAGAAAGTAGTAGTTTCTTAGCTTGTCTCAGAATCTTTCTTCCGAAGCGGAGATGGCTTTCCGCCCGTGACTGGATCGGCTTTGCCTGAGTTCTTCGCCTGTTCTGCACGTTTACGTCTGATCTCTTTAGGGTCGGCAAGCAATGGACGATAAATCTCGATTCGGTCCTTATCTCTGACCGTCGCATCAAGTTTAACATTTCGACTAAACACACCGACTTTGTTTTCAGACAGGTCTATCTCTGGGTAAACCGCGAGAACCCCCGACTTTTGAATGATCTCTTCTACCGTCGATTCGTGGTTTACCACCAACTGAAAAACACGCTGCTCTTGAGGCAATGCATAAACCACCTCAACGTGGATTAGCTGCGAATCAGCACTCATAGGTGTAAACCTCTTTGGCACGCTTGGTAAACGCGTTAACCATATTGCTCGTTACATCGTGGAAGATCTTTCCAAAAGCGAGTTCAATCATTTTGCTCGAAAACTCAAACTCAAGCTTAAGCTCAACTTTGCAGGCTTGATCATCAAGTGGAATGAAAGACCAAACGCCCTTAAGCATCTTAAAAGGACCGTCAACCAGCTCCATCAAGATTTCGCTTCCATGCACTAAAGTATTCGCGGTAGTAAATGTTTTACTGATCCCTGCCTTAGAGACATCAACCGATGCAACCATCGCTGAGTTGGTCGCCTCTAATACTCGAGAACCTGAACAGCCCGGCAAAAAATCAGGATAACTGGCGACATCATTGACCAAGTTAAACATTTGATCAGCACTGAACATCACGAGCGCTGAGCGAGTCACTTGTTGCATAAAAACTCCCCAAACTAAAAGGTTGCCTCCGATTCTACTGTTAAGCAGCAGTTAGCTCAAGTCGCACGCTCACACCCTACTAGAATAGGGAGGTAACGCAAGCTCACACAAAACAAAACCTTGGCGAATAAAACCCTTTCCTTAACACAAAAACAAGCCGTATAATGACGCCACTATGGTAAAGAAGAATTCAAAGAATAAAGCGGGTAGCAATACCATCGCTCAGAACAAGAAAGCTCGCCACGAATTTCACATTCAGGACGAGATCGAAGCTGGTATCGAGCTGCAAGGCTGGGAAGTTAAATCCCTACGCTCAGGCAAAGCCAATATCGCTGAGAGCTACGTTTTCCTACGTGATGGCCAAGCTTACATCAGCGGCATGTCTATCATTCCGCTCAACCAAGCATCAACTCACATTGTTGCCGAGCCAACGCGCGTGCGTAAACTGCTCATGCACCGCCGCGAACTAGACAAGCTTATCGGTCTAGTTAACCGTGACGGTATGGCGCTGGTTGCTACGACTATGTATTGGTCGCGCTCTTGGGCTAAGATCAAAGTAGGCGTCGCGAAAGGTAAAAAGCTTCACGACAAACGTGCTGATTTGAAAGAAAAAGATTGGGCACGTGATAAAGCGCGAATCATGAAGAGTAATTTGCGCTAAAACTGACCAGTTAAACTCCGCAGTGCTAGACAGGCTAAGCTTTTCTGGTAACATGCGAAGAACACTTTGGGGCTGATTTAGGATTCGACAGGAATTTTGCAGTCTGAGGTGCATGCCGTGGGGCGGTTGGCCACGTAAAAAGCCGCAAAAAAATAGTCGCAAACGACGAAAACTACGCACTAGCAGCTTAATAACCTGCTCAGAGCTCTCTCGCCCTAGCTTCCGCACGTAAGACGGGGAATAACGAGAGATCAAACCCAAACGCGCTAGCCCGGATTTTCCCACCTGAGAGATGAACGGCGAATTATAATTCAGGTTAGCCATTAACTAGCGTGTCGGTTCGCAGGTTGGTGGTGAATTTAAAGATCGACTAAGCATGTAGTACCAATGATGAATGGTTTTTGGACGCGGGTTCAACTCCCGCCAGCTCCACCAAACGTTTGGAAAGGGCGATAACTCTATGAGTTATCGCCCTTTTTGTATTGGTCATCTTTTCGAAAAGGCGTAGAGAAATCAAACACTCTCTACGCACATCGTCATTATATTCAGTAAGAACTACCGCTACATAAAGACAACTTTCGATATTAAACCTTGTTATTTAAGGTTAAGAATATAATCGGCAATGGCCTCTGACTCATTTCGATTCAATGATGGCGCATGACCATTAACCTTGCCAGTCTTAATTGCGTGACCAAGCCTATCAAGGGCGTTCGGTTGTCCCTCGTATTCATGTTTAATGTCCAGTAACGTTTGGTCGTCAACATTACAAGCAATGCACACTTTCGTGTCCATAAGCTCTTGCACATCTAAGTTTTGATACTTATAAACTTCTTTACGATCGTATGACTTCGTCAACGCAGCGATTTCAGGATCATCCTCTTTTGCCGTGCCATAAGATACAGCAAGATATGCAGCGATGTACTTGGCTTCCTCTGCGCTAATCGGAGCTCCGTAAGCATTTCTCATCTTCATCATCTCTTTGGTCCATTCTTCAAAATCCTTACGCGGAGGTTGATAAAA
Source organism: Vibrio maritimus (assembly GCF_021441885.1). Taxonomy (NCBI): domain Bacteria; kingdom Pseudomonadati; phylum Pseudomonadota; class Gammaproteobacteria; order Vibrionales; family Vibrionaceae; genus Vibrio; species Vibrio maritimus. The sequence continues at coordinate 2,844,162 of NZ_CP090438.1, forward strand.
GACATAATCCATCGAGTGACAAAGGTGACATTTAGATCTCGCTAACTCATACCCTGGTAATTCCGATGGCAGCAGTTTCGTCGTATCCGAAGGAAGCGTGACCGAGTTAAATTCAGCATGAGCGAATGCGCTAATCAATAAACAAAGGCAAATCAGGATTTTCATACTAAACCACCTCAATATCCGTCCGTTCAATGACATTCCGATTGTAGCCACCATGGTTCCATGTCGCTTTTGTCGGCTGCTTTTCACCACTATTCGCTACCGCTCTCACCATAAGTAAGGTTCTTCCTTTCTCATTGAAAGTGTGTTTCATTGACCATCCTCTGTAAGAAAAGCGACCTAAGTCCTGCCCAAGCGTCGTACTGTTCCACTTTCGACCACCGTCAAAGGAAACCTCTACTGTCTTAATGCCACTTCCGCTGTCGAATGCGATCCCCTTTAAGGTAATCTCTTTTCCAGCTTCGACTGAGTCTCCATTCAATACACTCGTTATGAAACTTCGAATAGGGAACGTGGTTACCGGCTTGGTTTTAGTCGCTCGATTTTCAGGCGTTTCACTCTTGCTGTCGTTGTCGGGCAGTCGGTAACCTTCTGACATAAAGAACGAATCGAACGTATCAAATTCCCCCTCAATCAATTCCAAATGATTGACATGCTTAACCCAGTATGTCGCGAACCAGCCCGGCACAATCAACTTCACTGGAAACCCATTCAGAAATGGCAGAGGCTCGCCATTCATCTCCCAGACCAGCATGGGTTCACCAGTATCTACATGTGTCAACGGGAGCGATTTTAAAAAGTCTGGTGTTGTTGAACGAACTGGCTTATCAATGCCATCAATAACAACACTCGTCGCTTCTGCTTTGATACCTGCTTTTGCTAGAACATTTTTCAAAGGAACGCCTTTGAACTTCGCGTTGCCCATTGCACCATTGCCCAACTGAGCACCGAATACTCTTGGCGATGAGTAACCTCGGCTATTACCGGTACACTGCTGGACTGCGACGATCTCTTGCTGACCCTCGATAGATTTGAGTTCAGCTAAACTCATGTTTATTTCTTTCTCAACCAAACCTGAGATTTTGATTGTGTAAGTATCCGTATCAATAAATGTTGGAAAGTCCGCTAAGTGGTATCGAACGAAGAACCTATCATTCGGTGTCAGTAAACCATCATTAAACACTTCAAATGGGGTTTCTAAGTGTGGGGGTCTTGTATGAACAATCACCATGTCTTTCTTTTGCGGAAAAGAGCTTAATATCGGTTTCGGCCCAGCAGCAAAAGTAACACCCTCACCATCAGAATACTGAACGCCGTTTTCCATAAATGTTTTGGCTATCGATGCAAATGGAGTCGCAGCTAGTGGTAGCAACCCACAGGCTTTTACAACCTCTCTTCGCAGTTTATTCATTTTCATGCTAATTCATCTCCTACGCTTAATTCACGGTTGCTATTTCAGCTCTGATAGATACTTTGATAGGTCTTCAATTTCTTGAGAGGACAGTTTTTTGGCGACGTTATACATCATCTCACCTTGATCGCCCTTTCTCGCTCCGGAGCGCCAGTTGTTGAACTGCTCAACCAAATACACTGATGACTGACCTGCTAATCTAGGGAATGAAGCGCTACCTTCTAACCTTTCACCGTGACAAGTCGTACAAGCTGGAATGGCTCTTTTCCAATCACCTTGATAGACCATACGCTCAGTTGGATCAGTTATGACACCATTCTCTGGCACTTCAGGGCGGTGGTTATCGGGTTCTGGAGGGGTTAGCGAGGCATAGTACTTAGCAACTAACACTCTGTCTTGATCACTAAGATGAGTAACCATACCCTTCATTGTGGCGTTATCTCTGTTGCCGTTGTCGAACAGATGGATCTGATTATAAATGTACTCAAATTTCAGACCGGCTAGATTAGGAGCACCAGGGATAACACTGTTACCATCTTTGCCATGACAGCTTGTACATACTGATACGCTCGAAGGCAGAGGCAGCTCGTTTCTCGAAAGTAGATAACTATCGTCATCGTTACTTGCGATCAGCGTTTCAGTATCCGGCTGAAGTGACATGATGTAGGTAGTCAAAGACATAATCTGATTGCGAGTCAATCTCTCACCAAAGCCAGGCATTTGGTTGTTAACACCTTGAGTAATGCTCTTTCTGATGTCTTCTTTGCTTCCACCATGTAGCCAAACGTCATCAGTAAGATTTGGAGCGCCGACGCCCTGATTTCCCTTCGCGTCTTCACCATGACAAGTACTACAGTTGTTATTGAAGCTCTCGTTGAAAACAAAATTATCGCTGTTTAAGTTAGACACGTAATCGGTAAGCGAATCGATTTCATCCTCCGTAAGCACATCACGCCATGCTGGCATGCGTCCTTCGCGGCCATTATGAATCGTTGTATAGACATCCATCGGAGAACCACCATACAACCAGTCATCATCAGAAAGCACTGGGAAGTTATGTTGACCATCTCCCGAACGGCCATGACACGCCCCACAGTTCTCTCCGAACAGCGCTTTACCGTTATTCACGATATCTTCATAATCAATCAATGCTTCGAATACTTGTTTGTCTGTTTTGCCCACGACCAAATCGTCTATTTTCGCATCCAGATTGACAGGAGAACCGACATACGCGTCGTCTTTGGGTTGCCAGTTTAAAAAACCGCCCCAAGTCGCGAAGCCTGGAAATAACAACACATAGACAATGGCACCAGCAAAGCCAAGAAAGTAGCCTATGAACAGAATCCTTGGTATTGGGGCATCTTTCTCAATGATTCCATCAAACTCTTCTAGCGTTTTGTTTTTATCTGCACTTTTACGTTTGCGAAATTGCGCGTAAATAACCGCTATCATGATAAAGAAGAAGATAATCGACAGAACTGTTGATAACGTTTGACTCCATTCCACTACTGTAGCCCTCCAACATCATTGTGCGTATCCACCCCTAAGCTCATCAGATATGACACTAACGCCTCTCCTTCCGTTTTGTCTTTCACTTCGTCTGCGGCCTTAGCAATTTGATTATCGGTATAAGGCACACCCAGTTTTTTCATTGCTTCCATCGCCGCTTCAACATGATCTGGATTTAATGGCTTTTCAAACAACCAAGGGTATTGCGGCATAATCGAATTCGGTACGACGGATTGCGGGTTGATCAAATGCTGCGTATGCCAGTCAGGCGTATACTTCAGCCCGATATTGGTTAAGTCAGGCCCGGTACGCTGAGAGCTCCATAGGAACGTGAACTCATAGACATCGTCTTCCATTTTATTTGGTCTGCCGTAACGCTTTCTTTCAGCTTCAATGTTTCGAACCATTTGCGTATGACAAGACACACACCCTTGAGACATGTATACATCACGCCCCGCGAGCTCCAATGCTGTGTAAGGTTGCGCTGTTGTCTTTTTAGCTAAATCATTGGAATAGAAGAAGCTTGGAAAAACCCACACAAAAAAGGAAAACATAACGACGATCGTTGTAATCGTAATGAACGCGAATGAAGATTTAGATATTGAATTTTCCATATCACTACGCCTTTTGTTCTGCCAATTCAATTCGTGATCTTGATGTCATGTATAGGTTGTACACCATTACCAACATCCCCAGCACATACAGTCCTCCACCGATTGTGCGACCCAGCATGTAAGGTTTAATGAAATCCAACACTTGAGAGAAGGTGTAAGCCAGAGAACCATAATCCGTTAATGCTAACCACATGCTTCCCTGTCCAATCCCGCCAATCCACAAAGAAACGATGTAGAACAACACGCCAAGGTGAGCTAATACAAAATGAACCTTTACAAGACGATAAGAAAACAGCTCTTTGTTCAGTAGCTTTGGAATCATGTAGTACAAGGTGGCAATCACAGTCATGCCAACCCAACCTAAAGCACCAGAGTGAACGTGTCCTATTACCCAGCTCGTGTTGTGTGCTACTTGGTTAAACCAACGAATTGCCATAAGGGGGCCTTCGAACGTCGCCAGAGCGTAATAAAGAATGGAAGACATAAAGAACCACACTATTGGGTTCGTTTTCCGCGCTTCTTTATTCGATATTGCAGTCATCCAAGCATTAAAAGCGCCTGCCCATGATGGCAGCCAAAGTAGTAATGACATCACAACACCAATATTTTGAATCCATGATGGGACTGATGTGTAGACTAGATGGTGAGTGCCTGCCCAAGTATAAAAGCCAATCAAACCCCAGAAAGTAATTAACGATAGTCGGTAAGAATAAATTGGTCTGTTTACTAACTTAGGAATGAAATAGTAATTGGTACCCACAAACACAGCGGTTAGAAGAAAACCTACCGCGTTATGGCCCCACCACCATTGAACAAGAGAGTCACTGGCACCAGAGAAAATCGAATAGGACTTAAATGCATACAAAGGCATTGCAAGATTATTTACCACAAATATCAGTGCAATGACGATAATAACCGCACCACTAAACCAGTTTGATACAAATATATGCTTGGTTTTTCTTTTACCTAAAGTCGTAAAGAAAACAAGCGCAAAGGTCAGCCAGAGAACGACAATTCCTATGTCTAACGGCCATTCCATTTCGGCATATTCTTTAGTGGAAGTATAGCCCATTGATAATGTAACTATGCCAACAAGTAAAATTAGCTGCCATCCCCAGAATAAAACCCAAGCGAGTCCTTTATAGGCTAAATTAACAGATGAGGATTTGCAGAGAATGTAGAGAGATAACCCCATTAAGAAGTTACATACCATACCAAATATGACCACATTGGTATGAATAGGACGAATTTTACCAAAGTTTAAGTACTCATTCGCAAAGTTGAGCTCAGGTGCATACAGTTGAACCGCTGCGACAAGACCAACGAGCATACCTATGATCGCCCACCCCAAAGCAGCAAAAACAAAGAACCGAGTTATTTTTTCTTCTTCTTTGAAATTCATGATTTTTTCCAGAAAATAATTGCATTCGACATAATTTACAGATTGTTTTTAATGTAACACTCCGATAGCTCTCGCAATCCGCACCTATTTTTAATTCAGCGAAGTGGCTTCTACGTTTCTAGCCATAATCTTGTTCCACATTCGAGGGAGCGTAAAAAAGATCAATAACTTAACGCCACCCCCTAAAATCGGGACGTGACTTCTCCATAATATTATCAAGCAGATGATTACTAGATATATCAACTAATACTTAACAACCGTTCAGCACTACAAAACAAGACTCTCTCGTAACTATTTCTAATTAATTCCTTCATTTTGAGTATTGTTTTTGACACAGACTGAGTAGATTCTTTCACTTGGACTATGAATCCCGTTCCACAAAGAATTTATTTCAAACAATAAGGTCATAAGAAAAATGACGCATGTCCTCGAAGCTTTGCTATAGAAATCAAATAAGCTGTATCAGAATGTCACGATGAAAGAAGGGGTAATGATTTATCGTTTTGAATTGACGAAATGGTGATAACTGAGTGGAAACGACCTAGATAGGACTGTCATGCTCGAGTGGCTGGCTGCCAAAACCACCATGCTTCGAACAAAGAGAAGGAAAAGAAGTATGGCTACCATAAACGTTCATCGGCGAAGAGCGTTATGTATAGTGTAAAACAACGACTAAGCACTTCACTCGCTCTTCGCGACTACAAGGCATAAGTAGCGATAACTTACGCAGCCTTTTGGGTTTTATATTGAATTATGAATGTCCGTTGCATCCGTCGTTGATGAGTGTGAGGTACTTTGCTAGATCCTCATCTGGCATTTCCAACAACCTGTCTCCTACATACCATTCTATGTAACTTTGATCCGCTAGCATGCCTTGTTGCGGGTTACCTATCCAAAGGCTGTGTTCTTTTGCCAATCGATCTCGGAGCGATATTGCTTGATCTTGGCTAATGGGGAGATGGATGTGCAGCATGTTCGCTTGGGGCTGCTTAGGGTTTGGAGTGATGTTTGGAAACGCATCGAGCAATGCGTAAACCTGCTTTGTGCGCTCAAACAGTTGAGGCATCACGGCAATTCTCTCATCAAACTGCATCGCCGCCGCAACGACATAAGGCGTTCTGTGATAGACGCTGCCACCTTGTCTGTGCATCCATACGGCGGCTTTTTCAATAAAGGATTGCTCACCGAGCAGCAATGCTCCGCCTAGCCCGCCAATGCCTTTATAGAGAGAGACGTAGGCAGAGCTAAAGCCTTTGGCAATATCAGAATAGTCTTTTCGATAATAGGCGGCTGATTCCCAAAGCCTTGCACCGTCCATATGAAGATGAATGTCATTCTGTTGGCAGTAATGCTTGATTGATTCAAGCTCTGCAAAGCTAGGTAGCTGTCCACCGATTTCTCTCATCGGCAGCTCATACAATACCGCACCTAGCTTATCCTGGACCTTTTCTAAATCCGATAAGCTCCACGGCGTATACGGCTTACCAACGGGAAGCAAACAAAAGCGATTCTGTAGCTGGTAACCTTGGTTTTCATGAATATGGATATGGCTCGATGGGTGCATGGCGACGTTGCGGCACTGCTTTGTTTCGCAAGCTATCTGCAACGCTGTCGGCTGAGTCATGGTGCCTGTCACCACAAAAAGCCCCGCCTCGAAACCCAACATGGTAGCCACTTTTTTCTCGAACGACTGAATTAAGTCCCCTTCACCATATCGGTCATGTTCGATGTTGTGCTGCTGACACCAGTCTGCCATTCGGGCGAACATGTCTGCAGGTGAATACTCTTTGTTACCCGGCAGTGAAATCCGACATTGTTGCTGCATTACTCTTCCCTATCATTCGTTTTACTATGAATTAGAGTACCACCAGCAGTGCGATTAATAACAGCGCTCTAAACGAATCACACTCATATCGTCAGAAGGCTCATGGTTAAGGTCAACTTGATTCAAGCCAAGTCGTTTACATACCGCTACTGCCGCCGTATTGCCCGCACGGGTTTCAGCAAATATACAGCGCGTTCCAAACTGTTCGATACCGTAACTAATGAGCTCAGACATCGCCTCGACAGCCAAACCTCGCCCTTGCCTGTCGACTGCAAGACCGAAACCGATAGACGCCTGATTGTCTGACTCTAGACGAAACGCCACGGTGCCAATAACTTGGTGACTCTCTTTGCCTTCGATAACGAGCTGAAATTTGGTGCGTGGCACCTGATGCGCTTGTTCAACAAACATCTCGAGTAAATGAGCATTAAACTCTGGTGAACATTCTTCTTTAGGGTAAAAGGTTTGGTACTTAGGGTGAGAGGTCATTTGAAGCCAGGCTTCGATGTCTCCGAGGTCAAAATCTCTTAAGATAAGCCTTTCCGTTTCTAGATTGAGCGCCATTTTTTTCTCTTTGTTCGTTCGACGTACTTCGTCATTCCAGTGAGTGTTCAGAATAGTAGCTCACACTTGGTTATGCGAATGTAAATTATCAAATCACACTGTGACGCAAACCTAAAAATCCTCTGCAACGCTAATAGTTGTTGAGAATTCACTCACAACATCCCCTCAGCTGTGCTCAACACGTCTTAATCCGCATTTTTTGGTTTCCAAGTGATTAGATTATCGTTACCATTTAAATTTCGTAACGACACAAATCTATTCTCAGGGCGGGGCGAAATTCCCCACCGGCGGTAAGTCATCATGATAAGCCCGCGAGCGCCTGATACTGAGTATCAGGGTCAGCAGATCTGGTGTGAATCCAGAGCCGACGGTTATAGTCCGGATGGGAGAGGATAAGTATTATCGAGACACTTGGACACCTTATGGAAAAGTGTCGGTGCTTTGTGCGCCATTTTCGATAGAGCAACACGATGATGTTCGGCACTCATTGAGTGGCGACAGCTTTCGTGTGGCTTGGCTATACCTTTTGGAATCAATAGTTTTATCAAATAGATAGACTAGTGCTTCCCCATATCTATGCCCTGATTCTGGTACTAATATTTAGGAGTATTACCATGAATCAGAACCAAACCTCACTACTGGCCGAATTTGGCACACCTCTAGAGCGAGTTGAAATTGCTCTACAAGCACTGCGCGAAGGTCGCGGCGTACTGCTTCTCGATGATGAAGATCGTGAAAACGAAGGCGATATCATCTATTCCGTTGATCATCTTACAAATCAGCAAATGGCACTGATGATCCGCGAGTGCAGCGGTATTGTTTGTCTATGTATCACTGATGAACAAGCTCAGCAGTTGGATTTACCACCAATGGTAGAGAACAACAACAGTGCAAACCAAACCGCGTTCACTGTCTCTATTGAAGCGAAAGTTGGCGTCACAACAGGCGTATCGGCAGCCGATCGCGTGACAACAATCAAGACAGCTTGTCAGCCAGGTGCACGCCCAGAAGACTTAGCGCGCCCGGGTCATGTATTCCCACTACGAGCAAGAAAAGGCGGTGTACTTACTCGCCGCGGACATACAGAAGGCACCATCGATTTAATGCAGATGGCTGGCCTCTCTCCGTTTGGCGTGCTTTGTGAGGTAACAAACCCTGACGGTACTATGGCCAAAGCACCTGAGATTGTTGAATTCGGTAAGCAGCACAACATGCCTGTTTTAACGATTGAAGACATGGTGCAATATCGACTTGCCGGCGCAGAGCAATCTGCGTAAGCGAATAGATAGTGTACGAAGCCGCTCCATAAGAGCGGCTTTTTTGTTGGCGCCACCATAGCTCGCTTCGTGTCTCTCTAGAGAGGTGTCGATCTGCTACGAATACACTCTACAAGTATGATGGCTAATCTAAATGCTCAGTTCGAACCTTAATACTCTATTGGCACGCACCAAGGTCCTTCCAGACTCCCCATTGGCCAGATTTAGTGGGTTCATCTCCTTGGGTCCACCACTTAGCCGAGTAGCGATGACCTTGGTAGATAACTTCCGCACCACCGTTGTATACCGCTGACGCATCCCATGTATCTGCGCAAACGACGCTGCCACCATCCGCTTTCACTGTGACGACATGAGATTTGCTAGTGCTTAGAGCGCCATCACTCACCGTTACCGAAATCGTGAAGTCCGTGTCTACCGATAGGCTCGGCGCAACGAAGCTAAGCGTGCTGCCTTGAGCTACTACAGACAACTCTGTCGGCGCTTGCCACGTGAACGTGAGCGGATCGCTTTCTGCATCTGTCGATCCGGACGCGTCCAACTCGACTGAGTCATTTGCGCTTGCCACTGCTGGACCATTCACTACGGCAACCGGTGCGGTATTGGTAGGCGTTGTGCTCGTTGGGTTAACCGTTACTGTTGCCGTCGATGTCCCTGTCGCACCTTCATTATCGGTGACCGTTAATGTAAAGCTGTATTGCTCGCTAACTGTGACCTCACCAACCGTGACACTAAGTTGCGCCGTGTTATCACCCGTTACCGCCACAGGTTGCCCCGCGGTCTGTGACCAAGCGTAACTGACTATTGAGCCATCACTATCACGGGATGCACTGCCATCAAGCATGAGGGTTGCAGGACCCACGACTGTTTGATTGCCACCTGCATTGGCTGTTGGAGCTCGGTTCACTGGTGTGCCACCAGCTAAACCTTCATGCATCGCATTAAGGATGTCACCGTTATCAGCGTCAATCTCCCATGAGAACAATCCCGCAAAGCCTTGTGCTCGAACATATTGACCTTTCGCGATGACAGAGCGAGCATCATCAAACGTCACGAGCTCACCGGTTGAACGATTCCACACGTACGGAGCCTCTGCCAGCTCATCATAGCCATACTCAAATCCATTGATGCCAGTATTGTTTGGACCAATCATAAATGACTTCAAGCCTTTATAATCAATCACACCATCTTCCCACACACCTTGCGCTGTTGAGCCTTTAAGCTTGCCTGTTGCCACGCCCGTCATAGGGTCAGTAGGATCGGACAGAGTATTTGGCATCACACCTTCCCAACCACGACCGTACATAGCGGCGCCAACCACTAACTTGTTCGCAGGAACACCTTTCGCGAGAAGAAGCTGAATACCGTTATCTGTGGTGTATGCAGGTCCTTTGTACGGCACACCCTCGGCGTCCACACCGGTTCCATCACATTGACCAGCGCTCATGAAGTTGCCGCAATAAAGCGCAGCTTGATGACCGGGTACATTGTTCCAGCCACCATAGAAGTCGTAGGTCATCGCGAAGATGTAATCCATATGAGGCACAGCATCGGCATAGTTCACATCTTCAATCTTGTCATAACCGACACCAACCGCAGATGTCAGTTCATAGGTACGGCCAGTCTCGACGGTTAGCTCATCTAGCATGATTCGAAGTTCTTGCATTAATGCTGCATAAGCATCACCGTCTTTCAAAGGATCACCAAGGTCGGGAGCGGCTCCTTGCCCACCTGGGTATTCCCAATCAATATCCACACCATCGTAGAACTTCCACGTCTGTAGGAAGCGCTTAACGGACGCAACAAATACGTCTCGATTTGCTTTATCAGTAAAGCTGTAGAAGGGATCTGAAAGGGTCCAGCCACCGATTGAAGGAAGGATTTTTAGATCGGGATTGCGCTGTTTGAGTGCCATGAGCATTGCGTAGTTACCTTTGATCGGTGAACTGTACTCATGCCCCGCTTGTGGGAAACTCTTTTGATAGGCCGCCCACGGATCGTGGATGACCACTTCATAGTCGGGCATTCCCTGACACGCTGTTTGAAGCGCATTAAAGCTGTTACCACCAACGGATTTAACTGACTCGTTTGGACCACAAATAGGAATAAAACCATAGATAATATGGGTTAGGTTATCGACGGGAATATTGTCCACGGTAAAGTCGCGACCGTAGATACCCCACTCGACAAAGTATGTCCCGACGACGGTATTTGGATCTGTATTGAAGGTCTTATTGTTAGGGTCAACGTTCATGGTGAGCGGCGCAAGGTGTGCACCATCAGTATCGGCAACAACCAGTTCAGCTGGCGCGCTACGGCTACACCCAGTAGCATCACACGCTTCCACCTCAACCTGGTAGCGACCTCCTTTCGCATACGTAAAGTTTGCTAAGGTTTGACTGCCCGAGATAGGACCGGTTGCAACCTTAACTCCATCAAAATAGATGTTGTAGGTGTCACCGGTTGTGCCACTCCATTGGTTAAATTGAATACCGATATCAGCGGCATCTTTATACTGCACCATCTGGTTGTAACCAGAGGTAGTTTCCATTGCGAGCTGAATCTTTGAAAATTGTAGATTGTTTGAGCCGTAGACATCGATAGACGGCGCAGCAGGAGCAGCCATGACGCTTTGACTCACTGCCAATGCGACCCCTGATAAGCCTAATAATAGTTTTTTCATTGCCATTCTCTTTCCTTGAAAGACGAAAAATTTCCTGCTCACAACTGTTTACAAGCTAAAACGGATCAAAAGTTCAATAACTTAAAATGTATTAAAAAGTTGTGAACATCGGTATTTATTAATAGGCAGATGTGTTTATTTTTTGTGCAAAAATAAAACTCACTTCGAGTCACCACTCAAAATTAGATCCTTTGTCTCAGGCATTTTCATTAACTCTTCAACCCTGTGCCCAGAATTTTTCACTCATTTAAAAGATCACAAAAGTCATAAATGCCAAACCCATCCACCAAGCAGATAGCCACCCTACCCACACATAAGAGAGGTGAATAACAATACATAAACCACATAAATAGCCGAAGCTGATCCGTTATTACTGGAAAAGTCACCACGCTTGTATGACAATGAGCCTCACATTAGTCGGGGGGCATTTATGCTGAGATCACCATAGTGGTGAGACCCGTTGAACCTGATTCAGTTAGCACTGGCGTAGGGAACTGATAGACAATGCAAAAAGACTCACTACCCAAGGTGTCTTTGGCAGGGCTATGGCTGTTCCTTCGCAGAAAAGGAGCATTTATGGTCACAGCATCGCAACACACCCCAATCGTATTAACCATTGCCGGCTCAGATTCTGGCGGTGGTGCTGGTATTCAAGCGGATATTAAAGCGATTTCAGCCACAGGTTCTTACGCCTGCTCAGTCATTACAGCGCTTACCGCTCAAAACACTCAAGGCGTAACAGGCATACTTGGCATTGACCCAGACTTCGTCAAAGCACAGCTTGATGCAGTTTTTAGCGACTTGAACGTTGTCGCTGTCAAAATCGGCATGCTGGCAGATGCCAATATCATTGGCGCTGTCGCCGAAAAACTTCGAGAATACCAACCACAATACATCGTTCTTGATCCGGTCATGGTTGCCACCAGCGGAGACCTTCTTCTTGAAAGTAGCGCCATTGATGCACTCAAAACACAACTGCTACCATTAGCGACCGTGATTACTCCTAACCTGCCAGAGGGCGCAGCACTATTAGGTTGTGATGTCCCACAATCTCAACAGGATATGGAAGCTCTGATCGACGCACTACGTGCTTTGGACACCCCTGCTATTTTGCTAAAAGGTGGGCACTTAGAGTCTGAGCAAAACAGTAATGATCTGTTGATTACTAATAGCGATGTTCAGTTCTTTAATACCACTCGGATCGCGACAAATAATACCCATGGAACGGGCTGTACCTTAAGCTCAGCGATAGCGTCCTTCCTAGCAAAGGGCAACGAACTGAGTGACGCAGTAAAACTGGGTAAAGATTATATTACCCAAGCGATAGCGCATGCTGATGAACTTAAGATCGGTAAAGGTCACGGCCCCGTCCACCACTTCTACGCCCTTAATAAAGGCGCCTAAGGCCAATGACGCCAATTCGTATTCAAGGAGCGACCCTAAGGTATTTGGGCGATAGCAGCGCAATATTCTCAGGGTTAGAAGTGACATTTGAACCGGCTACATGGACGGCTATTCTTGGTCCAAGTGGCTGTGGAAAATCGACGTTGCTACGCTACATAGCCGGGTTGCTCACTGATAAGGTCGAATTTTCAGCAACGGAGTTTTCCCCACCACTTGATGTGCTAGCCGGCCAGGTGGCCTACATGGCGCAGCAAGATCTGCTGATGCCATGGCTATCCGTGCTCGATAATGTGTGCCTAGCCTCTCGCTTAAATGGCAAGAAAGTGGACGCGCGGACTCTTCAAAAAGCACTGTCACTGCTGGAGAAAGTGGGGCTAGCGGATAAAGCCGCTTCAAACCCCAATGATCTATCTGGTGGTCAAAGGCAACGTGTCGCATTAGCTCGCACCTTAATGCAAGATAAGTCCGTCGTGTTGATGGATGAGCCTTTTTCAGCGCTCGATGCCGTCACGCGCTACAAGCTACAAGCGCTCGCAGCTAACCTGCTCAAAGACAAAACTGTGCTGCTGATTACCCATGATCCGCAAGAGGCGCTTCGTTTGGGTGAGCAGATCCTAGTCATGAATGGTAAGCCCGCGCGACTGCACAGCATTACTCCACCAAAGCAAGGAATACCTCGTGATATAGACGGCGAGTTCGCGGCTATTCAACAATCCATACTCGAGCACTTAGCTGGGAGTCACACAGAAAAACTCGATGTCGCTGAACGTCAAGGAGGCTCCCATGACGCCACTCGCTGAGGTTGCGAATCGAAGCCAAAAACAAGCGTCAAAGCAAGGTTTAAGCGCCATGATGCGCGTGATCATTAGCTTGCTGATTATCTTGGCTATCTGGAAGAGCATTGTGGTTATTTTTGATATGCCAAGCTTTATCCTCCCTGCGCCAGAGGCGGTATTTATAAAGCTTTTCGAACGCCATGATGTGTTGCTCAAGCATACCTGGGTGACTAGCCAAGAGATATTACTGGGTCTGTTACTTGGACTGTCTATGGGGCTTTTCTTTGCTCTACAGATGCTGCTGTTTCAGCCAGTAAAACGCTGGCTACTGCCGATTCTTATTACTAGCCAAGCGATCCCTGTATTCGCGCTGGCACCCATTCTGATGCTTTGGTTAGGGTATGGCATTGCCTCCAAAGTTGTCATGGCTGCACTGATTATCTTTTTTCCGGTAACCACCTGCTGTTATGACGGATTGCGAAATACGCCGACGGGCTATTTAGATCTCTCACAAACAATGGGCGCAAATCGCTGGCGTCAGCTTTGGCATATCCGCTTGCCTGCATCCTTGCCTGTACTAGCATCGGGCATTCGTGTTGCTGTGGTGGTCGCACCGATTGGCGCCGTTGCCGGCGAATGGGTGGGGTCAAGTGAAGGGCTTGGCTACCTCATGCTGCAAACCAATGCTCGAATGCTCATCGATGAGATGTTTGCAGCCCTGTTTATTTTGGCGGCTGTATCTGTCTCTCTCTACTTCATTACAGATTGGGCGCTAAGACGCCTTATCCCATGGGAAAATAACTAAATTCAAAAGGAAAAAGTATGAAATCCACGACAACTAAAGTCATCGCAGCGCTGCTCACTGCTATGACGACATTCGCAGCAAGCGCCGCAGATAAGTCGATAACGCTGATGCTTGACTGGTTCGTGAACCCTAATCACGGCCCCATCGTCATTGCTCATGAGCGTGGCTACTTTGAAGAACAAGGGCTAGAAGTCAACATCCAAGAGCCTGCCGATCCGAGTACACCAGCTAAGCTGGTTGCAGCAGGCAAGGTGGACATGGCGGTTTCGTATCAAACCAGCCTAACGATTGATGTTGCGGCAGGTTTGCCTCTTATTCGCAGTGCAACGCTCATTGCTACCCCTTTGAACACCATGATGGTATTGGATAATGGCAAGATCAATTCCCTCGCGGATCTCAAAGGCAAAAAGATCGGTATCGCAATCGCAGGCAATGAAGAAGCGACCATAGGCACTATGCTTCAAACCGAAGGCGTCGCGTACAAAGATGTGCAAATCATCAACGTTGGCTGGGCACTGTCATCATCATTAGCGTCAGGTAAGGTTGATGCCATTTGGGGCGGTCTGCGTAACTTCGAAACAAACCAACTAGAGCTCGAGGGCTTCAAACCAAAGGCCTTCTTCCCTGAAGAGCATGGCGTTCCGACCTATGAAGAACTGGTTTTTGTTGCTAATGCAAAGAGTCATGACAAAGACGCTATCGCTAAATTCAACCGTGCTATCGAGAAAGCGACGACCTACATCGTCAATCACCCTCAAGAATCTTGGACTCAGTTTGTTGCTTACGCACCAGACACGCTAAACAACGAGCTTAACAAACGTGCATGGCGCGACACGCTAACACGATTTGCGCTGCGTCCATCTGCCATCGATGCTGCTAAGTATGATGCCTTCACAGACTTCATGTACCAGCACAAGATCATCTCGAGTAAACCAGCAGCAGAGACCATGGTACCTGTACTGTAGGAGCAATTATGAACCATCAAGACCTGATAAATGCTTGCCAAAGCGAATGGCAAGGCTATACCGAACATGAATTTGTGCAGCAACTTGCTAAAGGTGAGCTTGAGCAAAAAGCGTATTTGCATTATCTAAAGCAGGACTTTCTGTTTCTAAAGCAATATGCCCGCGCTTACGCCTTGGCGATCTATAAAGCCAAAACACTGACTCAAATGCGTGAGGCAGTACCTAGTGTGGCTGCCCTACTTGAGTCTGAGATCGGTCATCATGTCTCTTATTGCAGCCAGTGGGGCATTACTGAAGCTGATATGGAAGCGGAAACTGAAGACTTTGGTACCGTGGCGTATACCCGCTATGTACTCGATGCAGGCATGACTGGCGAGCTTGTTGACCTGTATGCGGCTTTGGCACCTTGCGCTATCGGCTATGCCGTGATCGGTAAAGCACTCATCGAGTCACCCACTACGGTATTAGAAGGCAACCCATATCGCAGCTGGATAGAGCTTTATGCCGGTGAGGATTTTCAATCAGGCGTTCAGGTGAGCATTGAGCGTTTGGACACCTTACTCAAAGACATTGAGCTCGACAGCCCGAGAGGCCAAGAACTCATACACGTGTTTAAAACAGCAACAAGAATGGAAATTGCCTTTTGGCAGCAAGGTCTTGATACAAAATAACGCGACGATGCCGACCTCTTGGTCGGCATTTTTTTCTCTCGTAACCGCTCATTTAACAAACAAAAATCACATCCTCAACCCGCATTTCGGATTTTGTGCCCAAAGTCACGCGTTAACACAATATTTACAACTGAGTTTAACATTAGCAACAAAGTTAGGTAGGATGTCGACTCGTGTTTGGTATGTTCAAACACCTCGCGCTCTCTTTCATCATGCTTTTCGTGCAAGCAAGGACGATTGATAAAGGATGAGCATCAACAAGTGATGTCGAACAATCAGACCATGAGTCGCTGAGCTTCGACCTCATCCCCAGCTTTACAGGGAAGAACTATGCAGTCTTTAGTTGATTTTTTAAACGGGATTATCTGGAGTCCCGCTCTTATTTATTTATGTCTTGGTGCAGGCCTTTTCTATTCCATTCTTACTCGATTTGTACAAGTCCGTCATTTCTTCGAAATGTGGCGTCTACTACTGTCGGGCAAGAGCTCTGAAAAAGGTATTTCATCGTTCCAGGCGCTTGCCGTTTCACTATCTGGCCGTGTTGGTACAGGTAACATTGCAGGTGTGGCTGCGGCTATCGGTTTCGGTGGTCCTGGCGCTGTTTTCTGGATGTGGATGGTTGCCTTCTTTGGTGCAGCGACGGCCTACATCGAATCGACACTCGCGCAAATCTATAAAGAAGAAGATCGTGGCGAGTTCCGTGGTGGTCCAGCTTACTACATTGAAAAAGCTATGGGTCAAAAGTGGTACGCGTGGATTTTTGCTATCGCGACTATCTTTGCGTGTGGTGTCCTACTTCCGGGTGTTCAATCGAACAGTATCGGTAACGCAGTAGAGACCGCATTTGGCTCTGGTGCGATGATTGACACAGCGATTGGTACTATCAGTTTTGCGAAAATTTTCACTGGCGCTGTTATCTCTATCATCCTAGCCTTCATCATCTTCGGTGGTGTTAAGCGTATTGCGCATTTCACACAGATCGTTGTTCCTTTCATGGCGCTTGCGTACATCATCATCGCATTTGTAATCATTCTTCTGAACATCGGTGAAGTGCCACGTATCGTAGGTATGATTCTCGGCGATGCTTTCACACCTATGGCAGGCTTTGGTGCCGCAATTGGTTGGGGTGTTAAGCGTGGTGTTTACTCAAACGAAGCAGGTCAAGGTACCGGCCCTCACGCAGCGGCAGCAGCGAATGTTGATCACCCTGCGCAGCAAGGTCTGGTTCAATCTTTCTCTATCTACATTGATACCCTGCTGGTTTGTTCTGCAACGGCGTTTATGATTCTTATCACTGGTGCGTACAACGTGCACGGTCCTGAGAGTACATTCCTAGTTCAAAACCTCGCTGAAACCGTTGGCGCTAATGGCCCTGCGTTCACACAGTTAGCAATTGAAAGTACTATGCCGGGTGTGGGTAAGTTGTTCATTGCATTTGCACTGTTCTTCTTCGCCTTTACCACTATTCTTGCTTACTACTACATTGCAGAAACCAATATTGCTTACATTCGTCGTACCTTTAAGGTAAATGGCCTAATGTTCCTACTGAAGCTGATTCTGATTACCTCGGTATTCTACGGTACGGTGAAAGCCGCAAACCTAGCTTGGGCAATGGGTGATGTTGGCGTAGGTCTCATGGCGTGGCTAAACATTGTTGGTATCTTGATTATCTTCTTCATTGCTAAACCAGCTATCGTGGCACTTAAAGACTACGAGAAGCAGCAAAAAGAAGGCGTTGAAGAGTATACGTTTAACCCTGTCGCACTTGGTATCAAGAATGCGGATTACTGGGAAGGTCGATACGAGCGCAAGACAGGTAAAAAGCCTGAAGCGGCTCAAGAGGCGGATTCTGGGTCGACTCAGACGCAGACGTCGTAATGAGCTGGCGATCGCTTTGGATGGTTCCCTGCCTGCGCAAGGATGACTGAAGTGACCAATAATTGTTTAAAAAAGAAAAAGGGGTAGCTTAGCTACCCCTTTTGTCATTCACTGTTCCCGAATGAATGAAACTTGAATTATGCCGCCACTTCTTGCGCAGAAGTTACTGGCGCTTTTTTCTCACCGATAGGCAAAATTGTGCGGCCGTACTCGTTATTCAGTACTTGAGCCATTGCGAAGTAAATCGCGCTAGCGCCACAGAAAATACCTTCGAAGCCAGCGATGGTACCGATCAGTTCACTGCCGAAGAAATCACGCGCAGCAAGCAAGAAGAACAGAATGGTCAATGAACCAAACACAACTTGCTTAGCCACTGGGTAGCAAAGTGAACCGATAAACATGAAACCAGTAAATACGCCCCAAAGCAGTAAGTACCAGCCCATAAACTTCGCCGGACTTGCTGGAAGACCCATGTAAGGCATAACAATAATGCCTACAAGCGTCAGCCAGAATAGACCGTACGAAGTGAAAGCCGTGGTGCCGAATGTGTCACCACGTTTAAAGCACATCATGCCAACAAACACTTGGCTTAGACCGCCATAGAAAATACCCATCGCTAGGATCATCGAATCAATCGGGAAGAAACCTGCGTTGTGGATGTTAAGTAGAATGGTCGTCATACCAAAACCCATAAGGCCAAGCGGCGCTGGGTTAGCGAGTTTGTTAGACATTGTCAAAGAGCCCTAAATTCAAAATTAGTTACAAAAATTGTAGGAAAATTTTAATTCAAAATGTAAATGTTGAGCAGACCCATTATTTGCAATCTAAGTTTTACCGATTGCATATTCGTATTCAGTCTTTTCCGACACGCGTAAAAAAAGCCGACATAACGTCGGCTTTTTACAATCTAACTTATCTTAAAGAGACTACGTATCGAGGGTTATTCCCACTCGATCGTCGCTGGTGGCTTACCAGAGATATCGTAAACAACGCGAGAGATACCGTCTACTTCGTTGATGATACGGTTAGAAACCTTACCTAGGAAGTCGTATGGTAGGTGCGCCCAGTGAGCGGTCATAAAGTCGATAGTCTCAACCGCACGCAGAGAAACAACCCAGTCGTACTTACGGCCATCGCCCATTACACCTACAGAGCGAACTGGTAGGAATACCGTGAACGCCTGAGATACTTTGTGATAAAGGTCTGCATTGTGCAGCTCTTCAATGAAGATAGCATCGGCACGACGCAGTAGATCACAGTACTCTTTCTTGATCTCGCCAAGAACACGAACACCTAGACCTGGACCTGGGAATGGGTGACGATAAAGCATATTGTATGGAAGACCTAGCTCTAGACCGATCTTACGTACTTCGTCTTTGAATAGCTCGCGAAGCGGCTCAACAAGACCCATTTCCATATCATCAGGAAGACCGCCCACGTTGTGGTGCGATTTGATGACGTGTGCTTTACCTGTTTTCGATGCTGCAGATTCAATAACGTCTGGGTAGATAGTACCCTGAGCTAGCCACTTCGCGTTTTCTAGCTTCTTCGACTCTTCGTCGAATACGTCTACGAATACGTGACCGATAGTCTTACGCTTCTCTTCTGGATCAGACTTGCCTTCAAGTGCTGCAAGGAAACGCTCTTCTGCATCTACCTTGATGATGTTTAGGCCGAACTTGTCGCCAAACATCTCCATCACTTGCTGGCCTTCGTTTAGACGAAGAAGACCGTTGTCTACGAATACACAGGTCAGCTTGTCGCCGATAGCGCGGTGAACAAGCATCGCTACCACTGATGAGTCAACACCGCCAGACAGACCAAGAATCACTTCATCGTCACCCACTTGCTCTTTAATGCGAGCAACCGCGTCTTCGATGATAGAACCTGGCGTCCATAGACGCTCACAGCCACAAGCACCAAGAACGAAGTTCTCTAGCATTTGCAGGCCTTGCTTGGTGTGCGTTACTTCTGGGTGGAACTGAACACCGTAGTATTTCTTCTCTTCGTTTGCCATTGCTGCGTACGGACAGGTATCCGTCTCACCAACTTTTACGAAGTCTGCTGGGATTTCAACAACTTTGTCGCCGTGGCTCATCCAAACATCTTGAGTTTCTTCAAGATCTTTAAAGATTGCAGAGTCACCAGATACTTTAACTTGTGCGTAGCCAAATTCACGCTCGTTAGAGCCCGCTACTTTACCGCCAAGCTGTTCAGCCATGGTCTGCATGCCGTAGCACACACCAAGAACTGGAACACCTGAATCAAATACGTACTGAGGAGCACGTGGAGAGTTGTCTTCCGTAACGCTTTCTGGACCACCAGATAGGATGATACCGTCTGGGTTGAATTCACGAATATCCGCTTCTTCTACGTCCCAGCTCCATAGTTCACAGTAAACACCGATTTCACGAACACGACGTGCTACTAGCTGTGTGTATTGAGAACCGAAGTCTAGAATCAGAATTCGTTGGTCATGAATATTTTTCGTCATTTTGGGCAATCTTATCAGCTAAGTGTTGAAAACGGAGGCGAGTTTACCCGCCTCTCATCTTTGCTTCAAGGAAAAAAAGCAAACGTTTACGTAGGATTTATTTCACTACGTTGTCGTTATTAACCTAAGTGGCTAATTAACCTGAGCGATTAATTAACCCAAACGGTAGTTAGGTGCTTCCTTGGTGATTTGAACGTCGTGTACGTGAGATTCGTTTAGACCCGCACCAGAGATGCGAACGAATTCTGCTTTAGTACGCATGTCTTCGATAGTTGCAGAGCCAGTTAGACCCATGCTTGAACGAAGACCACCCATTTGCTGGTGAACGATCTCTTTTAGGCGACCTTTGTAAGCGATACGACCTTCGATACCCTCTGGAACTAGCTTGTCAGCCGCGTTGTCAGATTGGAAGTAACGGTCAGAAGAGCCTTGAGACATTGCGCCAAGAGAACCCATGCCACGGTAAGCTTTGTATGAACGACCTTGGTAAAGGATAACTTCACCTGGTGCTTCTTCAGTACCAGCGAACATTGAGCCAACCATGACACAAGATGCGCCAGCTACGATCGCTTTACAGATATCACCTGAGAAACGGATACCGCCGTCAGCGATAACTGGGATGCCATACTCTTCAGCTGCCGCTGCCGCGTCTGAAATCGCTGTGATTTGAGGTACACCAACACCCGTTACGATACGAGTTGTACAGATTGAACCAGGGCCGATACCTACTTTAACTGCGCTTACGCCAGCTTCAATCAGTGCTTTAGCACCTGCAGCTGTCGCTACGTTGCCGCCAATGATATCGAGATCTGGGTATGCAGCGCGAGTTTCGCGGATACGGTTTAGAACACCTTCAGAGTGACCGTGTGAAGAGTCGATAAGTAGAACGTCAACACCAGCTTCAACAAGCGCTTTAACACGTTCTTCGTTGCCAGCGCCAGCACCAACCGCAGCACCAACGCGTAGACGACCTTGCGCATCTTTACATGCGTTAGGCTTACGTTCTGCTTTGTGGAAATCTTTTGCTGTGATCATACCGGTAAGTTGGAACTCGTCGTTTACAACCAGTACCTTCTCAACACGTGCGCGGTGCATCTCTTCTTGTACTTCTTCACGAGAAGCACCTTCTTTAACAGAGGCTAGGCGCTCTTTTGGCGTCATTACTGCTTCTACTTTCTTAGAAAGGTCAGTAACAAAGCGAACATCACGACCAGTGATGATGCCTACAAGCTCGTTGTTTTCAGCAACAACAGGGAAACCAGCGAAGCCGTGCTTATCAGTCAGCGCTACCACGTCAGCGATAGATGCATCTGGGCTAACTGTTACTGGGTTAGTCACCACACCTGCTTCAAAGATTTTAACTAGACGAACCTGCTCAGCTTGTTGCTCGATAGACATGTTCTTGTGGATAAAGCCAATGCCACCTTCTTGGGCTAGCGCGATCGCAAGACGCGCTTCTGTCACTGTGTCCATAGACGCAGAGATCATTGGAATATTCAGAGTGATATTCTTGGTCAGCCGAGTGCGAAGATCAGCTGTGTTTGGGAGAACGGTGGAGTGAGCTGGAACGAGTAGTACATCATCGAACGTCAGCGCTTCTTTGGCAATTCTTAGCATTTGCAATATCTCACAATAGAGGAGTTTAAGGGATAATCCGCCCTTATCGTTTCGCATAATAAGGTCATTTGGATTAGATATTGCGGTGGGATTATACGCCCGACGAAATCGCTTGGCTACACATTTTTCTATTTTTTATTTGCATTTACCCCCTTGATATGTATTATATTGCCGCTAATTTCCATACTCACGCCTTTGAGATTAGCTGTGTCCCTATCCCCGCGATCTACTTCTCATTCATCTTCTTCCAATCAGAACATTTACACGGTCTCTCGTCTGAATTCCGAAGTACGTTTGTTGCTAGAAAATGAAATGGGGATTGTCTGGTTAGTCGGTGAAATCTCTAACTTTTCCGCACCTGTATCCGGCCATTGGTACCTCACGCTAAAAGACTCTCGCGCTCAAGTTAAGTGCGCTATGTTTCGTGGTAATAATCGCCGAGTCACCTTTAAGCCAGCTAATGGCAATCAGGTATTGGTAAAGGCGCGTCTCTCGTTGTACGAGCCGCGTGGTGATTATCAGCTGATCATTGAATCAATGCAGCCCGAGGGCGATGGAAGACTGCAACAAGAGTTTGAGAAGCTTAAGATGTCACTTGCGGCTGAGGGCTTGTTCTCACAGTCTCTAAAGAAACCTCTCCCTTCTCACCCTAAACGCGTAGGTATCATCACCTCCAAAACTGGTGCCGCGCTTTTCGATATTCTCGATATCCTGAAAAGACGTGACCCATCACTGCCTGTCGTTATCTACCCGACAACGGTGCAAGGTGATGCGGCGGCGATTGAGATTGCGCAGGCAATTGGACGCGCCAACAGCCGTAACGAGTGTGATGTATTGATAGTGGGTCGAGGTGGCGGCTCGCTGGAAGATCTTTGGTGTTTTAACCATGAGATCGTGGCAAGAACCATCGCGGCAAGCCAGATTCCAATCATTAGTGCGGTCGGGCATGAAATCGACGTCACCATAGCGGACTACGTTGCCGACGTGCGAGCGCCAACACCGAGCGCTGCGGCTGAGCTTGTCAGTAATGACACCTCACATAAGCATGAATCGCTTAAAGGGCGTGAGCAAAGACTGCGTAATGTTATGCAGATCTATCTAGCGCAGCAAAAGCAGCACTTGTCAGTGCTAACACAAGCACTCAACAGCCATCATCCAAAGCACCAGTTGCAGAGGCAGAGCCAGCTTCTTGATGAGTTTGAGTTCCGTTTGAGCTCAGCAATTAAGCAGCGCCTATCTCAAGAGACACTGCGCCTTAGCAATAAACAACACAGGTTAATGGCACTCTCACCAGCTCGCCAGCTCGACCGACAAACCAATCGATTAGATCAGCTACAAGCCAGGCTTAATCAAGCCATGCAGAAACAGCTCGATAGCGCTAAGCATCAATTCGCCGTTACCGTAGGTAAGTTAGATACAGTCAGCCCACTGGCGACTTTGCAGCGCGGTTACTCTATTACTCAAGATGCGCGCGGACAGGTCATCACCGACGCTCAGAGTGTCGAAGTCGGCAGTGCGATCACCACCAAACTCGACAATGGCATTATCGAATCTCAGGTCACTAGCATAAAAGATCACAGCTAGACGACAGCTGCCATCTAGCTTCTATGCAAGGCTCTCAAAGACAAACTTAACGCGTGACTTAGACTTCAGTTCATTACAGCTATTACAAAAATAGCTCGCTGAGCCACACGCTTGAAGTTTCTCCAGCTCTGCTTCACAGTCAGGGCAAAAACCAATCTTTTTGAAATGGACTTGGCATTGCCCGCAGTGATACTGCCCATCCCATTCAAGCTCTGAGTGGCACTTAGGGCACTGGTTTTGTTGAGTCGTCATGACTTACCTATATTAGAAAGTGATAATATTAACTATCATACGACTTTCTTTTCTGGGTTCGCATTGATATCAATCAAGCTCGGAGAAGCACTACGTAGAGGTACTGCACGCTTATTTCGACGCTTAACCTTGTACATTTCGCTGTCTGCTTGGCGGATTAACTTATCCATTGGCAGATCTGAACAGCACTGTTTGGTCGCAAATCCGACGCTGACAGAGATATTGGTATCATTCAGTGTTACGGGTTTGTTCAGCTCATCGCTCAATGTTTGATAAAAAGCGACGGCGCCGTCTTCATCAGGGAAGCAGCAAAACGCCAAAAACTCATCACCGCCATAACGTCCAAGCACGGCTTGTTCAGGCAAAAGATGTTTAAGCTGCTCAGAAACAGCTACAAGTACTTTGTCACCAAAGCAGTGACCATATTCATCATTCACCTGCTTGAACTTGTCGATATCAACAAAAAAGCAGCCGAGAATATTTCCATCAAAGCAGTGACTCTGCTCAACTCTTTCCAATAAAGCACGTCTATTCAAGCAGTGAGTGAGCGGATCCATCTGGGCTTGAAAGGTAAGCTTATCCTCAAGAGCGTACTTCTCAAGCGCAACCGAATACACGGCAGACATGGATTCGAGTATCTCAATCTCAATCGCGAGCGGGGTAGAACACCTCTCGTCGTAGAGAGCGAATGTCCCTAAGCACTGCTCTTGAGTCGAGATGACAGGTACCGACCAGCAAGCTTTCACATTCGCAGAGGCGGCAAGCTCAAGAAATGGTGTCCAGTTGGCGTGTTTAGTTACATCGTCAACAATCACAGAGCGTTTCAAGTAGGCAGCAGCCCCACAAGATCCCACTCGCTCACCAATTTCTATCCCGTCAATAGCTTGGTTATACATAATAGGTAGCTTAGGGGCAGCTACCGTGAACAGGCAGTTTGTCGATTCATCCAACGATAAAATAGAAACTCGTTTTCTAGGAAATAGTCGCTCTGTAAGATCAACTATCCTTTCCACTAATTGGGTTTGGGGTAACCCTAGCGCGAGCTCTTTTAATAAATTATTCATGCCCTTATGGGCATCTATTAGCAAGTCTTTATTCATAGTTCGCGTCTTTTAATTTGCTACCATACGGCTCTAACTCTAAAGCTGTTGGCATTCTGTTTATTATGCGCTCGCGGCACATACTAACACAGGGCGCAAATAGATGAACTATTGACCAAAGGAATATTTGTACGTAATTTGAACCAGTACACCCTGGAACGACAAAAAACACGATCTTTTCTAGATCATCCCCAAAAGCTAGCTTGATCAGCGATCTGCTTAAAAAAGAACATTTATATAACCACATACCGAAAGCATAAGTTACATGTGCTGTTTTTCGATTTTTAGCAGATTTAAATACCACAAACGCCAAAATAAACCAGTCTAATTGAAATTTAATAAAAAGATCGTTTTTCTAATTATCGACTTACATGGGTGTGCATTTCGATATAATTGGCATCGATAGCTCGCAGTTCAACGTTTAATCGCTTCAGACTGCTTGTTGTTGTAACGTGCGTGCCACCACAAGGCATGACAACATCCATCCCGTCCAATCTACAATGCCAGTAACGAGAGCTGGTGAGGTAAGGACCTTCAAGCTGCATCTCTACTTTTGAACCCTCGCTAAGCCATAGATTAAGCTGTTGGTTGACCCTAGACTCTATCTCTTTAAGCTCTTCAAGTACCTGCGCAGTGTTAAGACCACGCTTTTTAAGCGTCTTACCTAAGCGATAGTTATCAAAGCAAGCATCCGGCGATACAAAGCTCTGCTCCTGTGCGTAGCTATTAAAATCATAGTGCCCTAGTCCATCTTTGCGATCGGCGTCTTTTCTCCAATACGCTTCAGCAAGAACCTTGTTGAGCGCCAAAGACGCTATATGACCAGCGCTGTGGCCACGGCTTAAGCTATCTTGATACTCCTTGTCTACCGACAGGTAGACGGTCTCACCTTCTGATAGTACGGCTTGTTTAGAAATGCGATGCACCACGACAAATACCCAGCCATCGGTATCTCGTTTTACTGGGATGGATTGCGCGACAAAGAGCTTTCCGGTTTCGAGCTCAACAGCACCAACTAAACAGTCTGTAACTGGATACGATTCAGTGTTTGTTGATAACGTTCCCCTGTCTGCTGGGTGATCAGGCCAGATATGGCTAACAGGATGGAATGGCGTGTCTTTCACCACCACATCACAATGTTCTTCATGATGGTTGACGAGTTGGATTTGGCTATCTAGTTGCCAAGTTTGATTGCAGAAGTGCACTTTACTAGCGGTGATCATCTGTTTTCCTTACATCATGTGTGCTTTACACCATAAAAAAGCGCCCTCTCATTGAGAGGGCGCTTTTTGGCTTATTCTTATTTCTTCGGACGACCTTTCATCATACTCATCAAGCGCTTACGCTTTCGCTCTTGAGAAAGTGTCATCTTGCTCGTTTTACCCTCGAACGGGTTATCGCTGCTCTGGAAGTTGATACGGATTGGTGTACCCATAATTTCCAATGAACGACGATAGTAGTTCATTAGGTAACGCTTGTATGAATCTGGCAGCTCGTTCACCAGGTTACCGTGAACAACAACGATTGGTGGGTTATAACCACCTGCGTGCGCATACTTGAGCTTCACGCGGCGACCACGAACCATCGGTGGCTGGTGATCTTCTGTTGCCATCTTCATGATACGAGTCAGTACTGAGGTACCCACACGTGTCGTCGCTGACTTATACGCTTCTTGAACAGACTCGAACAAGTGACCCACACCAGTACCGTGTAGCGCCGAGATAAAGTGAATACGAGCAAAGTCTACAAAGCCTAGACGACGGTCTAACTCTTTCTTAACCTGCTCTTTCACGTCTGTATCCAAACCATCCCACTTATTCACAGCAAGTACAATTGAGCGGCCTGCGTTAAGGGCAAAACCAAGAAGGCTGAGGTCTTGGTCTGAGATATTCTCGCGAGCATCAATTACAACCAATACCACGTTGGCATCTTCAATGGCTTTAAGCGTTTGAACCACCGAAAACTTTTCTACCGTCTCGTTGATACGCTTACGACGACGTACACCCGCAGTATCAATCAGAACATATTCACGACCATCACGCTCCATTGGGATGTAGATAGAATCACGTGTCGTACCTGGCATGTCATACACCACCACGCGCTCCTCGCCGAGGATCCGGTTAGTTAGAGTCGATTTACCAACGTTTGGACGACCGATGATAGCCAGTTTAATTGGCTGATCTTGAAGACGCTTGTACTCTTCTTCTGCTTCTTCTTCGGTGTAGTCGAGTTTCTCTTCTTCCGCGTCCTCAAACATGGTCAAGTCTTCGATTTCACCTTCAGCTTCTGATAGGTGTTCAAAGAAAGGATCCAAGGCGCGGTCTAGAAGAGCAGTAACACCACGACCGTGAGCCGCAGCGATGTGATACATGTTTTCAACACCTAGCTGCCAAAACTCAGCGCTTGCAGCATCGGCATCAATGCCATCTACCTTGTTGACCACAAGGAAAGCTGGCTTTTCAATTTTACGTAGGTGGTTAGCGATCGCTTCATCCGCAACCGTCAAACCCGCACGACCATCCACAAGGAATAGCACTACGTCAGCTTCTTCAATCGCAGCTAACGATTGTTCCGCCATTTTGGTTTCTACACCTTCTTCAGTGCCATCAATACCGCCGGTATCGATAACAATGAACTCATTCTCACCCAGTTGAGCTTGACCATATTTACGGTCACGCGTTAGTCCCGGAAAGTCCGCGACCAAAGCATCACGCGTACGCGTCAGTCTATTAAACAGTGTCGACTTACCCACATTCGGGCGTCCAACTAGGGCAACAACAGGTAACATATTAACCTCTACAATTATTTCTTATTGTAGTTATAGGTAAAAATGCTCTCGTTTTCCTATAACCACAACGTATTCTATCTATCCGAGCTCGAAAAGATCCTTTTGCTTCGCAGCAATAAAACGGCTCCTAACTGAAAATCAGCCAGGAGCCGTTTGTGAATTATATCACGCTTTCTAGTTAATGGTGAGTTTCTTTATTTCACCATCACGAGTAACGATCACATAGCCACCAGGGACTAAAGTCGGTCCAACCGACATACCGCTGTCATTCATGAGTTGCTGTGCCACAAACTCACCGGTTGCACGGTCAATCCAGTGAAGATAACCAAGGCTATCCCCTACTACAACGTATCCGTCAACAATAACAGGCGCCGTAAGTTGGCGGTTTTCTAGTAGATTGTTTTCCCAAAGCTCAGTACCACTTCGAGCATCGACAGCAATTACATGATCCGTTTCTGAAATCAGGAACAAGCTACGATTGTCTGTCGCCATATCCGTCGCTGATGAGTAATTACGCTTCCAGATTGGGTTACCCGAGCGAAGGTCGATGGAAATCAGCTGACCGTTAAAGCCCACTGTGTAAAGCGTACCACCTAGAATAATTGGCGAGGCATCAACATCCACCAAACGGTCGATCTCTGTTGCACCCTTAGGCGTGCCCACTGGTTGTTGCCAGATCAACTGACCACGCTCGACAATCGCTGCCGCTAGACGACCATTCGCCGTACCCCAGAAAACACCACCGGAAACCGTCGCAGGCGCACTATCACCACGCAAGGTTAGGTTTGGTACATCAGTACTGATCGCCCAACGCTCTTCACCACTGGTTTGCTCAAGCGCAGCAAGCACACCTTGACTGGTATGAACCATAATCAGGCTAGCGTCAGCAACCGGCTTCGCCAGTACCTCACCATTTACCTCTGCGCGCCAAAGCTCTTCACCTGTTTCTACGTCAAGAGCAATCACTTCACCGTTTTCACTGCCGATATACAGCTTTTGATAAGCGGCTGCAATACCACCAGATAGGCGAGCCGTTACTTCACCTTTGATTTCGGTTTGCCAGATGGTTTTACCATTTTCTGGATCCATGGCTTTCACAACGCCATCGCGGCTCGCAACAAAGAGTTTGTCGTAAGCGTAGACTGGTGAAAGCTTAGAAAAATACTGACCTACGCCATTACCTATGCTTGAAGACCACTCTGTACTTGGAGTGAACTCACTTTGCACAACGGGTAGTGGCGCCATCACTATGGTGTCTTCTTCACTCGAACACCCTGCAAGTACACCTAATACCGAGATAGAAAGTAATACCTTTTTAACGAGTCTATTCATCGGCTATAGCCCTTACTTGGCAAGATCATCCAGCTTGATTTGTAGCGCTTGGCTCGCATCTTGTGCTTGCTGAGCTTGTGTATAAGCCGTGTAGGCAGCATCACGATCGCCTTCACGGATAGCAATATCGCCACGAAGCTCTGCGACACGACCAGCCCATGCTGCATCCGTAATTTTATCGAGTTCCGCACGTGCGCCATCGTTATTACCCGATTCTGCCATTAGGCGTGCAACGCGATAAGTCACTAGCGGTGCAATCGCTGGATCTTTGGTGTTGCTCTGTGCCCACTGAAGCTGCGTTAGTGCATCTTCAAGGTTACCTGCTTCTACCTGCGCTTTAGCTAATTGCATTGCAGCTAGAACCGCATATTCACTCTCTTTGCTCGAATCGATGAAGGCTTGAACATCAGCACTCGCGTCAACACCGCTTACTGCCATCGACTCAACAGCTTTGCTGTATTGCTCTGATGCAGCTTCTTGAGCCTGGACCACGGAATCTTGATAATAACGCCAGCCAAATAAACCACCTAGACCAACAACAACGCCAAGAACCACGGCTTTCCCGTTTTCCTTCCACCAGTCTTTGATCGCTTCAACTTGTTGTTCTTCAGAATCGTAGAGTTCCACTTCCTGTCCTCTTAAAAGAAATCATTACCTAAATTAATAGGCAGCCCAACTTTGCTGCCTATCAACTTGGATTTAAACTTAAATAATATTTGCTAATTTAGCGGCTAACTCAGTTTGAGCAATAGTTTCTTGCTCTCCGCCCTGCAAATCTTTGACCACGACCGTATTCTCAGCAACTTCGTTCTCACCAAGCACAAGAGCATATACCGCCCCTACTTTGTCTGCGCGCTTGAATTGTTTCTTGAAGTTACCGCCACCAAAGTGGTTCATCACACGAATACCAGGGATCGCTTCACGCAGGTTCTCAGCAAGCTTCATACCTGCCATCATGGTGCCTTCGCCCGCTGTCACGACATAAGCGTCTACGCTGCGACGAACGTCTGTTAGCTCTAATGTTTCCATCATGAGTACAAGACGTTCTAGGCCCATAGCAAAACCCACCGCTGGTGTTGGTTTACCACCAAGCTGCTCAACAAGACCATCGTAACGACCGCCGCCACATACAGTGCCTTGAGCACCTAGGCTTTCAGTGATCCATTCAAAAACAGTGCGGTTGTAGTAATCAAGACCACGAACCAAACGTTGGTTAACCGTATATTCGATACCCGCAGCATCAAGAAGTTCACAAAGACCTGCAAAATGCGCTTTTGATTCTTCGTCTAGATAATCAGATAGCTCTGGCGCATCCACCAAGATCGCTTGTACGTCTGGGTTTTTACTGTCCAAGACACGTAGCGGGTTAGTATGCATACGACGCTTGCTATCTTCATCCAGCACATCAACGTGTTGCTCTAGGTGAGCAATCAGGGCTGTGCGGTAGTTAGCGCGCGCTTCTAGTGAACCAATAGAGTTCAGTTCTAGACGAACGTGCTTGTCGATACCCAGCTCACGCCATAGACGTGCTGTCATCATGATAAGTTCAGCGTCAACGTCAGGGCCGTTTAGACCGAATACTTCCACGCCACATTGGTGGAACTGACGGTAGCGACCTTTTTGCGGACGCTCGTGACGGAACATTGGACCCATGTACCACAGGCGCTGCTCTTGGTTGTAAAGCAGACCATTTTCAATACCAGCACGTACACAGCCGGCCGTGCCCTCAGGGCGCAGTGTTAGGCTATCGCCGTTGCGGTCTTCAAAGGTGTACATTTCTTTTTCAACTACGTCGGTCACTTCACCGATAGCGCGGCTGAATAGATGTGTCATCTCAACGATTGGCATACGTACTTCGTTGTAGCCATATGCGCTGACCACATGCTTCACTGTATTCTCAACTTTTTGCCAAAGTGGAGATTGTGTTGGGAGGCAGTCGTTCATGCCTCGGATTGCTTGAATAGTTTTTGCCACAGTTTAATACCGTATTGTCGTTGAGATTACTTGTCTTCTACTTCATTTACTTCGATGCGATTTGCTGTATCTAGCATCGATGCTTTCGCTCGAATTTTTGCTTCAAGCTGATTAACGAGATCATCGTTATCAAAGCGCTCTTTCTGACGTTTGCCGTCTTCATAGAAAGCGCTCTTCTTATTGCTGCCCGCTAGACCTAGATGAGACACTTCCGCCTCGCCTGGGCCGTTGACCACACAACCAATGATAGACACATCCATTGGTGTAATGACATCTTCTAAACGCTCTTCAAGTGCGTTTACTGTGCCGATCACATCGAATTCTTGACGAGAGCAGCTTGGGCAAGCGATAAAGTTGATACCACGAGAACGAATGCGCAACGATTTCAAAATATCGAAACCCACTTTGATCTCTTCAACTGGATTGGCAGCCAAAGATATACGCAGCGTATCGCCGATACCTTCTGCTAAAAGCATACCTAGGCCAACCGATGATTTAACAGAGCCAGCTCGAGCGCCGCCCGCCTCAGTAATACCAAGGTGAAGAGGTTGGTCGATTTTCTTCGCAAGTAGACGGTAGGAGTCAACAGCCAGGAATACATCGGATGCCTTCACGCTGACTTTAAACTGATCAAAGTTCAAACGATCTAGAATATCCACATGGCGCATTGCCGATTCAACTAACGCCTCTGGCGTTGGTTCGCCGTATTTCATCTGGATATCTTTTTCCAGAGAGCCGCCATTTACACCAATTCGAATTGGGATATTTTTATCACGTGCACAATCGACGACCGAACGGATACGAGCTTCGTTACCTATGTTGCCTGGGTTGATGCGCAAACAGTCTACGCCGTACTCCGCAACTTTTAGTGCAATACGGTAATCGAAATGAATATCCGCTACGAGAGGAATCGAAACCTGTTTCTTGATCTCACGGAATGCTTCAGCCGCATCCATGGTAGGAACCGAAACGCGAACAATGTCTGCGCCTACGTTTTCCAAAGCTTTGATTTGAGCAACGGTCGCGGCGACATCGGTCGTACGCGTGTTGGTCATTGACTGAACGGCGATAGGTGCGCCATCGCCGATAGGTACATCGCCCACATAAATACGCGTAGAGGGACGACGTTTAATTGGTGATTCGTGATGCATAGTGTTTTCTAAGGTAAGGTGAATCGAGCTACTTTGCCTGAAGTATACCCAGAAAGGTCGACAGGTTCACTCGCAAATGTCATAGAAACCTTCTCTGGTGCACCTAAAATGATTTTAAACGGTGCTTTTCCGTTAAGATCTACGCTATCGCCCGCTTTCTTAATGCCTGTTGATACCGTTTTACCGTCTGCATCTTTTACTTGGATCCAGCAATCACCAGAAAACGACAGAGTCAGGTTTGTCAGTCCTGCTGGAACCTCTGGAGCCACAGGTGCTTCTTCAACTACTGCTGGCTCAGACTCTTCGACGACGACCGCAGCTTCGGCTTCTGCTGGAGCGGCATCCTCGACGACGTCCTGCGCTTCAACTTCTGGCTGTGCCGGTGTTTCAACAATGGCTGATACATCAAGCGTTTTGACTTCTGGCTCAGGCACTAGCTCAGTTTCCAATGCGGCTACTTTCTCACTTGCCGTTTCTTCAACAGCGAATGCAGGGTCATTGGATGAGGTGTCTGCGATTTCAGAAAGCGTATCTTTCTGCTGGTTTTGCAGCCACCACACAGATGAGATACCAATGATGACAATAAAGATGCCCCATGTGAGCTTCATGATACGACTATCATGTTTCTCTTTATTGGTCTTTTTGGAAAAGCTTTGCATTGGCTGTTCGTGGTGTTGAGCGGCGCTGTGGTTCTCAATGGTTCCCAACACCTCTTGCTCATCAATTCCGACAGCCTTCGCGTAGGATCGCAAATAGCCACGCGTAAAGGTGGCGACCTGCTCTCCGTCAAAATCGTTTGACTCAATTTTTTGAATGATCGCAACACGTAAGCGCAATCTATCCGCAATCTGCTTTTGCGTCAGCCCTAAGGCTTCACGCTTTTGTTTTAAAATGGTTCCCGCAAGCTCAACGTCTTGTGCTTGATGTACTTGTTCTGTGGCGTTATTTTGCTCAGTACTCATTGATATTGTACTTCTTATTGGTTGTTACTTTGACCTAACACGCTTAGTTCGTTTTTTTATCGGTGGTCATGGTCATTAGTTTGGTAAATCGCTCGCACTAGCTGTTTGATACAGCATAGTCCCAAATTGCCAACTACGGCACTTATAATCTATGTAAAGCGCTCGATTTTATTATGATTTCATACCAACTTATCGGATTAAGCCGGTTTCATCTCGATTGGAACTGCCCATCATAGTCGATTCTCCGCACGAGTTAAAACGCCCCAAGGGAAATCCGCGTAAATAGTGACAATTTTGATTAAAAATTAACACTACTCATATCATTTTGGCGGCATTTCGTAGTATTTGATTAACGATAACTATATTTGTTCCGTTATTCTTCAATTATTTATCGAGGAAATGTGGGAAAGATCAGAGTTTTGATGCACGAATACATTCATTCAACGCCAAACTCGGAAGTACCCGCTGATTTTCACTACAAAATGTGCAAAAACGACAAAGCCAAGTCGAAACTTGGCCTTGTATTCATCAAGATACGAATTATACCGCTTTGACTGGAATCGCCTGCTGACCCTTTTGAGCCGCAATCTGCTGAGTACGTTTGGTTCTATCAATAACGTCACCAACCAACTGTCCACACGCTGCATCGATATCATCACCGCGAGTCTTACGAACTGTCACGGTATAGTCGTACTTCATTAGCGTTTTCATGAAGCGGTCAATACGCGAGTTGCTCGGTTTTTTGTACGGAGAACCTGGATACGGGTTAAACGGGATCAGGTTAATCTTCGCTGGTGTATCTTTAAGAAGCTCTGCCAGTTCACGAGCGTGGTCCATATCGTCGTTAACATGGTCTAGCAATACATATTCAACCGTTACCTTACCACGGTTCGCGTTAGAAGATGCGATGTAACGACGAACAGATGCTAGGAAGTCTTGGATATCCCAGCGATCGTTAATTGGCATGATTTCGCTACGAAGCTTATCGTTTGGCGCGTGTAGAGAAATCGCTAGCGCAACGTCAATTTGGCCTGTCATCTGGTCAAGGCCAGAAACCACACCCGACGTTGATACCGTTACGCGACGCTTAGACAAACCAAAGCCCAAATCATCAAGCATCAGCTCAAGGGCTGGCATCAGGTTTTTCATATTAAGCAGTGGCTCACCCATGCCCATCATTACGACGTTAGTAATTGGGCGGCGACCAGTTTCTTTCTCAAGACCGATCTCACGAGCTGCGCGCCACACCTGACCAATGATTTCAGACACTTTAAGGTTACGGTTAAAGCCTTGTTGTGCGGTTGAGCAGAACTTACATTCCAGTGCACACCCCACCTGCGAAGAAACACACAGCGTCGCGCGATCATCATCAGGAATATAAACCGTTTCTACGTCTTGATCACCAACACGCATTGCCCATTTGATGGTGCCATCAGAAGAGTGCTGAGCTTCAGAGACGGTTGGCGCTTTGATTTCTGCCAAACGAATCAGCTTTTCACGCAGCTTCTTGTTGATGTTGGTCATCTTCTCGAAGTCGTCGACACCAAAGTGATAGATCCACTTCATTATCTGATCAGCACGGAAGGCTTTTTCGCCCAGTTCCTCTTGGAAAAACTGACGCATACCCTTGCGATCAAAATCGAGTAGATTGACTTTTTGTGTGGTCATGGTGCCTCTTCGATGACGGTAATTGGTGTTAAGGGCGCGAATTGTACAGGCTTTAGCCCCCTACAACAAGCGTTACAAAACCCTAAAATATTAAGGTATTCATTTCTAAGTGAACATTTTTTGTACAACAAAAGTGACGAGTAATAAAAAAGGAGGCTACGCCTCCTTTTTACTCATAACTGCACTCAATTAACGAGGACAAATTTCTGACTGTGGAAAGAAAAACTCAATCTCACGTGCTGCTGACTCAGGGCTATCTGAACCGTGTACAGAGTTGTGGCGCATGCTTAGCGCATAATCCGCGCGGATAGTGCCACACGCTGCTTCTTCTGGGTTAGTTTTGCCCATTAGCTCGCGGTAACGACAAATCGCATCTTCACCTTCAAGTACTTGAACCATAATTGGGCCAGACGTCATGAATGCACGAAGATCATCGAAAAACGGTTTACCTTCATGCTCAGCGTAAAAGCCTTTTGCTTGCTCATCGGTAAGATGAACCATCTTAGCTGCGATGATAGACAAACCTGCTTTTTCGATACGGTGATAGATTTCACCAATCAAATTACGCTTAACTGCATCCGGTTTAACGATAGAGAATGTTCTTTCTAGGGCCATTAGTGTTCCTTTTCTTTCGTGTTGTTCTTTTATTAGTAATAATTCTCTTGAATTACTTGTCAGCCTGCTCCGTTAGCAAACGAGCGAGTGTGCGCACACCCATACCCGTCGCGCCTGCAGACCATTTGTCGGTTCCTGACTTACGGTAAGTACCCGCACAGTCGAAGTGCAACCAACCTTTCTTATAGTCTTCCACAAAGTAAGACAAGAATGCCGCCGCTGTACTTGCGCCCGGAGAGTAGTCACCACTGCTGATGTTCGACAAATCAGCGAAGTTCGATGGCAACATGCCGCGATGGAAGTCCGCCAATGGCAGAGGCCATAGACCTTCTTTCTCTTGATTTGCATTAGTCAGTGCTTGATGCGTTAGCTCATCATCAAATGACATGATGGCGTGGTAATCGTTGCCAAGCGCGTTTTTAGCTGCGCCAGTAAGCGTCGCGCAGTCGATGATAAGCTCTGGATTTTGCTCACTTGCGTAGATAAGACCGTCAGCAAGAACCAAACGACCTTCCGCGTCAGTATTCATGATCTCAACCGTCTTACCATTTTTATAGGTAATCACATCACCTAGCTTAAGCGCGCGACCGGATACCATGTTTTCAGCACAGCAAAGGATAAGTTTTACGCGCTTGTTTAGGCCACGCATGATAGCAAGACCTAGACCACCTGTAATGGTGCCCGCGCCGCCCATATCTGCTTTCATCGCTGTCATAAAGTTCGACGGCTTTAGGCTGTAACCGCCGGAATCAAAGGTAATACCCTTACCCACTAAACAAGCAAATACCGGCGCGTTTTCATCTCCCGTTGGGTTGTAGTCCAGTTGCAGCATCGCAGAGGTGCGCTCAGAGCCACGACCCACAGCGAAAATGCCTTCCCAACCTTCGGTAAGTAGATCTTTGTCTTTAACGATGCGGTAAGTCACGTGCTCTGGAGCCGTTGACTTAATGAATTCTGCCGCCATAGTAGCAAGCTGGCGCGGCGCAACTTCTTCAGCACTTTTATTGATGATGTCACGCGTCCAATCAGACGCTTTGATGCGCGCGTCTAACTCTTTCTTGTCTTGCTCGTTTAGCTCAGCTAGCTCGACTTGAGTGCTTTTCTTAGAATTACGGTAACCTTGATAAAACGCCCAAGAAGACTCTAAATCCCAACCCTCGCCTGCAAGTGTGGCGTTTGAAATGCCTTGTGAATCTAACTTGCGGGCCGCGCGTTGAATCGCTCCAAGATCGTGACCTTCACCGATGTGGATCGTCGCACCTTGCTCTGAGAAAGAAATGATAGCCTTTTCGCCCCATTGTGGCGCTGCCGCTTCTTGGCTAATAAATACCGACATTGTGCTAGACATGGTCTCTCCTTGTCTTAAATCTAATTATTGCAGCTCGTCTGTTGCAGTTCGGCTGCTGTGTCGCATTCTATATATCAAATGATGTTATCACTATGTAGAGACAATACCAATGACTGCACCATGGGAATTAATAACAATGTAACATGGTGCGACAAAAAAACGGGCCAAAGGCCCGTTTTTGTATAACTAACTAGTAAGTCTGTTTAATCGTACTCATCCATCCAGCATAAAATCACAGCTTCGAGGATTTTTTCATTTGAGCGATTTGGATCATCGTCAAAATCTTCCAAGTCTGTAATCCATTTATGCAAGTCTGTGAAACGAACCGTTTTCGGGTCAGTTTCTGGAAATTGATCGCACAGCTCGATAGCGATATCACGAGAATCAGTCCATTTTAAGCTCATGAATCCTCCAGTTAATTAGTGATCTTCAGATGCGTGGTTGAGTGTGTATTTTGGAATTTCTACCACAAGATCTTCATCTGCAACAACCGCTTGGCAACCTAGACGCGACTCAGGCTCTAGACCCCATGCTTTATCCAACATATCGTCTTCAAGCTCTTCACTCTCTTCTAGTGAATCAAAGCCTTCACGGATGATGACGTGACAAGTGGTACATGCACACGACTTTTCACAAGCGTGCTCAATTCCAATACCGTTCTTTAGCGCTACGTCTAATACAGTTTCGCCTTCATTAGCCTCTAATACTGCGCCTTCTGGGCAGAGATCTTCATGGGGCAGAACAACAATTTTTGGCATGACTACTTAGTCCTCGATCTAAATGTTATCAACTGATTGACCCGCCAATGCTTCACGGATGGATTTGTCCATTCGACGTGATGCAAACTCTTGGCTCGCCTTATCAGTGTCTTTAATACCTTGTTCAATAGCATCGGCATCATCGCCATTGCGAAGTTCAATCAGAGCTTCAATCGCTTTAACCAATGCCTGTTTTTCTTCTTCGTTTAGAAGTGCATCGCCGTCCGCTTGCATCGCGGCGATCAGACCTTCGATAACACGGTCGGCCTCTACGCGTTGCTCGGCCAGAGCACGCGCTAGCATGTCATCTTTGGCGTATGTCATCGAGTCTTTGAGCATGTTGGTGACTTCGTCATCGCTAAGACCATAAGATGGTTTCACCTGGATTTCTGACTGAACACCCGTGCTCTTTTCCATCGCGGTAACAGACAGTAGACCGTCAGCATCGACTTGATACGTCACACGGATATGAGCTGCACCCGCCGCCATTGGAGGAATGCCTTTTAGTGAGAAACGAGCCAATGAACGGCAGTCGTCCACCATCTCACGCTCACCTTGCACTACGTGCACGGACATCGCCGTTTGGCCGTCTTTGAACGTAGTGAATTCTTGAGCGCGTGCCACTGGAATCGTGGTGTTGCGTGGAACGATCTTCTCGACCAAACCGCCCATAGTTTCAATACCCAATGACAGTGGAAGAACATCCAACAGCAGCATCTCAGAATCAGGTTTGTTACCTGCAAGAATATCCGCTTGAATCGCTGCACCAATCGCTACTACTTCATCTGGGTTGATACTTGTCAGTGGTGTTTTACCGAAGAAGTCACCAACCATTTCACGAACCAATGGTGTGCGAGTCGAACCGCCAACCATGACAACTTCTAGGACGTCTTCTGCATCGACTTCCGCATCTTTCAATGCACGGCGACATGAAAGCAGTGTCTTCTTCACAAGTGGGCGAATTAGGTCTTCAAACTGAGCTTTCGTCAGTTCACCCTGCCAGCCAAGAACGTTAACAGTCGCAACGTCATTTTGGCTCAGATCGATTTTCGCTTGCGTTGCTGCATCGAGCAGTTCACGTTGCTCATGAGCGTTAAGCTCTGACTTGCCTGCTTGCTGCTGCAAGTAGTCGGCAACGAGGTGGTCAAAGTCATCGCCACCCAGTGCGGAATCACCGCCAGTTGCCAGCACTTCAAATACACCGCGAGATAAACGCAGGATAGAGATATCGAAGGTACCACCACCTAAATCGTAAACCGCAATTACGCCTTCTTGACCACTGTCTAGACCATAAGCAATGGCTGCTGCAGTCGGCTCATTAAGAAGACGCAGTACATGCATACCTGCTAGGTTTGCTGCATCTTTGGTGCCTTGACGCTGGGCATCATCGAAATACGCCGGAACCGTAATCACCACGCCAGCTAATTCGCCACCAAGTGACTCTTCTGCACGCTTACCAAGCGTTTTAAGAATGTCAGAAGAAACTTGAATCGGGTTCTTTGCGCCGCCTGCGGTTTGCAGAACAGGTAAACCATTATCACTTTCTGTCAGTGAATATGGCATTGACGGATAACGACTCTGAACATCTGCCAGTGAGCGGCCGAGGAGGCGCTTCACAGAAATGATGGTGTTAACGGGGTCGAGGGCTGCGTTGTCACGAGCGTCAATACCGACAATGATACTGTCATCCGCATAGCGAACCGCTGATGGGAGAATCTTATTACCGTTGGCATCTGGCAATGTCGCGGCTTCACCACTTCTTACTGTCGCGACGAGGGAGTTAGTCGTGCCTAGGTCAATACCCGCAGCCAGTTTATGTTCGTGTGGCGCGGAGCTTTGGCCCGGCTCTGCGATTTGAAGTAATGCCATTCAAATATCCTTGGGAGCTTCCATTAACCAAGCAGCTTATCTTCTAGCTGTTCTATTTCACTTTGCAACTTGGCGATAAATTTTAGTTTTCTAACGCTATCAGCAGCGACTGGCCATTCGGCTTGCGAAAGCTGATCTTCTAATTCTGATAGCTGTACCTTGAACATTTTGCTGACCTTAGCTTCAAAGTCAAAAAGTTCTGATTCAGGGTCACTTGAAGACGCGAGATCTTCCAATTCTTCTCGAAGTTCCATCTGCTCCATTAGGAACAGTGGATCTTGCAATGTTTGCTGCTCCGCGCGAATATCGACACCGTTTTCGGCCAATAAGTATTCGGCGCGAGAGATAGGCTTTTTCAGCACTTCGTAGGCATCATTGATTTGCGCTGCCTTTTGCACTGCAAGTAAGCGGTCGCGCTCAGAGGCAGTGGCAAAGTTGTCTGGGTGAAAGCGTTTTTGCAGTTCTCGGAACTGAGAAGAAAGAAGGCTACCGTCCAACTGAAACTGAACAGGTAGCCCAAATAATTCGAAATGGTTCATAGCATTGACTCGCAATTAATGAGCTTGGCTGATATCACAGCCAAGCTCGTCAAAGGTTAAACATTAAAGCTTTCACCACAACCACACTCGCCTTTCGCATTCGGGTTGTTGAACTCAAAACCTTCGTTCAAGCCTTCTTTTACATAATCGAGCTCTGTGCCATCGAGATAAACCAAGCTCTTAGCATCGATGATCACTTTCACGCCTGAGTGCTCAAACACTGAATCGCCATCATCCAGTTCATCAACGAACTCAAGAACGTAAGCCATGCCAGAGCAACCTGTGGTCTTTACACCTAGGCGTAATCCAATACCTTTGCCGCGATTATCTAAAAATGTCTTAACTCGGCTCGCTGCTGCGTCTGTCATTGAGATGGCCATACTACAACCTTTGTTCGTTTCTCTTGATGATACTGTGTCTTAATAAAGCTAAAGGGCTTGGTTATCCAAGCAGTTTAGTCGTGCTTCTTCTTGTAGTCTGCAACCGCTGCTTTGATTGCGTCTTCAGCAAGAATTGAGCAGTGAACTTTCACTGGTGGCAACTCTAGCTCTTCTGCAATTT
Organism: Vibrio maritimus; assembly: GCF_021441885.1. Classification (NCBI taxonomy): domain Bacteria; kingdom Pseudomonadati; phylum Pseudomonadota; class Gammaproteobacteria; order Vibrionales; family Vibrionaceae; genus Vibrio; species Vibrio maritimus. The sequence continues at coordinate 2,884,558 of NZ_CP090438.1, forward strand.
CAGAGTTCTTGATCGCTGCAGCTTCGTCGATAGACTTGCCTTTCACCCACTCTGTAACCAGTGAGCTTGATGCGATCGCTGAACCACAGCCGTAGGTCTTAAACTTAGCATCTTCGATGATACCTTCTGGTGTCACCTTGATCTGAAGTTTCATTACGTCACCACAAGCTGGTGCACCAACCATACCACTACCCACAGCCGGATCATTCTTATCAAATGAACCTACGTTGCGTGGGTTCTCATAGTGGTCAATTACTTTTTCACTATACGCCATAATAACTTCCTCGAATCCTCTACTTCCGTGAGATTAGTGGTGTGCCCACTCAACCGTGTCTAGGTCAATCCCTTCTTTATACATATCCCATAGAGGAGACATGTCACGTAATTTGTTTACTGCTGTTCTGATCTGCTCAATCGCAAAGTCGATGTCTTCTTCAGTGGTGAAACGACCAAATGAGAAGCGAACCGAACTGTGTGCAAGCTCATCATTTAGGCCAAGTGCACGCAGCACGTATGAAGGCTCGAGACTTGCTGATGTACATGCAGAACCTGAAGATACTGCGAGATCTTTTAGCGACATCAGTAGCGACTCACCTTCAACAAACGCAAAGCTTACGTTTAGGTTGTGTGGAACACGCTGCTCCAGGTCACCATTCACTGTCACGGCTTCAAGATCTTTAACGCCGTTCAGTAGACGGTCACGCAATGCTTTTGCGTGGTCGTAGTCTTTCTGCATGTCTTGCTTAGCAACAGCAAAGGCTTCGCCCATACCCACAATTTGGTGAGTTGGCAGTGTGCCAGAGCGGAAACCACGCTCATGACCGCCGCCGTGCATTTGCGCTTCTAGACGGATACGTGGCTTACGACGTACGTAAAGCGCACCGATACCTTTCGGGCCGTAGGCTTTGTGAGCAGACAGTGAAATCAGGTCGACTTTCATTTCTTGAACGTCGATAGGCAGTTTGCCTGCAGATTGCGCCGCATCTACGTGGAATACAATCTTCTTGTTACGGCAAAGCTCGCCAATAGCTGTAATGTCTTGAACAACACCAATTTCGTTGTTCACGTGCATGATTGACACAAGCACTGTGTCTTCACGCATTGCCGCTTCTAGTTTAGCAAGGTCAACAATACCGTTTGACTCTGGCTCAAGGTAGGTCACTTCAAAGCCTTCGCGCTCAAGCTGACGACATGGGTCAAGAACCGCTTTGTGCTCTGTCTTAACCGTGATGATGTGCTTACCTTTCTTGCTGTAGAAGTGCGCTGCACCCTTAATCGCAAGGTTGTCAGACTCAGTCGCGCCCGACGTGAACACAATTTCACGAGGGTCAGCGTTTAGCAAGTCAGCGATCTGCTCACGAGCGTTGTCTACTGCTTCTTCTGCTTGCCAGCCAAAACGGTGAGAACGTGACGCTGGGTTACCGAAGGTACCGTCCATTGTCATGTATTGAACCATTTTTTCTGCAACCCTTGGATCGACAGGGCAAGTGGCAGAGTAGTCTAGATAAATAGGCAGTTTCATTCTTTACTCCAATGTATAAGCGACACTACTACGAGCGAACATTGATTCCGATGGGTGCGGTGCTTGTACTTTTTCTTGAGAACCCATGATTTACCGCGAGATCTACGTCTTGTCGGTCTGAAATTTCTAATACTTCGTTATCTACCATCAACTCACCGAGAGTGATGTTGTTTAGGAAGTCACTGATTCGAGAGCTTAAATCTCTCCACAGTGTATGTGTGAGGCAACGTGTACCACCTTGGCAATCTCCTTTGCCAGCGCATTTTGTTGCATCAACGGACTCATCAACTGCAGCGATGACAGTACCGATGGAAATCTCATTGGCTTCTGCGCCTAAGCGGTAACCACCACCTGGACCACGAACACTCGCTACTAAACCTGCTTTACGCAGTTTAGAGAACAGTTGTTCTAAATAAGACAAAGAGATACCTTGACGTTCAGAGATGTCAGCTAGAGGTACTGGGCTTTGCTGTGAGTGCAGTGCGACATCAAGCATCGCTGTTACTGCATATCTTCCTTTTGATGTAAGTCTCATATCACACTATCCACATTGATTATGTGGCATAAATATTTTCATACCTGAGTATTTTAGTCAAGTATTTAATTGACTAAAATACTCAGGTATTTAACCCAACAAAAGAAATGGTTATTTTTTAACCCCAATTGCTTTTTCAACAGAGGTTAAAATGCCGCGCAATGTATTGATTTCCGTCGCTTCAGGACGTGCTCGACTAAACATTCTTCGCAGCTTATTCATTACAAGGCCCGGCTTATCCTTAGAAATAAACTGGGTATCAGTAATGACTTTTTCAAGGTGCTGGTAGAATAATTCAAGTTCTTTGTGACGTGGATAATCGACTTCACTTGGCTTTGAATACTGCTGAGCCTCTCGCTCTAGATGCGCGACTCTTACTTCATAGCTAAGTGTTTGCACCGCCATAGCAAGGTTGAGTGAGCTATATTCTGGGTTTGCAGGAATACACGTATGGTAATGACACAGCTGTAGCTCGTCATTGGTTAATCCGGTGCGCTCGCGCCCGAACACCAAAGCGACAGCGTGCTTTTCGCCTTCAATCGCAAACTTCTTGCCACACTCACGTGGCTCAATCATCGGCCAATCTAGAGTGCGTGAACGCGCACTTGAACCAACTACTAGACCGCAATCTTCTACCGCTTCTTCTAGAGTCGAAACGATTTTTGCACCTAATGCTATATCACTGGCACCCGCTGCCAACGCAACCGCCTGAGAATCCACCTCACATTGAGGGTCCACAAGCACCATCTGGCTTAGTCCCATCACCTTCATCGCTCGAGCTGCCGAGCCGATATTTCCAGAATGAGAAGTCCCAACCAGGACGATTTTTACGTTGTCTAGCATTGTCACGTTGCACTCATTTTACACAATCGCAGAATGGTAACATAAACTTGACTAAAGTAGTCAGGATCTTTCTATTCATAAAATTAACAGCACAAAAAATAACCACTTCCCTTTTGCCAAATCTTTGGTATACTTCGCGCCGCTTTTTGTTCTTTAACATCCGTTGGGAAAATTCGTATGCATCCAATGCTAAACATCGCTATACGCGCTGCGCGTAAAGCGGGCAACCATATTGCTAAATCACTAGAAAACACTGACAAGATTGAGTCAGTACAGAAAGGCACTAATGACTTCGTTACTAACGTAGACAAAGAAGCCGAAGCAATCATCATCAGCACTATCCAAGCTTCATACCCAGACCACAGCATCATTGCTGAAGAGGGTGGCCTAATTGAAGGTAAAGATAGCGACGTACAATGGATCATCGACCCACTGGATGGCACCACTAACTTCGTTCAAGGCATTCCTACGTTCTCTGTGTCTATTGCAGTTCGCATCAAAGGCAAAACAGAAGTAGCGTGTGTTTACGACCCAATGGTTAACGAGCTTTTCACTGCACAACGCGGTGCTGGCGCTCAGCTTAACAATGCACGTATCCGTGTAAAACAGCTTAAAGATATCAAAGGTACTGTTATCGGTACTGGCTTCCCATTCAAGCAGAAGCAACACTCAGAAAGCTACTTCAAGATCATGTCTTCAATGTTTGTTGAGTGCTCTGACTTCCGTCGTGCTGGCTCGGCAGCTCTAGACCTATGTTACGTAGCAGCGGGTCGTCTAGACGGTTACTTCGAGCTTGGCCTAAAACCATGGGACATGGCAGCAGGCGAACTGATTGCTCGTGAAGCTGGCGCTATCGTAACTGACTTCTCTGGCGGTACAGAGTACATGAAGTCTGGTAACGTTGTTGCTTCAAGCGCACGCGGCGTAAAAGCGATGCTAAAACACATCCGTGAAAACGGTAACGAAGCTATCCTTAAGTAATTCTTTACAGCTTAATATAGTTCTGTAAAAGAAAGCACAGCCCGTCACAGCTGAATTTTGAAATCCCGACCTCTGGTCGGGATTTTTTTTGCTTTTTGACAAGCTGCCTACTAATGCTAAAAGCCACAAAATTATCCGTCATCTTCACGAAAGTAAAGAGCTCCTAAAGCGCGTAGCCAACTGAAAAACAATGACTATGTTACGTAAATAATGTTCTCAGCGCGCGGTAGGAGATCCCCTTTTTCAAGGGGATGACGCTGCCTGAGGGATGACTCTGCCTAAGGGGTCACTCAGTCTTAGGACAGACTGGAATCTCCTCGATAATGACACGCAAAAGAAAAGCCACTCATTCGAGTGGCTTTATCAATATCATCAAATCCAACAATCAGCCTTATGGCATCTCATCAAACTCAGCGCCTTCTTTTTCAATCTGTGGTGGCATTAGGTGCTCTTTCTGGATACCCAGTTTCAGAGCTAGCGCAGATGCTACGTAGATAGAAGAATAAGTACCAACCGTAATACCCAGTAGCAATGCAGTCGCAAAGCCATGGATCATTGCACCACCTTGAGTGAATAGTGCGATAACTACGAACAAGGTAGTACCGGACGTAATCAAGGTACGACTTAGCGTTTGCGTGATTGAGCTGTTCATGATGTCAGCTGGCTCACCCTTACGCATCTTGCGGAAGTTCTCACGGATACGGTCAAATACAACGATGGTATCGTTGAGTGAGTAACCGACAACCGTTAGAAGTGCTGCCACGATGGTTAAATCAACCTCAATCTGCATAAGCGAGAATACGCCTAGTGTGATGATAACGTCGTGCGCGAGTGCGAGTACCGCACCTGCTGCTAAACGCCACTCAAATCGTACCGATACGTAGATCAAGATACAGATAAGAGACACTAGAATAGCAAGACCGCCTGCCTCTGTGAGCTCATCACCCACGTTAGGACCAACGAACTCAATACGACGCATTTCAACGTCTTCACCCGTGCCCACACGAATCGCATCAAGGATCTGGTTGCCAAGCGCTTCAGCTTGAACATCATCACGAGGACGCAGGCGAACCATAACGTCACGTGCCGAACCGAAGTTCTGCACTGTCGCATCACCGAAGCCTTTCGCATCTAACGCTGAGCGCACTTCTTCAAGGTTTGCAGGCTGTTCAAAGCCTACCTCGATAAGTGTACCGCCAGTGAAGTCTAGGCCCCAGTTCAGCCACTTAGTCGACAGCGTAAAAATAGCCGCGCCGATCATCACAATAGATAGAACGAACGCAACTTTTGACCAACGCATAAAGTCGATCGTTTTGTCTGCTTTCATTATCTGAAACATAACTAACCCTTAGATCGACAGTTTGTTGATACGCTTACCGCCATAAACTAGGTTCACGATACAACGTGTGCCTATGATGGCTGTAAACATAGAAGTAAGAATACCGATAGACAGTGTTACCGCGAAGCCTTTGATCGCACCTGTACCGACAGCAAATAGAATGATAGCTGTGATCAAGGTCGTGATGTTCGCATCGGCGATAGTACTGAAGGCATTAGCGTAGCCTTGGTGAATAGCTTGCTGAGGGTTACGCCCCTCTTTGAGCTCTTCACGTATCCGCTCAAATATCAGAACGTTCGCGTCCACCGCCATACCAACGGTCAGTACAATACCTGCGATACCAGGTAGCGTCATTGTCGCACCTGGAATCATCGACATCACACCAACGATAAGGACGATGTTCGCCATCAGTGCCATGTTGGCAAATAGGCCAAATCGACGGTAGTAAACCAGCGTAAATAGCATCACGGCAATCATACCTGTGATACACGCTTTGATACCCATATCGATGTTTTGCTGACCCATTGATGGACCGATAGTACGCTCTTCAACAATAGAAATCGGCGCAATCAGAGCACCGGCACGAAGCAGTAGTGCTAGGTTGTGTGCTTCAGCAGCAGAGTCGATACCTGTGATACGGAAGTTACGACCAAGTGCAGACTGAATCGTCGCTTGGTTGATTACTTCTTCATGCTTATCAAGGATAACCTTGCCTTCTGGCGTGCGTTTGCCGCTGTCTTTATATTCAGCGAAAACCGTTGCCATTAGCTTACCGATGTTCTGACGTGAGAATGCCGCCATCTTGTTACCACCCTCGCTGTCTAACGAGATGTTAACCTGTGGGCGACCATATTCATCAGCACTCGAACTCGCATCAGTGATGCTAGCACCGCCTAGAATAACGCGCTTCTTAAGAACAACTGGACGACCGTCACGATCGAGCTTGATCTCGCTACCCGCTGGTGCGCGACCACTTGCTGCCGCCGCTAAGTCAGCCGAACTGTCTACTTCGCGGAACTCTAGAGTTGCTGTTGCGCCCAAAATTTCTTTCGCGCGTGCCGTATCTTGAACACCCGGTAGCTCAACCACGATGCGACTCGCACCTTGACGTTGAACCAATGGCTCTGCCACGCCTAGTTCGTTTACACGATTACGTAGGATAGTGATGTTCTGCTCAACTGCGTAGTTACGGATTTCTTGTAGGCGAGTTTCTTTGAAACGAGCAACAAGGGCAAAACGGCCGTTCGAGTCAGAATCAGTGAAGTCCATGTCTGGGTATTTTGCTTCCAGCACAGTTTTCGCCTGTGCAAGTTGCTCAGCATCACGGAGCAGTACTTCTACGCCATCACTACCCGAAGGGCGGATAGAGCGGTAACGAATGCGCTCTTCACGAAGATCACTTCTAAAGCCTTCTTCTTGCTGACCGACAAGTTTTTCCATCGCCGCATCCATATCCACTTCCATCAAGAAGTGAACACCGCCACGAAGGTCAAGACCTAGCTTCATTGGCGCAGCGCCAATCGCTTCAAGCCAGTTAGGAGTCGCAGGGGCTAGGTTAAGTGCAACGATTGAATCTTTGCCTAACGCTTCGCTGATAATATCGCGAGCGCTGATCTGAGTATCCGTGTCTGTAAAACGAACAAGAATGGAGCCATTTTCTAGAGCAATGGACTTACGGGAGAGTTGCTCTTCATCAAGAGCTTTAGTGACAGTATCCAGCGTCGACATATCAACAGAGGCGCCACGCGCCCCTGTAATTTGAATAGCCGGATCTTCACCGTATAGATTGGGAAGTGCGTATAACGCCGCTGCCGCAATGGCGAATATCACCATCAGGTACTTCCACAAAGGGTAACGATTTAGCACAGCGAGATCCTATAGCTGTTTTATAGAGACTTCAGCGTACCTTTTGGTAGCACTGCAGTAACGAAGTCTTTCTTGATAACTACTTCATTGTTGTCGTTAAGTGCGATTGCAATGTAGTCGTTATCTTCAGCGATTTTAGTGATTTTACCGATTAGGCCGCCGTTAGTTAGGACTTCGTCGCCCTTACCCATAGAAGCCATTAGGTTTTTGTGCTCTTTTGCACGCTTAGATTGTGGGCGGTAAATCATGAAGTAAAAAATTACCGCGAACATGCCTAGCATGATTAGCATTTCGAAACCGCCACCTTGTGGTGCTGCTTCAGCTGCGTGAGCTGCAGAAATCAAACTCATCGGAGAACATCCTCTTTAATGTAAATACATATCCAAAATTGGGCTATCCCCATATCTTTTCAAGAAGCAAACGGTAACTCAATGTTTCTTATTCGCTTAAAGGCACAAAAAGTGTGACCCAGAGCTAGGATTTGTTACCTATTGCAGGGATAGCCGACTATTTAGCCAACTATTGAGCGTCGACCTTCATATCTAGTGGTGGCACTTCGCGGTTGCGACGTGCGTAAAACTCTTCCACAAACTGCTCAAAACGGTCTTCATCAATCGCTTTACGGATGCTTTCCATTAGCATTTGATAGTGACGTAGGTTGTGAATCGTGTTGAGACGAGCACCCAAGATTTCGTTACAGCGATCTAGGTGATGTAGATACGCTTTCGAGTAATTCTGACAGGTGTAGCAATCACAGTTCTCGTCTAGTGGACCTGTGTCTGTTTTGTTTGTTGCGTTACGAATCTTAATCACGCCACCTGTTACGAACAAGTGACCGTTACGAGCGTTACGCGTTGGCATCACACAGTCGAACATGTCGATACCACGGCGAACACCTTCGACCAAATCTTCTGGTTTACCTACGCCCATCAGGTAGCGAGGTTTATCTTCAGGAAGTTTAGGTGTCGTGAACTCAAGAACGCGGTGCATCTCTTCTTTAGGCTCACCTACTGCAAGACCACCAACCGCATAGCCATCAAAGCCAATGTCAGTCAAACCTTTCACCGATACTTCGCGCAGATCTTCGTACACGCTACCTTGAACGATACCAAATAGAGAGTTCTCGTTGTCTAGCTTGTCGAAGTGGTCGCGAGAGCGCTGTGCCCAACGCAGAGACATTTCCATCGACTTCTTCGCTTCTGCGTGAGTCGCTGGGTATGGCGTACATTCGTCAAAGATCATGACTACATCAGAGCCAAGATCTTTTTGGATTTCCATCGATTTTTCTGCATCCATGAAAATGCGGTCACCGTTTACTGGGTTACGGAAATGCACACCCTCTTCTGTGATCTTACGGATATCACCAAGGCTGAATACCTGGAAGCCGCCCGAATCAGTCAGGATCGGACCATGCCAGTTCATGAAGTCGTGCAGGTCGCCGTGCAACTTCATGATCTCTTGACCTGGGCGAAGCCATAGGTGGAAGGTGTTACCGAGAAGAATCTCGGCACCTGTGCCGCGTACTTCTTCAGGTGTCATACCTTTCACCGTACCGTAGGTACCTACAGGCATAAATGCCGGTGTTTGCACCGTACCGCGTTCAAACGTCAATTGACCACGGCGTGCGTGACCATCTTTTTTCTTAAGTTCGTATTGTAATTTCACGAAGCCTCCAAATTGCCAGAGACACAGTCTGACACAATCTTAAAACGCACTAACAAGCGTAGCTTGCCGCACTTGAATCCGCTCACTCTACATCAACTCGTTAAGCGAGCGGCTTTGGTGTTCCTTACCGTATTCCACTGAGTCCTTGAGTGAAATAAAAAGCTTACCAATTACTGGCGTCAGTTATGCCGTTTTCTTGGTAATGAACATCGCATCACCATAGCTAAAGAAACGGTATTTTTGCTCTACTGCATGCTTGTAGGCATTCATGACATTGTCATAGCCTGCAAACGCACTGACCAACATAATCAGCGTCGATTCTGGTAGGTGGAAGTTTGTCACGAGACAATCCACTAGCTGATATTCATAGCCAGGGAAGATGAAAATCTCAGTATCACCAAAGAAAGGCACTAACTCGGTACCATTTTTCAGTGCATCTTGCGCTGCACTCTCGAGTGAACGCACTGAGGTGGTACCCACAGCAATGATTCGACCGCCGTTTGCTTTAGTCTCTGCAATCGCATCCACCACGTCTTGAGGCACTTCGACATATTCAGCATGCATGTGGTGGTCATGGATATTTTCAACGCGAACGGGCTGGAATGTACCTGCGCCAACGTGAAGTGTCACATACGCAAAGTTAGCGCCTTTTGCTTTAATCTGCTCGAGAACACCATCATCAAAATGAAGACCCGCAGTCGGCGCGGCAACCGCACCTGGTTTCTCGTTGTAAACCGTTTGGTAGCGCTCTTTGTCTGCATCTTCGTCTGGACGATCGATATAAGGTGGCAGTGGCATGTGGCCAACGTCGTTTAGGATCTCAAGCACCGTCTTTTCAGACTGCATTTCAATCTCAAACAATGCATCGTGACGCGCCGTCATGATAGCTTGGTATTCGTCATTTTCACCCAGAAAGAGCTCGGTACCTGGTTTTGGTGATTTTGAACAACGTACGTGCGCCAGAACGCGCTTGTCATCAAGCATGCGCTCGACCAGTACTTCTAGCTTACCGCCAGAGGCTTTGCGACCGAACATACGCGCTGGGATCACGCGCGTGTTATTAAACACAAGAAGGTCACCAGGTTGAACTTGACTGACGATATCCGTGAAGTTTCCATCTACAACTTCACCCGTGTTACCGGTCAATTGAAGCAGTCGGCTTGAGCTGCGCTCTGCCTTTGGGTAACGAGCAATCAGCTCATCAGGTAATTCGAAGTGAAAATCTGAAACTTGCATAACACCAATCTTCTTTATTAAGCGACTAAAACGGCGAAAAAATTCGCAGCCGCATAGTATAAAGTGACCCCGTGGAATAGCAAGCTGAACCGATGTTTGTCGCCCTTCTGAGCCCAAATTAACCAAGGCAAATTTAACCACTTTGTCAATATGGATATTTTGTGAGTTGAACGGCAAAAACCGACGGTAATCTCAGATTTAATTGGTGAAAAAATCTATAGTTAAAATAGACAAACAGAACGAGTTGGAGGCCATATGATTAAGGTCCAAGACATGATGACTCGCAACCCTCACACCCTATTGCGGTCTCACTCATTAGCCGACGCCAAACACACGATGGAAGCGCTCGATATTCGCCATATTCCTATCGTCGATGCAGAACGTCATTTGCTGGGCATTGTTTCACAACGAGACGTGCTAGCGGCGCAAGAATCGATCTTGCAGAAAATCCCTAGCGATCAATCCTACACACTCTCCACACCTCTTAGTGAAGTCATGCGCACCAACATCATGACCGCAGAACCGCGAGCTGGCTTAAAAGAAAGCGCGTTATACATGCAAAAGCACAAAGTTGGCTGTTTGCCAGTAGTGCATAACAAACAACTAGTCGGCATCATTACCGACAGTGACTTTGTTGCTATCGCGATCAATCTTCTTGAACTTCAAGAAGACACTGAGCCCTCAGAACTTGAACAGGAGAGTGACAGCTCAGCCACCGAACTCAACTGAGCCTGCTCAACTCGATGCGTCATGTCCCAAACTAGACCTCTGTTTCGTAAGGAGCAGAGGATTATTGCGTAGTCCTCTGCTTACAAATCCACAAAAACCTTTTCTTATCATCATATTACCTATCTAAGCCTCTCTCTGGAGAGTTTGTCAGTGTCGTCCAAAGCCCCTACTGTTCTGGTTTTAATCACTCTTTCGTAAGGTAATTAATCGTGCTTAATAGAATCAAGGCTGTAAGACATAAGCTGCTGCTGATATCGATAGCAAGTATTGTCGCCATGTCAGTCATATCGATGATCAGCTACCTATCTACCCAAAACTACAACCGAAGCTTTGCTCACTACCAGCAGATAGCCAGTACCAACGTGAGTATTGCGCAGATCGAGTCCAACTTATTAACTGCACGTATCAATGCCCTGACGTTTCAAGATACGCAAGATACACAATATGTAAGGAATGCAAACGCGCTGCTTAATACCAGCATTGAGCTGGCTAATTCAAATTTGACAAAAGCCAGTGACAGCGAAGACAAAGCGCTTTTTGAATCAATCCTAAGTGACATTCAAGCCTATAAACGCAATCTCGAGCAGTTTGCAGAGCTGCACCTCACTGTTGATAAAGACGCTGCTGCTGTCGAAACCGCACAGGGCTCTTGGAAGGCTATGCGCTCACTCGGTTTCGCCGTCGCGACTGATATTGCCGCTTTGCGAGAAAACGCTGTGGAAAATCAACTGACCGTGAAATCGCAGGTCGCTGAGGTTGGAGAGCAATCTCTTATCACCCTACTCATCGCTTGGCTCGTTGCGATTCCAATCATTTTCCTGCTGACCCGCGTCATTGGTAATAGCATTAGTAAACCCATCGAGGCAGCAAAACAGAAAATTTCTTCGATGTCGTCGGGGTATTTCACCGACACGACAACGGAGATCGTTGCTCAGGACGAAGTCAGTCAAATGTGCATTGAGCTCACGAAAATGGAGACCAAAATCTATCACGTCGTTAAAGAGGTCAGCTATTGCGGACAGCAACTGGCAGCCGCTTCTGAGCAGCTCTCTACTGTGAACCGTAATGTGTTGAATAACGCCCAAGAGCAACAACTCGAAACCGATCAAGTTGCGACCGCAGTGAACGAGATGTCAGCTGCGATCACTGAAGTGGCTCAGAATGCCAATAACGCCTCCACGGAAGCCGATGTCGCCACTAGCAGCGCAACAACGGGATCCGGTGTCATGTCGGAAACCATCACTAAAGTTTCTGGCCTTGCGGATCAAATGGGACATCTTGGACATGAAATATCGACCCTAAAAACCGGGACTGACGAAGTCGCAGATATCATGGAAGTAATTGACAATATCGCCCAGCAAACCAACCTATTGGCTCTAAATGCCGCGATTGAAGCTGCACGAGCCGGAGAGCAGGGCCGTGGGTTTGCCGTTGTCGCAGATGAAGTAAGACAGCTCGCTCAACAAACACAAGAAGCGGTCGAACAAATCGAAAACAAGATCAATACGCTACAGCAAAACACAAGTAATGTTGTCGACTCCATCAATGCCAGCCAAACCATGCTCAATGACACGGTTGACCAGGCAGACTCTGCTAGCCACGCATTCTCGCAAATTGCTGACAGCATTGAACTGACCAACGCGCTTAACTCACAAATAGCGGTCGCAACAGAAGAACAAAGCACAACCGCAGAAATGATCAACCAAAGCATCACGTCGGTAAGAGATCAGGTTGAAGAGACGCTGCAAACTATCAAAGAGAGCGGCGAAGCGGCAGACAGTTTATCTGAGATGTCCGTTAAGCTTGCCCAAGAAGTGCAGTTCTTCAATCTACAGGCTAGCTAATCCCAGTTACGTGAAAGGCATGATCAACTCACATGCCTTTCCACTCAGCATCTACTCGTTAATAACCCTATCACATTGCTATGAATCAATCTCATCACGGTGCATCGACGACTTGTCGAGTGTGCAAGCAACCTTTTCATGCCAACAGCACGTTACCTATTTGCCCTAAGTGCAGCGCACTTTTGCACGTATTTCACGAAGAACACCAAACAAACTTAAACGACCATCAACATGTCGAAGCTCTACTCGCGCTCGTCCTCATCGACCATGAACTTCATAGAACTCGCCGCAGCCTAAACGCGATAGACACGTTATCCAGCCATACGGTACAAGGGCTTCTGAACCAAGCTCAGGGTGAACTAAACAGACAGGTTGAACAACTGAACCTGTCATTGCTTGCGATTCCTCTATCTCTTCAAAAGGCCATCGGCGACGCTGTTTCTCAGTACCAAACTATGCTCAGTTTATTTATCATCGAATAAAAAAGAGGTCTTCAAGACCTCTTTTTACAAGCAATTCAGATTAATACTAGGAGCGCTTCGCTTTATAGAGCTCTTTATCCGCCCGCTCTATGGCACGTTGAAACGACTCACCCTTTTTCAATGCTGTCACTCCATAGCTGACTGAGACCGTCAGTCCATGATGATTCACGACATCGCTACCAATCGCGTGTTGTATTTTTCTCGCCACATCATGAGCAAAGTCCACTTCGCACCCAACGAGAACCACCAAAAACTCATCGCCACCAAGCCTTAATACATAGTCATTATCTCGAACGCCATCAACAAGCTTATCGGCTATGTACTTGATAGATTGATCGCCAAACGCATGACCAAACTTATCATTGATCCGCTTTAGACTATCTCCATCGATAGCGATGATACTCGTCGGTTGCGACTCAACCCGGGCAACAAAATAGTCATCATTGAGAATGCTTCGGTTGTACAGACCTGTAAGCTCATCTCGCTGAGCTTGAATCCGGACCTCTTTCAAAGCTGCGCGACTGAACTTGAGCTCGGCAAACTTTCGAAACAGCAAATAACTCATCAAAAAGTAAACAAACAGCAACCAAAAATAGTCGGTAAGCACTTTGAAAATGGGTACCCGATAGACAAAGATGGTTTGATTGTCAGCCACATGTTCTTCGGTATGGGAAAATCTCTCGAACGGGTAATCCGCGTACTGGATGATGTGTTGCTTGTAGGTACCATAAGATTTTTGAGCGATTTGTTTCCCATTCGCCAACAGCGCTGCTTCATCAACAGGCAAATCTATCGAAAAGTCTCCGATGATCTCGCCTTGATAGCGAACTGGACTCGAGATAGAGATAACCAATTGTCCATCAACCAGTTGATTCGCATACAGTGAAGAGATGACCACATTGTCACTCAGTTGGCGTTGCGAGGCATATTTCGCACAACTGTTATTGGACTGGCATTTCTCTCGACCAAAGTACGCCTCATTGACCACAAAGTCGTCATTCTTAATGTTGGTAAATAGCTTATTGCAGATAAAAGAGCGGTATTTGATCGGTACAAAGGCTCTTTGATAGATATCATCGAAGCTTTCGAGTAAGCGATTAAACTCAAGCAAGACAACCGCTGAGTGCGCGCAAATTTTGCTGTCGTCCATAGAATAAACCCGAGCGAATTTTTCTCCATACTGCTGCTTGGTGTAAGACAGGATAGAAGACATATCGGCTTCATTGCTCGCACTATTTTCGATTCGTTCACTCAAGTACTTAGAAAACAGAACCACATTCATTTTATGTTGATCAATAGCGGTCGTGATTCTAGAAAAGTATTCGAGCTCCCGTTTGACGAATTGATCAGACATGACCATGACGGTAAAGGTAAACGCGGTCAACGAGATGATCGTTGACCTCAAAATAATAGAAGAATCAAACATAGAAGATAACGACTCATTACTTAAGCATCGTGATAAGCTCAACGATATTGTTCGCATTGTATTTTTTCAGAATACGTGCCTTGTAGGTGCTCACTGTTTTTGCACTCAGTGAAAGTACCTCTGCGATATCAGCATTGCCTTTCCCCTGTATTAGGTAATCGAGCACCATTTTTTCTCGTGTGGAGAGCGGTTTGCCCAATTGACGCTGCTGATCTTTGTGCGGGAACTTGAAGTAGCTATACCCTTGCAGAATGCTTTCAATAGCACCGCCCAGCGTTTCCAAACTCTCCGATTTATAGACGAACCCATTGGCATTTAGCTTCATCGCTGTGTCCGCGTGTATTGCATTTTTGTCTGCGGACAAAAACAGGACCTTACCTCGGTACCCTCTCGCACGAATACGCGTTAAAAAGTCAAAGCCGTTGCTGTCTCCTAGATCAACATCGAGTACGAGCAAATCATAGTGCTGACTTGTCGCCAACTGCAGCGCTTTCTCTGCACTAGGCTCTGAGTCTACAGCCGATATATAAGGAAGCTGCCCTATCGTTGATTTAACCGCTGCACCTACGATTGGGTGGTCATCTACCACTAAACATTTCATACCTGCCCCTTTACTCATACATCATGCATACCGCTTCAATGGGCATAGGTTTGCCCGTCAGAAAGCCTTGGCACACTTCGATTCCCAATCGTTTGAGCTCATCAAACACGACTTCATCTTCAACGCCTTCAGCCACCAGCCTTAGTTCCAACTTTTGTGACAAATAGCGAATGGTTTTAACGATATTCAAATGAGAAGGGTTATGCGTGCAATCCTTAACAAAGCCGCGGTCGATCTTTATCTCTGTGAATGGGATAGACGAGAGCTTTGTCAAAGAAGAGGATCCCGTCCCAAAATCATCAATGGAAATACCGATACCATTTAAACGAAGTCTTGCTAGGTTCTTAAGCAGACACACCGATTCCACATAAGCATGAGCCTCTGTCAGTTCAAAGGTGAAATAGCAAGGATCCACGCCATGCGTTTGACACGTCTCCAGAAAGCTATCGGTGAAGTCCTCACGCAACAGGTTACGATCATTGATATTGATCGCGACTGGGTAGTGAAGTTTACCCTGTTCATAGTCTTGAATCGTATTGCGAAGGATCACGTCAAACAGCTCACCATCCAGTGATAGGCGCTCTACGTGTGGTAAAAACTCCGCAGGTGAAATGAACCCCTTAATTGGGTGTATCCATCTCGCCAGTACTTCAAAACCAATCACCTTGCCGTCAGCGAATCTAACTTTAGGTTGGTAGTAGTTCTTTATCTCTCGATTGGCCAGGGCCAGAAGCACCTCATCACCATTAATGCTTTGCTTGGGCATTCGAGAGCGCATGGACTTACAAAGCCCGCGAATCCGACTGATCTCCTGTACTAATTGCGAATCTTTATAAGGCTTTCTTAGATGACCTACTGTAGAGAAGCTGAATCGCTTACAAATGATTTTGATGGTATTGCTTATCGAATCGCCCATCCCAGTACAAATGACCACGGCAGACTTAACATTCATGCTACCCAATTCAACAATAAACTCTATACCATCCATCTCTGGCATATCCACATCGAAGAGGATGATGTCGTACTGCTCACCTTTGACGAGTTGCAACGCTTTGGCTGCGCTATTAGCGCAGGTGACGGCTCCATATTGAGCTAAACGACTGCTTAGTACAGTAAGTTGAATGTCGTCATCATCCACTATCAGCATCTTCATAATTCAACCTTCTGCATTGCTAAGTAGTTGTTTACATGAGCGACTTGTTGATTCATTTCCTCAATCAGCTCATCTAATATCCATTGCACTTCATCCAGCTCACATTGTTCTATCTGCAAAGCAATGTTCTCCACAGATTTAACGCCGAGGATCGCACTGCCTCCTTTTATTTTGTGAGCCACTTTTTTGATCGCCGATACAGTCTCGGCTTTCCCGAGCGCCGCAATATCTCTTTTCATGGAATCAACAAAGATGGTTGCTAGCTGAGCACGTTCACGCTCTGGAAATCCGAGAATCCAATCGGGGAACTCTGTCTTACTTTCTAAGTGATGAAATACCTGCAGATGAAGCTCTTCAAGCGTGTAGGGCTTGTTCAGTACGCCACTAAACACATTTTGACTCTCCTCGAGAACTTTCTTGGTATCGTTTATCGCCGTGCAGACGATAATTGGAATGTGCTGCTTCAAAGGGTTTGAGTGAATCGCCGTCGCCAAATCAACACCATCCATGTCTGGCATGTGATAATCAGTAAAGACAATATCGACAGACTCCTCGCTGATAAACTCGGTTGCATCCACGGCATTAGAAAAGGCATAGACGGTCGCGCCTAAATACTCCAATTGCAATCTCATGACACTCAGGTTGATGCTGTTGTCATCAACAATGACAACGCGCGCTGCAAACTTATCTGATGGTAAAACATCATCCGATCCCATCACCTCATCGATATGCTCAATACGGGAATAGATTTGATCCAGATATGAAGACTCATTGAGATTGAGCACAAAGTTATTACCGCGATGCAATAGAACCAACTGTTCATCATTGTCGTGAAACTTGACCGCACTAGTCTGCATTCCCCAACTGCTGAGCCATGGCGCTAGCTCTGGGCGAGACTTCGGTATCAACTTAACCTCTACGTGGTCTTTGTCTGAGTAGTGTTTTGCCTTTTCAAACGGTATGAATAGTTCGAAGCACGTTCCTTTACCGAGTTCAGAGTGACACTCGACCCGACCCTGCATCAGCTCCACCAATTGGTAAACGATGCTAAGCCCAAGCCCAGTACCACCAAACTTTCTAGTGGTAATGGCATCTTCAGCTTGCTTAAATGGCTGGATAGCGAGATCTATTTGCTCTGGAGTCATGCCGATGCCGGAATCGAATATCGTTAGTCGTAAATGCTCAGCCTCAACTTGATATTGAACCGACACCACTCCAGATTCGGTAAACTTAATCGCATTGGAAAGTAAGTTAGCCAGAACCTGCTTGATACGAACTCCATCGCAGTGGATCTTATCGATAACGGATATCTGTGGCGTAAACTCAAGATTGAGTGCTTTCTTTGCGGCCATCGGCTCAAATTGACGAACCACCTCACTGACCAACGCGAGTGGGGATGCGGGCTCATAGACCAAGGACAACTCGTTGGCTTCTAGCTTTGAAAAGTCCAGAACCGTATCTACCAGCCGGCTCAAGTGTGAAGCGGATTCATAGGCTTGCGACTGCAAAGTTGCGACTTTCTGCGAGAGTACCTCTGTTCTCATAAGCTCTAGCGCCCCTTGCAAACCAGCAATCGGTGTTCTTAGCTCATGACTCATCATGGCAAGAAAGCGTTCTCTGACTTTCACTGCCTGGCGCTCTTGGTGATTCGCCTCTAAGATACTGTTCTCATATCGTTTTTGCTCAGTAATGTCACTGATAGTGGTCAGCAAAAGTGAAGAACCACTGGTCGGGTCCTCAATGGATTTACTGGCTACCTGAACATCATGAAAGTTCAATTGACAGCCCTGCATGCGATACTGACCTTGTGGAAGGTTTTCTAACTGCCCTAATAGCAGCACATCCGTCGCCCGCTGCTCATCATGCAATAGACATTTCTGACACTGCCCTTTTTGAAAACTCGGACAGTTGGACAACTGAATTTCACCATCGGGTTTAGCGATAAAAATAATACTGTTGAATTCATTGATGATTTCTTGCAGTCGCTTGAGCTCTGCGTCTTTTTGTTGTACCTGACGTTCGCGGTGCTCA
This sequence comes from Vibrio maritimus, assembly GCF_021441885.1. Lineage (NCBI taxonomy): Bacteria > Pseudomonadati > Pseudomonadota > Gammaproteobacteria > Vibrionales > Vibrionaceae > Vibrio > Vibrio maritimus. The sequence continues at coordinate 2,902,811 of NZ_CP090438.1, forward strand.
ACCTTTAACTTGCTGTTCAACAGGGTCAGATACAAGACGCCCAATAGAGCAAACACTAAGATTAGAACCAACACACTGTAGTACCACACCGTCTGCTTTTTGTAGCCTTCGACCATCTCAAACTGTCGATAGCGGTTCTTTATCTTTAGTACTTCGCCATTATCAAATGTGCTGATCAACTGATTGATAAGAGTAAATAAAGCGGTATCTTGGTGCCTGACGGTAAACGCTAAGTTGAGCTCAAGTTCCGTATCGATAAGCGTATACTGCTCCCCTATGAGATTACTCACTGTAAACGTACTGGCGACATCTACCGGTAAGTAAATCACTGATAACTTGCCTTGCTCTAAATCCTTCAACATGACCTCGATGTCGTCATAGGCCACCAAATTTAACGTGGTCTCTGTTTGCAGTTGTTCTACATGACTAATCTTGGTTTGAATAAGGATCCCTGCTTTAGAGTCACTCTTGATCATTCCTGTATCACCCACGACACCACGATATTTCAGCGTCATGAAAGGCTGTGTCACCAAGTTATGAGCAACAGGATTACGACCAACGTAACTGACGACTCCCAAATCAGCGGAGGACTCGCTGTCCAATGGCAAATATTGAATATCAACCCCAACTCTGGATCCAAGCATGGACATAAAGTCCGGAATTGCACCTATGTAGGTCCCTGAAGATGACTGTGAGATAAGCGGTGGAAGATTATCACGCATCGAATACGTCACGACTTCATCCTCATGAAGCGAATGAAATGCTATCAACGCCTTATCCAGTAAATAATAAGGGTTCGATGACGAAAAGTAACTCGGCAGTCTATTGTCATTGGCAAGCTGGATCACTTTGTTAATGATATCCACCAACACGGACTGCTCGTAAGACGCAACTAATCGAACTTCTTCTCTCGGTAGCCATTTAGGAAATTCAATTGAGGCATGCAGATCATTATTTGAATCTACATAGTTGGCAATATTGATATAACTGGCGACCAAAGCATGCGCCTTTCCTGAATGCACTAAAGCCACGCCCATATCAAAGCTATCTACCATTGCTGGACGTTGATTGGTCTGCTGCTGGATAACCTCACAATAGACAGAGCCACTTAAACAAACCCAGCGCCTTCGTTCCTCGGGTCTGGTTGTATTGTGAGGATCGGCGAGGTAGACCGCAGTCGATGTCTGGTAAAACGGGTCAGAAAAAAGAACTTTTTTACGTCGCTCTTCCGTCATGCTGTAACCCATTGCAATATCCACTTCACCACGACTCACCGCATCGAAAACTGCGTCGATGTTTGGATACTTTTTAAGGGTAATAGGAAGATTAAGGATGGCCGCTAAGCTGCTCACATAGTCATTTGATGTCGAAAAATACTGCCCTACATACTCCCCTGGAGTATCTTGACTCTGCCTTGTCGCTAACACAGCAACGCGCAGTTTATCCTTCTTCGTTAAATACTCTCTCTCCTGCCCTGACAACATCAGTTCGTCAGCCAGTAGTAGTCCTGAGAAGCTAACGATGAATAAGGACAATACAGACGTTAACCAACGTTTCATAAGGCAGTACTCTCTTTGCTATTGAGTACGCATCATATGAACGACGATCTATTAGTCAAACGTACCCCAAAAAGAGTAATTAATATAATACACTGATATTAAGAACCTTTTTATAAGATGTAAGTCTAGGACTACATAAATCTCCTAATATTCCTACATATTTATAATACAAATAAATCCGAGAGAAGCTTAATAGAGAAGTGGGTTGCATCGCATAAAAAAGAAGCGGCTTGCGCCGCTCAAATCTACCGACAATCAGCGGTCGTTATCGACCACGTGGGGCAGTGCTCAAAACAGGTTTAGTGGAAGTTTTCATTTGTAGCTTTCAAACAACAGGTGATGAACTATTGACTAAAAGACTTGGCATTTTTCTAAGTAGATACTTTGATGGCTCAGTATACAAAGTAGCGACTTAACATTGCCTTAAAAACCTCAAAACCATGTAGTTACATTACCCAACCCGCTTTAGAGTTACAACTCTAAAGCGGCCATTTTTGGTATTTCGACAGTTTGTTCTATTAGCTATAAAGAGCCTCGATCAACCTCAATTAGGTTATAGTTACGTAAATAAATTACAAAAACCGCAAACCCAAGAAGTTGATTCCAATTAGCGTAAGACACAAGCCAAATCGTCTTCTCCCCACAGGTGCGTATAGTTGTCAATACGGCCAGAGCTTTCTCTAAATATCACAATGTAAAATTGACAAGGTGAAGTCCCCGAAATGACTGAAAACTAATTCGACGTACGCGCTGAAGTCTGAACAGAAAAAATTCGCGGAACTAGTTATTAATACTAAAAAAGGCACCTTAATTGGTACCTTTCACTAGTGCTCACAGGGCTAGTTTTGCGAATGTCGACTTACAGCAACTCCGAGACGACGTCTGCTAGCTGTAAGAAAGAGTCTCGTCTTGAAGAACTTGGACGCCATACGAGTCCAATATCTCGGTGCGCTTGCTGACCTGGAGGCTCAACCACGATCAAGTTTTGATTTTCCAAAAGACCGTGTTCTATCGCCATTTGAGGGATAAAAGTGGTACCTAGACCATTAGCAACCATCTGAACCAAGGTATGCAAACTGGTGGCACTGAATGGGTTAATCTTCTCTTTCTCTGTAAGCTTACAGGCGGAAACGGCGTGCTCCGTAAGACAGTGCTCGTTTTCTAGTAAGAACACAGATTCGTCGGGCAAGTCATCATATTTGATTGGGACGCGGATGTTGTCAGCCTGATTGCGACTGATTACCATCTTAAACGGGTCATGTCCCACAATGCAGCTTTCCATCGTGCCGATATCCATCGGGAGTGCAAGGATCAGTACATCCAGTTCACCATGGCGCAGCGCCGCAAGTAAGTTGGCTGTCGTGTCTTCTCTAAGTAGAAGGTTAAGCTGAGGATAGCGCGCATTAATTTCCTGAACCAAATCACACAACAAAAACGGCGCGATAGTCGGAATACAACCAAGCTTAAGCTGGCCTTGCATGACGTCGCCCTGGCAAAGACTACCTAATTCAATAAGATCCTGTCCCTTTGCCAGCAGCTCACGTCCCTGGGACACCACCATCTCACCCGCTTGAGTAAACACGAGCGGACTTTTCTTGTCTTTCTTTTCGTATAGAGGACAACCGATGAGTTCTTCGAGGTTTTGAATACCCTTACTCAGTGTCGATTGACTGACGAAACAACGTTCAGCGGCTTCACTAAAGTGTCGGGTTTCATGAAGGGTAACCAGGTAATGAAGCTGCTTTAAACTTGGCCATTTGTTCATGGTAACTGCCTGTTTTGGGACCAGAATCAAAAAAGGAATCGGCCGTGTAGCTTCATCGCTTTTTTCGATGGAATTAATCTATTAATTTCGCTTTTTTCAATACTACAATGTGTACTATAGTTTGTCTCGCACAAACACGGACCAAACCGAAAAGGTTTGAAATAAACTCTATTTAGGAGCAAAAAAAATGGTACTAGTTGGTCGTCAAGCCCCAGACTTTACTGCAGCAGCTGTTCTAGGTAACGGTGATATCGTTGAGAACTTCAACTTCGCTGAGTTCACAAAAGGTAAGAAAGCAGTTGTATTCTTCTACCCACTAGACTTCACTTTCGTTTGCCCATCTGAGCTGATTGCATTCGACAACCGCCTTGCTGATTTCCAAGCTAAAGGTTGTGAAGTTATCGGTATTTCTATCGATTCTCAGTTCTCTCACAACGCATGGCGTAACACTGCTATTGAAGATGGCGGTATCGGTCAAGTGAAATACCCACTTGTTGCAGACGTTAAACACGAAATCTGCAAAGCGTACGATGTTGAGCACCCAGAAGCAGGCGTTGCGTTCCGTGGTTCTTTCCTAATCGACGAAGACGGTCTAGTACGTCACCAAGTAGTTAACGACCTACCACTAGGTCGTAACATCGACGAAATGCTACGCATGGTTGACGCTCTTAACTTCCACCAGAAGCACGGCGAAGTTTGTCCTGCACAATGGGAAGAAGGTAAAGCAGGTATGGACGCATCTCCAAAAGGTGTTGCAGCGTTCCTATCTGAGCACGCGGAAGACCTTTCTAAGTAATTCGAGCCTTCACCCTGCGCTCAATCAGGGTTGATGGTTGGACATATATAAAGCGGAAAACGCACGCCAATCATTGAAGAAGAAACGAGTTAGCCAAAAAACAAAGCCCGAGTCACCGACTCGGGCTTTTTCTGTTTCCAGAACCGATTGTCAGAGATATATTGAGAGCAGTATTTCTACTGAGAATCACAATGAGTTACCAACTTGAAGTCTGTATCGACAATATCGAGTCACTCGCTTATGCCATCGCCGGCGGTGCAACTCGTATAGAGTTATGCTCCTCACTTGCCCTAGGCGGTTTAACCCCTAATGCAGGACTTATCAAACAAGCGGTTCAATCTTCTTCCATCCCTATTTACGTCATGATTAGGCCTCGCCAAGGTGATTTCCTTTATGACTGTGACGATGTGGAAATCATGGCAGAAGATATTCGCACCGCTGCCAAATATGGTGCGAGTGGCGTCGTCCTTGGTCTTCTCGACAAAGAGGGACATGTTGATATGCCACACTCCATTCGACTGGTTAAACTCGCCCGTGAACTTGATTTAGGCGTCACATTTCACCGTGCATTCGATCAATGCCGGCACCCAGAGCAAGCGTTAGAGGATGTCATCGCACTCGGTTGTGAGCGAATACTTACTTCTGGACTGGCAGCGAGCGCGTCTGAGGGGGTAGCGACCTTGAGCGTCATGGTGAAACAAGCAGAAGGCAGGATCGCTATCATGGCTGGAGCAGGCGTATCTTCAGAGAATGTAGCTTCTATTATTGCCACCAGCGGAGTCAACGAAGTGCACCTGTCAGGCAAGTCAACTCGTCAAAGTAAGATGCATTATATTGCCGACGATGCCAAGATGGGGGCGAGCGATATCGACGATTTTGCGATTCCTATTACCAGTATTGAGAAGATTCGCGCTGTCACTAAGGTGCTAAACTCACTGTAAACACCTAGGTTATTCAAGGAGAAGGATTTCTATGGGCAAAAAGAACAAGATGGATAAAAAGCTCTATGAAAGCGAGCTGGCTAGGTTACAGATTGAGTTAGTAAAGCTACAAGAGTGGGTAAAGCACGAAGGTTTGAAAGTTGTCGTTGTTTTTGAAGGTCGAGACGCCGCTGGTAAAGGTGGCGTTATCAAGCGTATTACTGAAAAACTCAACCCACGAATTTGCCGTGTTACTGCCCTACCTGCACCAACGGAAAAAGAGAAAACGCAATGGTATTTTCAGCGCTACGTAGCTCACCTACCGTCAGCTGGGGAAATCGTACTGTTCGACCGCAGTTGGTATAATCGCGCCGGTGTTGAGAAAGTCATGGGCTTTTGCAGCGAAGAGCAGTATCAAGAGTTTTTGCGCTCTTGCCCGGAGTTTGAACGCATGTTGGTGCGCTCTGGCATTATCTTACTTAAGTACTGGTTTTCGGTTTCCGATGAAGAGCAAGAGAAGCGTTTTCTGGAGCGAGTCAACACGCCTATCAAGCGCTGGAAGTTCAGCCCTATGGATTTAGAGTCTCGTAACCGCTGGGCTGAATATTCGGAAGCCAAAGACACCATGTTCTCATATACCGATACTAAACAGTGTCCATGGTGGGTGGTACCCTCCGATGATAAGAAGCGAGCTCGATTAAACTGTATCAGTCATTTGCTCAGTCAGATTGAATACCAAGAAGTCAGCTATCCAGACATCACACTGCCTGAATTAAACAAAGACGGCTACATGCGAACGCCGATCGAAGAGCAATCTTTCGTCCCCGATAATTATGAATGATTCGACCAATCTTTTTTACAAAGCTGATCTCAACTTATTGAGAACATTCCGCATATTGCTGCACGAGCGCAATATGCGAAAAACCGCTGAACGACTTTTTGTCACTCAACCCGCGGTCAGTCAGGCACTGCAAAAGCTTCGCACGATCTTTGACGATGAACTCTTCGTTAAGGTTCAAGGCGGTCTTGACCCTACTCCGTTTGCTCTTCAACTGGAAGACAAAATCGCGCCTTATCTTGATGGATTAGAAACAGCCCTCAATAACTTAAATGAGTTCGAGCCTTCCGAGCTAAGCGGAACCATTAAAATCGCGCTCGCACCTATTGTGATGGCGTCTTTGGCGGGAGGGTTATTTACAGAAATTCGCCAACAAGCGCCAAACGTTAATCTCGAGCTGCTTAGCTGGAGTCAAACCACCGCAGAGCAAATACGCAGTGGTGAAGTTTTTTACGGCGTGCATTACGATCTCGAAAACCTATCGAAAGAGTTAGCGCGAGACAAGATCTTCGACTTAGAGGGTCGCATCATCGTCAGAAAAGAACACCCGATTAAGAAGTCAGTTATTACGCCTTTAGACTCTGTCGGCTATGAACTCACCTCGCTCATCTCTCCTGGATGGAATGACCACTTTAGTTACGCAAGTCATATTCTCGAACGTCAGGGGTATACACCTAAGGTCGGCTTTCGCTCAGAAATGCTGCTCGCACTTATCGATGTGATTGAGTCTACGGATATGCTCCTGCCCCACTCCAATCTATTCCCGATACACAACTACCCAAACTTAAGATCACTTAAGGTGGAAGTCGACAATCAGACTTACACCAAGAGCCTATTTGGTTATGTCCACAATAAGAATCGCCACTCTCCCAAAGCAAAGTGGATTGAGTCGATCATCAAACGAAAGCTTCCTCTCCATACCGATAAGCATCGCTAATAAACGCTATTAGCGACGCTTTTTAGTCACCAATCAGCAAAGCCGCTACCATCGGCGCACTTTCCTGTTTGTCTGTGATTAGGTATTACTATGAAAAAGCTACTACTTCCACTCTGTGCCGCGTTATCGATGGGTGCACAAGCGCAGAGTATTCATGTGTCACCCGATGTCAAAATCGGCGTATTCAATGGAGCAGGGATACAGCTTGGCGTTGCGGATGCGTTAGGAATGGATGCGGTCTATTTCAGTTATGCCCACAAATACTACGACACTGACCGCTACGATGAGACAATCAACTCATATCGTCTCGGTCTACAGCACATGTTTGGCGACCGAGAAAACTATGGTCTTCAGGCAGAGATTGGAGTAGCCAATTATCGAGGTGAGAAACGCACCAATAGTGAGCTTTCACACCGAGATGCAAACGGACTTAGCATCAGTGCAGGGTATGTCTATATGCTGAATCCAAGCTTTGGTCTGAGAACGGGGTTTGACTACGACGTGTTTGGTGCGAGCAACACCTTTATCTCAATGGGCTCACACTTTTCACTCAACTTTGGTGTGGTTGGGCGCTTCTAACTTAGCTACAGAATGTCGTTTATCGCTTTCTCATCAAGGTGGCGTACGTCCTTGCCCTTAACGAAGTAGATGATGTACTCACAGATGTTCTGACAGCGGTCACCGACACGCTCTATCGCTCTTGCTGACCACATGACCTGAAGGATATTTGGGATATTCTTTGGGTCTTCCATCATGTAAGTCATCAACTGACGAATTACAGCTTCATACTCAGCATCCAACTTATCGTCTAACTTGTACACCTCTGCTGCCGCATCCACATCCATACGAGCAAAGGCATCCAATACCTGATGCAACATTGCAATCGCTTGGCGGCACAGCGGCTCTAAGGAGACGTGAAACTTTTGATGCTTCGTCGATGGTTGCTCAATAGCAACATAAGCGATGCGTGTGGCAACATCACCAATACGCTCTAGATCGGTAATGGTTTTGATGATCGCCATAACCAAACGAAGATCTTTCGCCGTCGGCTGTCGCTTAGCGATGATACGAGTACAGGCTTCATCGATAGATACCTCCATCGCATTCACCTTATGGTCATCTCGTACCACTTTGCGGGCGAGCTCAATATCGTCTTTGTGCAATGCTTGCATCGCAAACGACAACTGCTGTTCCACTAAGCCTCCCATGGTCAAAACATGGGTACGAATAGACTCAAGCTCGGCATTAAACTGACCTGAGATGTGACGACCAAAATGCATGTGTGAAGGTTTCCTGTTTTAAACTAAGGCTAGTCTCATTAGCCGTATCGACCAGTGATGTAGTCTTCCGTTTGTTTTTCAATCGGTGAAGTAAATATAGTATCTGTATCCGCGTACTCTACCAGTTTTCCTAAATGAATAAACGCAGTATGGTCACTAACGCGCGCGGCTTGCTGCATATTATGGGTAACGATCACAACCGTATACTTGGTTTTCAAATCGTTAATCAGCTCTTCAATGGTTAGGGTAGAAATAGGATCGAGCGCCGAGGTCGGCTCATCAAGGAGCAGTACTTCTGGCTCAATGGCGATAGCTCGCGCGATGACCAAGCGTTGCTGCTGACCACCAGAGAGTCCAAACGCATTTTCGTGAAGACGGTCTTTTACTTCATCCCATAGCGCTGCTGCACGCAGTGAACGCTCTACAGCATCGTCGAGATTACGGCTGTTCTTCACCCCTTGCAGCCTAAGACCATAGACGACATTCTCATAGATCGACTTAGGGAAGGGGTTCGGCCTTTGGAACACCATGCCCACACGGCGACGCAGTGTCGCCACATCGACTTTAGGGTGATAAACATTACCACCATGCAACTTCACCTTGCCCTCGACAGTGCAGCCTTCGATCAGATCATTCATTCGATTGATGCAGCGCAGAAGGGTCGACTTGCCACACCCGGAAGGACCGATGAACGCAGTGACCTGTCCTTTAGGAATACGCATCGACACATTATCTAGCGCCTGCTTATCGCCATAGTACAGATTCAAGTTTTCAATAGCGATGGCGGTTTGATCATCGCTTAGGTTGTTCACATCTAAAGGCGTTGGATAGCCCAAAGTTTGGTTGATAGAAAACATGCTTAATCTTGTCCTAATGTGCGATATTTTTCGCGCAGGTTATTTCGTATTGCTATTGCGGTTAAGTTTAGCCCAACGACAACGGTCACCAGCAAGAAAGAGGTAGCGTAAACCAATGGCCTTGCCGCCTCAATATTAGACGTCTGAAAACCGACATCATAGATATGAAAACCCAGATGCATAAATTTGCGTTCAAGGTGCAAAAACGGGAACTGGGAATCAACCGGTAAGCTGGAAGCCAGTTTCACAACACCCACCAGCATAAGAGGTGCTACCTCGCCAGCGGCTCTCGCAACCGCCAAAATAAGCCCAGTGATAATCGCAGGGCTTGCCATAGGCAAAACGATACGCCAGAGCGTTTCAGATTGGGTTGCCCCCAGCGCAAGCGATCCATGTCGGGCCGATAGCGGAATTCGATTCAAACCTTCTTCTGTGGCAACAATCACCACAGGTAGCGTGAGAATGGCGAGCGTCAATGACGACCACAACAGCCCTGGCGTACCAAATGTAGGTGCAGGCAAGCGCTCAGCGTAAAACAATGAGTCTATCGAGCCACCTATGGTGTAAACAAAAAAGCCTAAGCCGAAAACACCATAAACAATAGAAGGTACACCAGCAAGGTTAATAACCCCGACCCGTATCATCCGAGTGAGTAGGTTATTTTCGGCGTATTCATGTAGATAGACCGCAACCAATACACCAAGCGGCATCACCATGACCGACATGATAATTACCAACAATACGGTGCCGAAGATCGCGGGGAACACACCACCTTCAGAGTTCGACTCACGTGGCTCATCGGAAAGAAACTTCCATACCTGTCCCCCCCAATGAGATAGCTTATCTGGGTAGTTCATTTGGTTGGGGTACCAGAAATCGAGCACTCGGTTAAGTCCAATCTCTAAACGCTCGCCGCGCATATCTTCAACGACCAAAACCTTACTCGCTAGCTCAGCGCGCAGTTCATCAAGCTCAACTTCCGTTTGGCTCAATTGCTGGCGGATAATCGCATTTTGCTGCTGATAGCGCTCACTTAGTTCATCGGTGAGCACACCGTTGAGTTTGTCTCGACGCTGCTTAAGACGCAGAGCCTCAAGCTGATGGTTCAGGCCTTTAAGCCTTCTCTCGATAATGGCGTCGATTTGATCTCTGGTCATTTCAATCTGGCTAAGCTCTATTCTGAGCAAGCTTTCCAGCGACGTATTAACCTCACCCTGCGGACCTTTTAGAGCCAGAATTCGTCCGAAAAAGTCACCGCCACGCGTACGCTCAATAACCACTAAGTCGCTCGGGGTTTGCTGCTGATGAAGCTCGGAGGAAAGCAGCGAGACAAAATCAATACCGTAAAGATCTCGGTTAGCTATCTTGATGCTATAGCGCTCCACCTTTCCGGCTTCTAAAACCTCTTGAGGCAGCAGTTCGTTCGCATTCGGAATGTTATAAGTCGGCACCCAAGTCTTCGAATACACCTGACCGATTAATGCTGAGCCGTTATCATCTTGCCATTGATATAAGGGAGCCGGCCAGAAATAGGTAAGACCGCGCCAACCAATGAGCAGCAGTAGTCCTAATACGGAAATCAGACTGATGCTTACCGCGCCCCCTGTTAGCCAAACCCAAGGCGCACCAGATTTGAGCCACTTAAACATAGCTGGGCTCCTTTCGATGACTACAGCGCACTGTATTTCTCCCTGAGTCTTTGTCTCACCCACTCAGCTAGCGAGTTCACAACAAAAGTAAAACTAAACAAGATCAAAGCGATTAAGAACAACAAGCGATAATGACTGCTGCCTACTTCCGACTCTGGCAACTCAACCGCCATGGTAGCCGACAAGGTTCGCATACCCTCAAAGATGTTCCAGTCGAGTATCGGAGTATTACCTGTCGCCATTAACACAATCATGGTTTCACCCACAGCGCGACCCAACCCCATCATCACCGCAGAGAAAATACCGGGACTGGCGGTAAGTAGCACAACATAAATCAAAGTCTGCCACTGGGTTGCGCCCAGCGCTAAAGAGCCGTCCGAAAGGTGTTTTGGCACGGAGAAAATCGCATCCTCAGCGATAGTGAAAATGGTTGGGATCACAGCAAACCCCATCGCAAAGCCAACGACTAGGGCGTTTCTCTGGTCAAAATCAATGCCATGCTGAGCTAAGAATACCCTCGCATCGCCGTTAAAGAACATCACTTCCATATCACTTGAGAAGGTCATCGCGAGATAGATAGCGGTGATGATCACCGGAATCAGAGTAAACGGATGAAGTCCGCTCGGTAATTTAGAGGTGTAGGCTCTAGGGATCGCATACCAGACTGCGCCAGTAAGCAGCGATAGCAGAGGCAGCGCCACCAGCAGAAGAAGGATTGCTGGAAGGTGTGTTTCGACAATAGGCGCAAACCACAACCCCGCCAAAAAACCGATAATGACTGTGGGCAGAGCTTCCATCAACTCAATGGTAGGCTTGACGACCTTACGCATTTTAGACGACATAAAATACGCTGTATAAATGGCACCAAATACAGCAATCGGCACTGAGAACAACATCGCAAACATTGCCGCCTTAATGGTTCCAAAAGCGATAGGCACTAGGCTGTACTTACCCTCAAAATCGTCAGATGCAGCGGTAGTTTGCCAGATAAATTCAGGCTCTGGATAACTCTCGTACCACACCTTTTGCCACAGCGCGCTGAATGAAATCTCTTTGTGATCGTTAGGGATGAACGCGGTAAAAGTGTGCTCTCCGGTAACCAACAACGCATGATCATTGTTATTCGAAATAGCGAATGTCTTTGGCTCACCTTTAGGCAGCTGGCTCTCCGTCACCAACTTTTCACTGGTGGTATATAGGGTTTGGAAACGACCATCATCCAATACAACAGCAAAGCCTTTACTCATGGTTTCTGGAATTAAGGCAACAATATCCGCATCAAACTGAAAGGAGCGGACTGGCGTCAACGTTCGTTCGCCATTGGTTAAAACATCAAACCATTGCCATACCTGCTGATTGTCGTATTGAACCAACAAGGAGTAGGCACCCGACAACAATTGGATATGCGTCGCTTGAGCCCCATTTGGTGTTGATAGATCGATGATCTCACGAACGTTTAGAGCCTGCGGCTCGCGGTTGATAACCGCTAAGCTATTCCCCGCTTTTACATAGATGGTCTTCGCGTCTGGGGTGACTATGATATCACTCGCATCTTCAATAGGGCCGAGTGTTGAGAAAGAGCTGAATTCTGCATCCGTCGCAGTATCACGTATATCAAGATGCACAAACCCTTGGTTATCAACTGAAGCAATGGCCTTGATTTGCTTGGTAACAACGGCATCGATTAAAGCAGGTTCATTGATCGTAAACCAATCTTTTTCAGCAGGCGTTTCAATGAGGAGTTTGGCGTCCCCACTGCTCGGGTCAACCTGAAATTTTGGATTAATTGCCATCCATTGCTGCGCATCATTTTTTATCAGTAATGTCTTCGAACCTGAAGATTGCACCGACACACCTTGTTCAAGGTATTGAGAGGACGTTTGTGAGCCCGAGACGAGTGACTGCTCAACAATAGTGCCGTCACGATAGAAGTAAGCCGCATGTTTGCCACTGTCGCTGACTATACTTAACTCAGGTCCTGATTGGATATTGACAGCTTGGCTACGCTCACGCCACGTCACTTCATTCTCTGAAAACAGCGGCAAAGTCACAAAGGCGAGGTAAACGAAGATAAAGATCAAACCTGCCAGCACACTCAATCCACCAAATGAAACGATCCAACGCACGAGGCGATCTTTAATCAGGCGTTTTCTGTCTTTGGTATGTAGTGAAAATTTGGCCGTTGCCATAGTTTACGTTCGTTCTCTTTGATGCAGTATGAGTGTTTGAGGCGTTTGCCACCAAGGGATTGAGGCTAATGAACAGCATGCACGAATTGCCTCAACATAATATGTCGTTCAGATGACAGTTATATTACATAGCATCTAACATGCTGAAAATAATGAATTGTGCCGCGTTGCACGCTTTTTGAAATAAAAATGTCATATACAATCTCTAAGGTTCACGATCAGATTAGTCTTACATCCCACTCATCAGCAACTTAAGGTGAGTGAAAAGTGTCGGTGGTTGAGTGTATGAGCGCAGAAAAACTGTATATCGAGAAAGAGCTAAGTTGGTTATCTTTCAATGAACGAGTCTTGCAAGAGGCGGCGGATAAAACCGTTCCGTTAATTGAGCGAATCCGTTTTCTAGGGATCTTCTCCAATAACCTCGATGAGTTCTACAAAGTACGCTTCTCAGATGTAAAACGCAGAATATTGATCAATCAAGACCGTGGTGTGAACGACAACTCAAAACACCTGCTCGGTAAGATGCAGAGCAAAGCACTAAAACTGAACCTGCGCTTTGATGAGCTCTACAACGAACTCATTCTTGAAATGGCACGTCGCCGTATCTTCCTTGTCAACGAAACCCAGCTCAACGAAACGCAGCAGAAGTGGGTCAAGAAATACTTCATGAAGGAAGTGCTTCCTCACATTACCCCACTTATGCTCAAAGATGATATCGACGTACTGCAATTCCTAAAAGACGAGTACGCCTATATTGTTGTGGACATGAAAAAAGACGAGGCATCCAAATACGCGATCTTGGAGATCCCAACCGATCACCTCCCGCGCTTCGTCATGGTCCCAGAGCAAAAAGGCAAACGCCGTAAAACCATCATACTGCTCGATAACATTATTCGTTACTGCTTAGACGATATCTTCCGTGGCTTTTTCGATTACGATGAGCTTAGTGGCTATGCCATGAAGATGACCCGTGATGCAGAATACGACCTGAGCCATGAGGTGGAACACAGCCTGCTCGAGCAAATGTCTGAAGGGGTTAGCCAGCGCTTAACCGCGATGCCCGTACGATTTGTGTATGAGCGAGAGATGCCTGAAGCCATGCTCACGACCCTATGCGACAAGCTTGGTATCTCCAACTACGACAGCTTGATTCCCGGTGGTCGTTATCACAACTTCAAAGACTTTATTGGCTTCCCAAATGTGGGCCGCGAGTATCTAGAAAACAAGCCACTGCCACCAATGCGCAGCGCTGACTTTGATGGGTACGACAACACCTTTGACGCAATTCGCGCTCAAGATATTCTGCTCTATTACCCATACCATACCTTTGAACACATCACTGAGCTTGTGCGCCAAGCATCTTTCGACCCTAAAGTATTGAGTATTAAAATTAATATCTACCGTGTCGCGAAGGATTCTCGCCTCATGAACTCGCTGATCGATGCAGTTCACAATGGCAAGAGCGTCACAGTAGTGGTGGAGCTTCAAGCTCGATTTGATGAAGAGGCCAATATTGAATGGTCAAAGGTACTCACTGAAAATGGGGTACATGTGATCTTTGGTGCGCCGGGTTTAAAAATCCACTCCAAGCTACTACTCATTAGTCGCCGTGAAAACGAAGAAATCGTTCGCTATGCCCACGTCGGTACTGGTAACTTCCACGAAAAAACCGCACGCATCTACACCGACTTCTCGCTACTAACAGCCGATCAAGAGATCACAGATGAAGTCCGCAATGTCTTTGGCTACATCGAGAACCCATACCGCCCAGTGCGATTCAATCACCTGATAGTTTCTCCGCGCAACTCACGCAAACAATTGTACCGACTCATCGATACGGAGATAGCTAACGCTAAAGCCGGCAAAAAGGCAGCACTGACACTCAAAGTGAACAACCTTGTCGACAAAGGGTTAGTGAACAAGCTTTACGGGGCGAGCAACGCAGGCGTAAAAATCAATATGATCATTCGCGGCATGTGCTCTTTGGTACCGGGAGTGGAAGGCGTCAGTGATAACATCAAAATTATCAGCATCGTAGATCGCTTTTTGGAACACCCTCGCGTTATCATTACCCACAATGATGGCGACCCACAGGTATACATTTCCTCAGCGGACTGGATGACTCGAAACATCGATCACCGTATTGAGGTGGCAGCACCTGTGCGTGACGAACGCTTAAAACAGCGCATTATCGATATCGTCAATATTCACTTTACCGACACGGTGAAGGCGCGTTGGCTAGATAAAGAGATGAGCAATACCTATGTCCCACGCGGTAATCGCAAGAAAGTTCGTTCACAAATTGCTATTTACGACTATCTTAAACAGGTAGAGAAGCAAACAAGAAAAAACAAAGAACAACTAGAGCAGTATGAGTCAAACCAAGGACACGAACACGATAGACCAGACGAACAATGAAGTCGTAGCCAAGGATGTGGCCGCTATAGACCTCGGGTCAAATAGCTTCCACATGGTGGTTGCAAAGGTCGTTGGACAAGATCTTCAACTCGTCAGTCGACACAAGCAGCGCGTGCGCATGGCATCGGGATTAGATGCCGAAGGGAATCTAGACAATGCAGCGATTGAGCGAGGACTCGAGTGCCTCGCTATGTTCGCAGAGCGTCTACAAGGCTTTGAGGTGGATAACGTCCGCATTGCTGCCACACATACCCTGAGAATTGCTAACAACGCTCATATCTTTCTACAGCGCGCTCGAGAGGTACTCCCCTTTCCTATCGAGGTCATTCCCGGCGAAGAAGAAGCACGTTTGATCTACACAGGCGTGGCGCACACCCAAACTGAGTCGAATTCTAAACTTGTGGTCGATATCGGTGGCGGTAGTACCGAGCTCATCATCGGTAAAGCCTTTGAACCTGTATTGCTAAACAGCACACAGATGGGCTGCGTTAGCTACACCAATAAGTTTTTTGCTAACGGCAAACTCTCATCAAAAAACTTCACTAAAGCCATCTTGTCCGCAAGGCAACGTTTAGAGGCCCTCTCTCCCCGCTACAAGAAAAAAGGCTGGGAGGTTGCTCTTGGCTCATCGGGCACCATAAAGGCAATCAAAGAGGTTCTTGTTGGGCTAGGGAATGAAGATGGCATCATCACCAATAAGCGCCTTTATAAGCTCATCGACAAACTCTGCGAGTTTGACTCCATCGACGACATTGCGCTCTCAGGACTAACCATTGAGCGTAAACCCGTTTTTGCTGCGGGCGTAGCGATACTGACAGCGATATTTGAAAGCCTTAAAATCCGTGAAATGCATTTCTCGCCAGGTGCACTGCGTGAAGGCCTACTCTACGAGATGGAAGAGCACTTCCAGCGCTCCGACATTCGCATGCGCACCACCGAAAACCTGGCAGCCAAACACTTTGTCGACCTAGAGCATGCTGCGAAAGTACGTGGACAGGCGAATGAGTTCTTGAGTCAAACCTATGAAGCATTGGGGCTTAAAAAGAAAAGTGAGCTATTCAGCCTACTTGAATGGAGCGCTCTGCTGCATGAGGTAGGATTGAGCATCAGCTATCAGGCGTTTCATCGACATTCAAGCTACATTCTTAATCACACCACGATGCCGGGGTTTAATAGTGAGCAGCAACTGGTGCTAGCGACCTTAGCCCGCTTTCAGCGCAAATCCCTAAAGCTGCAAGAGCTTCCTGAGTTCACGCTGTTTAAGAAAAAACACATCTTAGGCTTGATTCGCATACTGCGCCTATCGATCTTGGTTAATGGACAGCGCAATGAAGAGCTTCTTCCTCTTACGCTGAGTATCGAAGAAGATAAATGGCTGCTGAGCAGTGAACAAGCTGACTGGCTGGAGCAAAACAAGCTGCTTCAGGCAGATCTGCAGACCGAGCAAGCATACTGGGAATCTGCTGGCTGGCAACTCGAAATCCAATAAAAAAGCGGCGCACTAATGCGCCGCTTTTTTATCATTAACCGTCTCAAACATTGATTACCTAGTCTAGGCCAAGCCCAACTTTAGCAAGTTCACCTTGTGCAAATTCTCTACTGACTGGCACATAGCCATCCTTCAAGACAATTTGCTGCCCTTCCCTCGAATAGATGTATCGAATGTAGGCTTCTTCAATAGGAGCGAGGTCGCGATTGGGGTCTTTGTTGACGTACACATACAGAAAACGAGACAACGGATAGCGTCCAGATTGCACGTTTTCTTGAGTCGGCAATACGTATTGGTCACCATGATTGGCAATGGGCACTAATTTGGCACCAGACACCTGATAACCAATCCCCGAGTAACCAATAGTGTTAATCGATGACGCAACAGATTGAACCACTGACGCTGAACCCGGCTGCTCATTGACGTTACGTCTAAAGTCGCCACCGCAAAGCGCCTTATCCTTAAAGTAACCATACGTCCCTGAGACAGAGTTTCGACCAAAGATTTGGATGGCTCTTTCATTCCAGGGAGTCTCGATACCTAATTGATGCCAAGTTCTTAGATACTCGGTGCCACCACAGCGGAGCGTCGATGAGAAAATCGCATCCAACTGCTTGAAGTTAAGCCCTTCAATAGGGTTATCGGTGTGAACAAACAAACCAATGGCATCAATCGCCACGCGCAGTGCCGTTGGCTTGTAGCCGTACTGACGCTCAAACGCCTCGACCTCTTTGGCACGCATTTTTCGGCTCATAGGTCCAAACTGAGCCGTACCCTCGGCTAAAGCTGGCGGAGCCGTAGAAGAGCCAGATGCCTGAATCTGTGGGTTTACGTTGGGATAGATATTCTTAAACTCTTCCAGCCAGAGCGTAGTCATGCCTGATAGCGTGTCAGAGCCCACTGAAGAGAGGTTTCCCGATACACCTGAGAGTTTGCTGTATTTAGGCAGGTCGTCGGCAAAAGCACTCCCTGCGATGAGAGCGCAGAGAGCAACAAGCGTTGGAACGCGCTTTAACAGTCTCATTATTGAACGACCAAACGTTCTGGAAGGATGAATGAGAACTTACTTCCCACGCCAACCTCTGACTGTATTTCTAAGTGTGAGTCATGGTGCGAGAGTGCGTGTTTTACAATCGCAAGCCCGAGTCCACTGCCCCCGGTATCACGAGAGCGCGCTTTATCTACTCGGTAGAATCGTTCCGTCAGTCTATGAAGGTGCTGCGCTTCAATACCATCTCCAGTATCTTCAACTTCCAGGTGAGCACCCTGCGATGATTGATACCAACGGACTTTTACGTTCGCACCTGGCGGCGTGTATTTCACCGCGTTATAGACCAGGTTTGAAATCGCACTGCGCAGCTGATCATCATCGGCAAAGACACGCAGGCTATTATCAACGTCAAAACTGATCTTGTGTCCTTCTTCACCACTGAGACTTACCGCTTCTTTTTCAAGCACTTCCAGCATAGCAGGCACATTCACGACTTCATCCAACTCATGCATAGGCGCCGCTTCAATCTTAGATAGCGTAAGCAGCTGATTGACCAAGCTGTTCATACGGTTGAGCTGCTCAGTCATCACACCATGAGCTTTGGTCCACATAGGTCCCACGACCATATCCGGATCTTCTGTCATCTCAAGATAACCCTGAAGTACGGTCATTGGTGTACGCAGCTCATGAGAGACGTTGGCAAAGAAGTTACGACGCATACCTTCAAGCTGTTTGAGCTGACTAACGTCACGAACCACCATCAGGTGTTCACCCTCAGTATATGGCACGATACGAAGCTCAAGCATGCGTTCTACGTTTAGTGGAGAACGCATTTCTAGAGGCTCTGAGAAATCTTGTTTGTTCAGGTACTTGATAAAGTCTGGCGTGCGGATCAGGTTCGAAATCGGCTGCCCTGAATCATCCGGCCAACGGAAACCTAGAAGGTGTTGAGCTAACTTGTTACACCAAACGATGTTGCCTTCGCTGCGGAATACGACAACGGCATCGGGTAAGGATTCTGCACCATTCTTAAAACGGCGAATCAGGTTAGTAAGCTCTTTTCGTTTGCGGCGCTGCCTTTGCTGAAGGCGATAAATGCCATTGAACAACGACTCCCAGTTACCAGTGCCTGATGGTGGTGTAAGACGTTTTTCATCCCACAGCCAAGCAGACAAACGCAACTGATTATGTAGATGCCACATCAACTGCAAAACCGTGGCAACCAAAAGCAGCCACGGCATGTATCCAAATATCCACCCGACGACGATCCATGGGGTGTAAAAAAAAGCCAGCTCCCAGGCCAGCTTTTTCCAGGTTAACCTTTCAACCATTTACCTCTCCAGTTCGATGCTAGCCCTTGGTTGAGAATCGGTAGCCAGCGCCTCGAACGGTTTGAATCAATTTATCATGACCTGCTGATTCAAGAGCTTTACGTAAGCGACGAATATGAACGTCGACAGTACGGTCTTCAACGTAAACGTTCGTACCCCATACGTTGTTAAGTAGTTGCTCACGGCTGTATACACGCTCTTGGTGTGTCATAAAGAAATGGAGCATCTTGAACTCGGTTGGTCCCATGTCTAGAGGCTGTTCATTGGCAGTCACTCGGTGAGACACAGGGTCAAGCTTAAGACCTTGAACATCAATCACATCTTCAAGTGCTGTTGGCGTCACACGACGAATTACCGCTTTGAGGCGAGCAACCAGCTCTTTTGGCGAGAATGGTTTAGTGATGTAGTCATCGGCGCCAACTTCTAGGCCGCGTACTTTATCTTCTTCTTCACCACGTGCTGTTAGCATCACAACAGGAATGTTGCGAGTCAGCTCTTCGCGCTTCATGTGTTTGATAAAGTTAATGCCCGAACCGCCAGGTAACATCCAGTCAAGTAGCACAAGATCTGGGTAAGGTTCAGCCAGTTTGTTAACTGCTGTATCGTAATCTTCAGCTTCAACAGCTTGGTAGCCTTTCTGCTCTAGTACGAAACACAGCATTTCGCGAATTGGTGCTTCATCCTCAACAACCAGGATCCTTCTAGACATATCTGAATAACCTTTTGGAATCTAATCAACTTCATGCATTATCAAGAATTATTATGACACTTTTGTGACCATTGAAAACAATTTTTAATATAACTTTCGCACAAGATCTATTGCGATAATCGAGATTTAAGCTAGGACAATTTAAGGAAAATTGCCTATCATGTGCAGCTATCTATTCTAAAGGTGAGAGTAATATGTGGTTTAAAAACTGTTTGGTCTATCGATTCAACAAGGAACTCGAGTTTAATGCAGATAAGCTAGAGCAGCAGCTTGAAGAGTTTCGCTTTACACCTTGTGGTAGCCAAGACAAACAGAAGTTTGGTTGGGTCACGGCATTGGGTAAACATGGCGATATGATGACCCATGTTTCTGAAAACCGAATTCTACTGTGCGCGAAAAAAGAAGAGAAAATGCTACCAGCGTCGGTTATCAAAGACTCTCTGGCTAGCAAGGTAGAAGCACTTGAAACTCAAGAAGGTCGCCCTCTCAAGAAGAAAGAGAAAGACGATCTTAAAGACGAAATCATCATTGATCTTCTGCCACGCGCGTTTAGCCGCAGTAATCTTACTCACCTGCTTATCATGCCAAAAGAAGGCTTTGTGATTGTTGATGCCAGCAGCTATAAGAAAGCTGAAGATGTGATTGCACTGCTGCGTAAAACAATGGGTAGCCTACCGGTTATCCCGGCATTCCCAGAGCAGCCTATCGAAAATACGCTGACAGAATGGGTAAAAACCAGCGAAGCACCAACCGGCTTCAACCTTCTTGATGAAGCGGAGTTGAAATCAGTTCTTGAAGATGGCGGCGTTATCCGTTGTAAGAAACAAGAACTGTCTAGCGACGAAATCTTGGGTCACATTGAAGCCAACAAGTTTGTGACTAAGCTGGCGCTTAACTGGCAAGACCGTATCGAATTTGTCTTGGCTGATGATGGCAGCATTAAACGCTTGAAGTTCAGCGACGAGTTGAAGGATCAAAACGATGATATCCCACGTGAAGACGCTGCAGCTCGTATCGACGCAGACTTCTCACTTCTATGTGGTGAATTTGGTGCCTTCTTGCCTAACCTGTATGACGCACTAGGCGGCCTACCTAAGCAATAACCCCTTCTTTACTAAGCTCGCTTCTCAATCGTACCCATACTTCTAGAGCAGCGAGCTTGATTCAAAACTTGGAAATCTCCCCATACTAGCGTAAAATTTGCGCCCCTTAGTGCCATTAGGTGGCACAACACTGACTTGTAATCAGATTAGAGATATAAAGCAATGTTTACTCCAGAACTTCTGTCACCAGCTGGCAGCCTTAAGAACATGCGTTATGCATTCGCGTACGGCGCCGATGCAGTATACGCAGGTCAACCTCGCTACAGCCTTCGTGTTCGTAACAACGAGTTCAACCACGAGAACCTAAAAATCGGTATCGATGAAGCACACGCTCAAGGTAAAAAGCTGTATGTGGTATGCAACATTCAACCACACAACTCAAAGCTTAAGACGTTCATCCGCGATCTAAAGCCTGTGGTAGAAATGGGCCCTGACGCCCTAATCATGTCTGATCCAGGTCTTATCATGATGGTTCGTGAAGCATTCCCAGAAATGCCAATTCACCTGTCTGTGCAGGCGAACGCGGTAAACTGGGCGACGGTTAAGTTCTGGGCGGCGAATGGCGTTGAGCGCGTTATCGTGTCTCGTGAGCTATCACTGGAAGAGATTGAAGAGATCCGTGAACATTGCCCTGAAACTGAACTAGAAGTATTCGTACACGGCGCACTTTGCATGGCGTACTCTGGTCGCTGCCTGCTGTCTGGCTACATCAACAAGCGCGATCCAAACCAAGGTACATGTACTAATGCATGTCGTTGGGAATACAAAGTTGAAAAAGCAACAGAAAACGATGCTGGTCAAATCGTAGAAGAGTTCACACCTGAGGCTCAGCCTGTTGAAGTTGTTGACGAACGTCCTGAGACAACTATCGGTCGTGGCAAACCAACTGATGAAGTTGTACTGCTTTCTGAAAGCCACCGTCCAGAAGACAAAATGGCAGCATTTGAAGACGAGCATGGCACATATATCATGAACTCAAAAGACCTACGTGCAGTTCAGCATGTAGAGCGCTTGACGAAGATGGGTGTTCACTCACTTAAGATTGAAGGTCGTACTAAGTCTTTCTATTACTGTGCACGTACTGCACAGGTTTATCGTAAAGCGATCGACGATGCCGTTGCAGGCAAACCATTCGATGAGTCGCTAATGGGTACGCTAGAGAGCCTAGCTCACCGTGGTTACACCGAAGGCTTCCTGCGTCGTCACACACACGACAGCTACCAAAACTACGACTACGGCTATTCTGTATCTGACTCACAACAGTTTGTTGGTGAGTTTACCGGTAAGCGTCGCGGTCACTTAGCGGAAGTGGAAGTGAAGAACAAGTTTATCGTTGGTGACAGCCTCGAACTAATGACACCAAAAGGCAACGTTGTCTTCAACCTAGAAGTGATGGA
The DNA here is from genome assembly GCF_021441885.1 of Vibrio maritimus. Classification (NCBI taxonomy): domain Bacteria; kingdom Pseudomonadati; phylum Pseudomonadota; class Gammaproteobacteria; order Vibrionales; family Vibrionaceae; genus Vibrio; species Vibrio maritimus. The sequence goes on from NZ_CP090438.1 coordinate 2,925,039, forward strand.
AAACCGCAAGTCAGAAAGCATCGATGACGCAAAAGGTAACGGCCACTTTGTCTTCATTCCAGTACCAGAGGAATTGGATCTGGACTACGCACTACTGATGCGTAACCTAAACTCAGGACAAGATACACGTAACCCAACGGGTAAGTAACGATGGCGCTGCTCATTACCGACAAGTGCATTAACTGCGATATGTGCGACCCAGAGTGCCCTAACGGTGCCATTTCTATGGGAAGTGAGATCTTCGAGATCGACCCAGATCTGTGCACTGAGTGTAAAGGTCACTATGAGAAGCCTACTTGTCAATCGGTATGCCCGATCACAAAATGCATCATCACCGACCCAAATCATGTGGAAACGGATGAAGAGTTGCTAGAGAAGTTTGTGATTATTCAAGGCATGGCCTAAAGCACAAAAAAGCCTCCCAATGGAGGCTTTTTTATTACCCAGACTTTTCGATTGGGAACACATTGCAGTACAGCTCTTTCTCGTACTGGATCTCCAGCTTTTTACGCCAATTTTCAGCAGAGTTGACGGGAATTAAATAGAATTTCTCTCTGCTCGTATCGGTCACAAAGGCAATGCCGTGTTGCATCAGTTCGTAGTGGATGTCATTCACAAACCCCAGCGTAAAACTCTGCCTACCGGATAGTTGATTAATGTCTTCTCTGGTCAGGATCACTCCGCTTTTTTCAGAAGCAAACCTCTCTCTTAGCCATCGGGCAAACTGCCTTGATGATATCATTGTCATAACAGTATTCCTTACCCTAACGATTGGGGAACACCCCCTTTCAAAGCAGCAGAACAGTCCTAAGCAAGACAACAATAAAACCTAGAAAACAACGACTAATCCGCTGAAGTACCAATAACAATAGTCAACATCAAGGAACTTCTCCAGTCGCATTTATGAGAGCAGCCTAATTCGATGGTTTAGCCGTAGTGATTACCGTTGTCGTAATAACTATTTGGCTCTAAAGCGACAAAAATCACAGCCACATCTCGCTCTTTACCAAGTACAGAACGCACTTGATTAGTTATAACGCTTGCGACCTTATCTTTGACTTCTTGCCCACGGTCGAACCATAGCACCTCGACAAAAGGATACGCATGACTCTGCTGAGCATCAAAAAAGAAGGTCGAACTGATATGTTCAATCGTGAAATCCTCTCTAGGGCAATCCATTAGAGGCTGAAGCTCATCGACAAGTGGGCTTGAAAGCGTTTTAACCATCTCTTGTTCAAGAGCTCTAAAGCGTAAGTGAGGCATAATCATATCCATTTCAGTAGTGATGGAAATGAGTATATCAGTGAACTGCGAAGTTGGAGAATATAGAAATTCGAAAACGAAAAAGGCCCTGACCTAAGTCAGAGCCTTTAAATATGGCAGGGATGGAGAGATTTGACCGGGCGGGCGACCCAACTCCCAACACATCGCTTTGAAAAAGCGAAAACAAAAAAGGCTCCGACCTAAGTCAGAGCCTTTGAATATGGCAGGGATGGAGAGATTTGACCGGGCTGGCGACCCAACTCCCAACACATCGCTTTGAAAAAGCGAAAACAAAAAGGCTCCGACCTAAGTCAGAGCCTTTGAATATGGCAGGGGTGGAGAGATTCGAACTCCCAACACGCGGATTTGGAATCCGCTGCTCTGCCAATTGGAGCTACACCCCTATCTTCGTGTTTAATGAGACGACTCTCAAATAAGTGGCGGAGTGGACGGGACTCGAACCCGCGACCCCCGGCGTGACAGGCCGGTATTCTAACCAACTGAACTACCACTCCGCAGTGGTCTATTTAAAGTCTTATCTAAATCGTGCTTTAAACAGATGTTGTTCAAAGCCTGGCGATGTCCTACTCTCACATGGGGAAGCCCCACACTACCATCGGCGCTATTGCGTTTCACTTCTGAGTTCGGCATGGGATCAGGTGGGTCCACAACGCTATGGTCGCCAAGCAAATTCTTAATTCGGAAAGCTGTTATGTGTTCTCATACACATTCAATTCGTTCTTGTTTTGAGTCCATCAAAACCCTTTGGGTGTTGTATGGTTAAGCCTCACGGGCAATTAGTACAGGTTAGCTCAACGCCTCACAACGCTTACACACCCTGCCTATCAACGTTCTAGTCTCGAACAACCCTTTAGGACACTTAAAGTGCCAGGGAAGACTCATCTCAGGGCTCGCTTCCCGCTTAGATGCTTTCAGCGGTTATCGATTCCGAACTTAGCTACCGGGCAATGCGATTGGCATCACAACCCGAACACCAGAGGTTCGTCCACTCCGGTCCTCTCGTACTAGGAGCAGCCCCCTTCAATCTTCCAACGCCCACGGCAGATAGGGACCGAACTGTCTCACGACGTTCTAAACCCAGCTCGCGTACCACTTTAAATGGCGAACAGCCATACCCTTGGGACCGACTTCAGCCCCAGGATGTGATGAGCCGACATCGAGGTGCCAAACACCGCCGTCGATATGAACTCTTGGGCGGTATCAGCCTGTTATCCCCGGAGTACCTTTTATCCGTTGAGCGATGGCCCTTCCATTCAGAACCACCGGATCACTATGACCTGCTTTCGCACCTGCTCGAATTGTCATTCTCGCAGTCAAGCGGGCTTATGCCATTGCACTAACCTCACGATGTCCAACCGTGATTAGCCCACCTTCGTGCTCCTCCGTTACTCTTTGGGAGGAGACCGCCCCAGTCAAACTACCCACCAGGCACTGTCCGCAACCCCGATAAGGGGTCGACGTTAGAACATCAACACTACAAGGGTGGTATTTCAAGGACGGCTCCACTAATACTGGCGTACTAGTTTCAAAGCCTCCCACCTATCCTACACATGTAGGGTCAATGTTCAGTGCCAAGCTGTAGTAAAGGTTCACGGGGTCTTTCCGTCTAGCCGCGGGTACACTGCATCTTCACAGCGATTTCAATTTCACTGAGTCTCGGGTGGAGACAGCGTGGCCATCATTACGCCATTCGTGCAGGTCGGAACTTACCCGACAAGGAATTTCGCTACCTTAGGACCGTTATAGTTACGGCCGCCGTTTACCGGGGCTTCGATCAAGAGCTTCGACCGAAGTCTAACCCCATCAATTAACCTTCCGGCACCGGGCAGGCGTCACACCGTATACGTCATCTTACGATTTTGCACAGTGCTGTGTTTTTAATAAACAGTTGCAGCCACCTGGTATCTGCGACTCCCCATAGCTCCATCCGCAAGGGACTTCACCGCGAGGAGCGTACCTTCTCCCGAAGTTACGGTACCATTTTGCCTAGTTCCTTCACCCGAGTTCTCTCAAGCGCCTTGGTATTCTCTACCCGACCACCTGTGTCGGTTTGGGGTACGATTCCTTACAATCTGAAGCTTAGAGGCTTTTCCTGGAAGCATGGCATCAATGACTTCACTACCGTAGTAGCTCGACGTCGTGTCTCAGCCTTAAAGAGAGCCGGATTTACCTAACTCTCAAGCCTACGCACTTGAACCTGGACAACCGTCGCCAGGCCCACCTAGCCTTCTCCGTCCCCCCATCGCAATTGTAAGAAGTACGGGAATATTAACCCGTTTCCCATCGACTACGCCTTTCGGCCTCGCCTTAGGGGTCGACTCACCCTGCCCCGATTAACGTTGGACAGGAACCCTTGGTCTTCCGGCGAGGAGGTTTTTCACCCCCTTTATCGTTACTCATGTCAGCATTCGCACTTCTGATACCTCCAGCAAACCTTACAGTTCACCTTCAACGGCTTACAGAACGCTCCCCTACCCAATACATAAATGCATTGCCGCAGCTTCGGTTTATAGCTTAGCCCCGTTACATCTTCCGCGCAGGCCGACTCGACTAGTGAGCTATTACGCTTTCTTTAAATGATGGCTGCTTCTAAGCCAACATCCTAGCTGTCTAAGCCTTCCCACATCGTTTCCCACTTAGCTATAATTTGGGACCTTAGCTGGCGGTCTGGGTTGTTTCCCTCTCCACGACGGACGTTAGCACCCGCCGTGTGTCTCCCGGATAGTACTTACTGGTATTCGGAGTTTGCAAAGGGTTGGTAAGTCGGGATGACCCCCTAGCCTTAACAGTGCTCTACCCCCAGTAGTATTCGTCCGAGGCTCTACCTAAATAGATTTCGGGGAGAACCAGCTATCTCCAGGTTTGATTGGCCTTTCACCCCTAGCCACAAGTCATCCGCTAATTTTTCAACATTAGTCGGTTCGGTCCTCCAGTTGATGTTACTCAACCTTCAACCTGCCCATGGCTAGATCACCTGGTTTCGGGTCTATATCCAGAGACTGAACGCCCAGTTAAGACTCGGTTTCCCTACGGCTCCCCTAAACGGTTAACCTTGCCACTGAATATAAGTCGCTGACCCATTATACAAAAGGTACGCAGTCACACCACGAAGGTGCTCCTACTGCTTGTACGTACACGGTTTCAGGTTCTATTTCACTCCCCTCACAGGGGTTCTTTTCGCCTTTCCCTCACGGTACTGGTTCACTATCGGTCAGTCAGTAGTATTTAGCCTTGGAGGATGGTCCCCCCATATTCAGACAGGATATCACGTGTCCCGCCCTACTCGATTTCACTGATGATGAGATGTCGGTTACGGGGCTATCACCCTGTATCGCGGCACTTTCCAGAGCCTTCACCTGTCTCATTAAAAGCTTAAGGGCTAATCCAATTTCGCTCGCCGCTACTTTCGGAATCTCGGTTGATTTCTCTTCCTCGGGGTACTTAGATGTTTCAGTTCCCCCGGTTCGCCTCGCTGAGCTATGTATTCACTCAGCGATACCTACTTATGCAGGTGGGTTTCCCCATTCAGGAATCCCAGACTCAAAGGTTATTACTACCTAATCTGGGCTTATCGCAAGTTATTACGCCTTTCATCGCCTCTGACTGCCAAGGCATCCACCGTGTACGCTTAGTCACTTAACCATACAACCCCAAAGAGTTTCAGATGAAACCATGAGGTTGTTTAATCAAACAACCAAAGTTGTCTGCATTTTTATACATGTGCAGACTCGATTTTGCCGGACTCAAATATGAATCACTTTCGTGATTCCCAAGAACACTTGAATGTGTGTTGGTACCTAATTCTAAGAATTAGGATTTGAGAACTTTTAATTGAATAACATTAATCAAATGTTATTCGTCAGCTTTCCAAATTTTTAAAGAGCTAATCACTTCGTAATGAAGTAACCATTTTTAAGAATTCTCGATAGAGAAAACGCTTAAAGATGGTGGAGCTATGCGGGATCGAACCGCAGACCTCCTGCGTGCAAGGCAGGCGCTCTCCCAGCTGAGCTATAGCCCCATCAGTGTGATGCTTACCGCCAATCATCTGGGAGGAAGATTGGTGGGTCTGAGTGGACTTGAACCACCGACCTCTCGCTTATCAGGCGAACGCTCTAACCACCTGAGCTACAGACCCAAGCATCGTCTTTAATTCATAAACCGTATCAATCTGTGTGAACACTCATCGCAATAATCTTTCGTATAAGGAGGTGATCCAGCCCCAGGTTCCCCTAGGGCTACCTTGTTACGACTTCACCCCAGTCATGAACCACAAAGTGGTGAGCGTCCTCCCGAAGGTTAAACTACCCACTTCTTTTGCAGCCCACTCCCATGGTGTGACGGGCGGTGTGTACAAGGCCCGGGAACGTATTCACCGTGGCATTCTGATCCACGATTACTAGCGATTCCGACTTCATGGAGTCGAGTTGCAGACTCCAATCCGGACTACGACGCACTTTTTGGGATTCGCTCACTTTCGCAAGTTGGCCGCCCTCTGTATGCGCCATTGTAGCACGTGTGTAGCCCTACTCGTAAGGGCCATGATGACTTGACGTCGTCCCCACCTTCCTCCGGTTTATCACCGGCAGTCTCCCTGGAGTTCCCACCCGAAGTGCTGGCAAACAAGGATAAGGGTTGCGCTCGTTGCGGGACTTAACCCAACATTTCACAACACGAGCTGACGACAGCCATGCAGCACCTGTCTCTCAGTTCCCGAAGGCACAAGACTGTCTCCAGTCTCTTCTGAGGATGTCAAGAGTAGGTAAGGTTCTTCGCGTTGCATCGAATTAAACCACATGCTCCACCGCTTGTGCGGGCCCCCGTCAATTCATTTGAGTTTTAATCTTGCGACCGTACTCCCCAGGCGGTCTACTTAACGCGTTAGCTCCGAAAGCCACGGCTCAAGGCCACAACCTCCAAGTAGACATCGTTTACGGCGTGGACTACCAGGGTATCTAATCCTGTTTGCTCCCCACGCTTTCGCATCTGAGTGTCAGTATCTGTCCAGGGGGCCGCCTTCGCCACCGGTATTCCTTCAGATCTCTACGCATTTCACCGCTACACCTGAAATTCTACCCCCCTCTACAGTACTCTAGTCAGCCAGTTTCAAATGCAGTTCCGAGGTTGAGCCCCGGGCTTTCACATCTGACTTAACTAACCACCTGCATGCGCTTTACGCCCAGTAATTCCGATTAACGCTCGCACCCTCCGTATTACCGCGGCTGCTGGCACGGAGTTAGCCGGTGCTTCTTCTGTCGCTAACGTCAAACGATGCCGCTATTAACGACACCGCCTTCCTCACGACTGAAAGTGCTTTACAACCCGAAGGCCTTCTTCACACACGCGGCATGGCTGCATCAGGCTTGCGCCCATTGTGCAATATTCCCCACTGCTGCCTCCCGTAGGAGTCTGGACCGTGTCTCAGTTCCAGTGTGGCTGATCATCCTCTCAGACCAGCTAGGGATCGTCGCCTTGGTGAGCCATTACCTCACCAACTAGCTAATCCCACCTGGGCATATCCTGACGCGAGAGGCCCGAAGGTCCCCCTCTTTGAGCCGAAGCTATTATGCGGTATTAGCCATCGTTTCCAATGGTTATCCCCCACATCAGGGCAATTTCCCAGGCATTACTCACCCGTCCGCCGCTCGACGCCGTTAACGTTCCCCGAAGGTTCAGTTAACTCGTTTCCGCTCGACTTGCATGTGTTAGGCCTGCCGCCAGCGTTCAATCTGAGCCATGATCAAACTCTTCAATTTAAGAATTTGTTCGGCTCAATGAATACTGAACATTACATAATGTAATGTTTGAATTGACTGTGCTGAATCTTTCGATTCAATGGTCACTTCGTTTCATTGAAACCTAATTTGATACCGAGGTATCTAATTTGATTATCATCAACGAGTGCCCACACAGATTGATAGGTTTAAATTGTTAAAGAACTTATTTCGAAGCTTGCTTCAAAACGGACGGTCATTTTAGCGAGATAAGCTTTAGTGTCAACCACTTTTTTCAACTTAATTTGCTTTGCTTCCTTAGAAGCATTTGACCTTCTGACTCGTTAGAGATTTATCTCTCTGTTCCCGTGTCAGCGAGGTGGCATTATAGAGATCGCCATTCACTTGGCAAGCGCTAATTTGCATTAAATTCGCTTTTTCTTTCTGTTCGTACACAAAAGAATCAGAACGCCCAAAAAAGACACAAAAAAGGGGAGCAACCCTCCCCTTTACGCGATTGTTCGCTAGTATTTAGCTACTGTCCTACCGCAATTTTATCGTTATTGACGATAAGTTTGACGGGTTTGCTTGGATCCACCTTGCCAGCGAGTATTTCTTTCGCGAGTGGATTCTCAATACTTTGTTGAATGGCGCGTTTTAAAGGTCTTGCACCATACACAGGGTCGTAACCCACTTTCGCAATGTAATCGAGCGCTGCATCTGCAACAACCAAAGAGTAACCACTGTCTTCCATTCGCTTGCCTAAACGCTCAAGTTGTATGTTCGCAATCGACTTGATGTGTTGCTGACCTAGCGGATGGAAAACTACGCTCTCATCGACACGGTTTAAGAACTCAGGCCTAAAGTGCGACGTCACAACATCCATTACTTCACGCTTGATCCCTTCATAATCGAGAACTTGGAAATTCTCTTGGATTCTCGATGAACCCAAGTTAGACGTCATGATGACAACGGTGTTTCTGAAATCGACCGTGCGCCCTTGACCATCAGTAAGACGACCATCATCCAATACTTGAAGGAGAATGTTGAACACATCCGGGTGTGCCTTTTCTACCTCATCCAGCAAAATTACCGAATATGGCTTACGTCTAACCGCTTCAGTTAGGTAGCCGCCTTCTTCATAGCCAACATAACCCGGAGGCGCACCGACTAAGCGAGCCACTGAATGTTTCTCCATAAACTCTGACATGTCGATGCGCACCATGGCATCTTCACTATCAAACATGAAATTCGCTAGCGTCTTACATAGCTCGGTTTTACCAACACCTGTTGGACCCAAGAATAAGAACGAACCAATAGGTTTGTTAGGATCAGCAAGACCTGCTCGGCTACGACGGATCGCATCCGATACCACTTCTACCGCTTCTGCTTGACCAATGACACGCTTATGCAGCACTTCTTCCATACGGAGTAGTTTGTCTTTCTCCGCTTCCAACATCTTAGAGACTGGAATACCCGTTTGTTTCGACAATACTTCCGCGATTTCCGCATCCGTAACCTTGTTACGAAGCAGACTCATCTCCTGCATTTCAGCTTGTGTGGCAAGATCGAGCTGCTTTTCTAATTCTGGAATACGACCATACTGGAGCTCAGACATTCGATTTAGATCGCCCGCTCGTCTAGCAACATCCATATCCAGTCGCGCTTGCTCAAGCTCCGCTTTAATATGTTGTGTGCCAGATAGTGCCGCCTTTTCTGCGTTCCAGACTTCTTCTAGCTCTGCATATTCGCGCTCTTTTGAATCTAACTCTTCATTGAGTACCGAAAGTCGCTTACTGCTCGCATCGTCCGACTCATTTTTCAGCGCCTGCTGCTCTATTTTAAGCTGAATGATTTTACGTTCGAGCTTATCGAGCGACTCTGGTTTCGAATCTATCTGTAGACGAATACTTGATGCAGCTTCATCAATAAGGTCAATGGCCTTATCTGGCAACTGTCTATCTGTCACATAGCGATGAGAAAGACTTGCCGCCGCGACGATGGCGGGATCGGTAATCTCTACGTGGTGATGAAGCTCATAACGTTCTTTAAGTCCGCGCAGAATCGCCACGGTGTCTTCGACACTTGGCTCGTCCACCAGCACCTTTTGAAAACGTCGCTCTAGCGCTGCGTCTTTCTCTATATATTGGCGGTATTCATCCAAAGTGGTGGCGCCAACACAATGAAGCTCACCGCGAGCAAGTGCCGGCTTGAGCATATTGCCCGCATCCATAGAGCCTTCGCCTTTACCTGCGCCAACCATAGTATGCAATTCATCGATGAACAGGATGATGTTGCCTTCTTCTTTAGCAAGCTCATTAAGTACCGACTTCAATCGTTCTTCGAACTCACCTCGATATTTAGCACCAGCGACTAAAGAGCCCATATCAAGGGACAATACACGACGACCGCGCAAACCCTCTGGCACTTCGTTATTGATAATGCGCTGAGCCAAGCCTTCTACGATGGCAGTTTTACCCACACCAGGCTCGCCGATAATGACCGGGTTATTCTTGGTACGACGTTGCAGGACCTGAATAGTGCGACGAATCTCATCATCACGACCAATGACAGGGTCAAGCTTGCCTTGCTCTGCACGCTCGGTGAGGTCAATGGTAAACTTCTCAAGTGCCTGGCGCTTCTCTTCGGCATTAGGGTCATCAACTTTTTGACCACCACGAATCTGCTCGATCGCTTGGTTAATCTTAGCTTCCGTTAACCCTTGCTCTTTAAGCAACTGCCCCAAGGGGCCTTTGTCTTCAATCGCAGCAAGTAAGAAGATTTCAGACGAGATATACGCATCTTGGCGTTTCTGAGCGACCTTATCGCAAAGGTTAAATACTTGCCCCATGGAACTGGAGAGCTGAACATCGCCACCTACACCGGTTACCTTTGGCAGTTTATCCAATAATTCAGCGAGTTTTGAACGCAGATGGACAACATCTACATTTAGCATGGTTAGCAATGGACGAATCGAGCTGCCTTCTTGATTGAGCAGCGCGACCATGAGATGAACAGGTTCAATATATTGATGATCTCGCCCTAAAGCTAAAGACTGAGCATCGGAAATAGCGACTTGGAATTTGCTAGTAAATCGATCTAAGCGCACAGCAACCCCCTTAATTACATACGGCTTGATATGCAAATAAGATGGTTACTCAGGTGGAGGATTTCAAGAGATGGGAGCGAAAATCAGGCTTTGATCCAAATAAAGCTTGCCATGCGACCAGTTTGCCCGTCACGTCGATAAGAATAGAAGCGCGTCGAGTCTTGGAAGGTACACAGTCCACTTTGAGTAACGCTATCGACCCCTAGAGAATTAAGCTTCATCTCAGCGATTAGCGCCAAATCAGCTAACCATTTGCCAGATGTAGGGTGCGGTTTGAATGCGATTGTGTATTCAGGGTGATTGGTGCAAAACGCGTCTCGAACATCTTCTCCCACTTCAAAAGCATCAAACCCGATTGCAGGTCCAATCCATGCTTGCAGCTCAGACTCGAAGAGAGACACGGCATTTTCAACAATACCATCTGCCAGCCCACGCCACCCCGCATGAACGGCGGAAACCGCAGTACCATCTTTTGCAGCAAGTAAAATAGGCAAGCAGTCTGCGGTCATCGCGCTGAGAACAACACCTGGTACGGTAGTGAAGCTCGCATCGGCATCGACAACGGTGTCAGTTGGCGCATCAATCTTAGCAACCACAGTAGAATGGGTTTGATTAAGCCAAACTGGGGCAGACGGCATGTTCGCTACGGAAGCCAGTTGAAGTCTGTTTGCTTCAACATCTGCTGGATTGTCTCCGACATGCATTCCTAGGTTCAACCCAGAAAACGGCGATTTAGATACGCCGCCTTCGCGAGTTGACGTCACCGACCTCACATTCGATGCTGACTGCCAGTTTGGCTTAAGAGTCGACATTAATAGTCTTCTTCTTTATTTAGCTTGGTATCTTCACGAAGTGCTTCTGCCATCGCTACCATATCGTCAGGTACCGGTGCGTGGAACTCCATCTCTTCACCTGTCACTGGATGAGCAAATTTCAACATCACAGCGTGCAGTGCTTGACGATCAAAGCTACGGATCATATCAGTCAGTTCTTCACTAGCACCACGAGGAATGCGAGCACGACCACCGTAAGCCGTATCACCCAATAATGGGTGTTGCAGGTAAGACATATGAACACGGATTTGGTGCGTACGACCTGTTTCTAGGCGCAGACGGATACGCGTGTGTTCACGGAAGTGTTCCGCAACACGGTAGTGAGTGATTGCAGGTTTACCTAGCTCATTCACCGCCATCAGCGTACGTTTGGTCGAGTGACGACCAATTGGCTTATCAACCATACCACCAGCCGTCATTTTACCGATAGCAATCGCTTCATACTCACGAGTAATGTTGCGTTTTTGCAGAGCACGAACCAAACGCGTTTGCGATGGAACGGTCTTCGCCACCACCATCAAACCTGTGGTGTCTTTATCGAGACGGTGAACGATACCTGCACGTGGTACTTCCGCGATAGCTGGGTAGTGATGCAAAAGCGCATTCAGAACCGTGCCATCTGGTGTCCCTGCTCCAGGATGGACAACGAAATCTCTTGGCTTATTGATAACAATAATGTCATCATCCTCGTATACGATGTTTAGAGGAATATCTTGCGCTTCGAAGCGTTCTTCATCTTCTAGTTCAGCTTGAACGGTAATCAACTCACCGCCCATCACTTTAGTGCGAGGCTTGGTCACCACGACACCGTTAACCGCGATTTTCCCGTCTAGCAGCCATTCTTTTAGGCGCGAACGAGAAAAATCTGCGAAGAGTTCAGCTACAGCTTGGTCTAAACGTTGACCTAACTGGCTGTCTTTTACTGTATTTGTTAATTCAATCTGCTGAGCCATATCGAACTTTTTAAAAAACCTTGGGACTAATACCACGAGTGTGGATAATATAGCCCATCATTGTATCTGTTACTGGCAAGAAAAGTAATGGAAGCGGAAAAATATTTACGTCAAGGAAAATCGTTCTCGTATGAAACTACTTAAACTAACAGGCTTGCTTTCTGTAGCTTTGTTGTTTGGTTGTGCTGACAAAGAAGTCACCGTCCCAGATGTCCCGCCGTCTCAGTTGTATTCTGAAGCTCAAGAGTCACTGCAAGGTGGTAACTGGACATCCGCTATCGAGCGTCTTGAAGCGCTGGATTCTCGCTACCCATTTGGTGCTTATACCGAACAGGTTCAGTTAGACCTTATCTATGCATACTATAAGAATGATGACTTGGCGCTTGCGCTAGCCACTATCGAGCGTTTCTCTCGCCTAAACCCAACTCATGAGCGTTCTGACTGGGTTCTGTATATGCGTGGTCTAAGTCATATGGCGCAAGATCGTAACTTTATGCATGACATCTTCCGTATTGATCGTTCAGACCGAGACCCTGAACCAGTTAAAGCGGCATTTGCAGACTTCGATCGCCTACTCAAGCGTTACCCAAACAGTGCTTATGCCGAAGATGCACAAAAGCGTATGGTAGCTCTGAAGAACCGCCTAGCAAACTACGACCTAGCGACAGCCGATTTCTACTTGCGTCGTGAAGCTTGGATTGCCGCGATCAATCGTACTCAAGAGCTGCAGAAAACGTATCCAGATACAGAAGCGGCTCGCAAATCTCTGAGCATTCAGAAGAAGGCTTACGAGGAACTTGGCATGCAAGAGCAAGTCGAGCGTACAGAGAAACTTATTGAGCTGAACCCTCTTTAAGTTTCAAAGAGACTCAACTAAAGCGCTGTCGTATCAGCGCTTTTTTTGTGCCCAAATTGGCGAAAAGGCGTTTTCATTTATATATTTACCTTTAACACAATAATAAAAAGGTGATGGAAGTGAAGGCGCTGTTACTGAGTTTAGCCATCGTATTGTTCTCACTCCCACTGCGAGCATTAGAACTTACGCCATTAAGCAATACCCCCTACACAGGGGATCTAGATACCCTTGCGGAAAAGCGAGTAATACGAGTGCTCGTGTCTGCCGACCTTGGGTTCTATTACATTGAAAAAGGTCTACCTAGAGGTATTGGCGCAGAGCAGCTATACCACTTTGAAAAGCACTTCAAAAAGAAATACCCCAAAGTGAAGCTACAAGTCATTCCAGTTCCTCGTGATGACCTGATTCCAGCCCTAGTAAACGGATATGGTGACCTGATTGTCGCTAATCTCACAGTGACACCTGGGCGTGAGCAAGTGATCCAGTTCAGTACCCCAATCCTCGATGGCATTGATGAGCTCATTATTACCAGTGACGACTACCCAACGCTGAGCAGCCTTGAAGATCTAAGCGGTAAAGAAGTTTGGGTGAGAGCGAGTTCAAGCTACTTTGAGAGCTTACAAAAACTCAACCGGGAACTAACCGAAGAAGGGCAAGCACCTGTATTGGTGCAATACCTCGAAGAGACGCTTCAAGATTACGAACTCATTGAAATGGTGAAACAAGGCTATGTAAAGGCGACAGTGCTCGATAGCCATAAGGCCTTCTTCTGGAACAAAACCTTTGATGATCTAAATATACACAGTGAACTACCGCTTCGTGAGGGCGGTCAGATTGCTTGGGCAATGCGCAAAGACTCTCCCAAACTAACCGCACAGGTGGACGCCTACATCAAAACGGCTAAAGGCGGCACCTTACTCGGTAACGTTATCTACAATAAGTATCTTGAGAACACATCATGGTTTGCTAAGGCTCTAGATCCTAATAACATCCAGCAGCTTGAAAAGCTCATTACCCTCTTCAAAAAATACGCAGATCAGTATGACTTCGACTTCTTAATGATCGCCGCTCAAGCATTCCAAGAGTCTAAGCTCAATCAGAATAAAGTCTCCCCAAAAGGCGCAGTTGGCATTATGCAGGTACTACCAAGTACCGCGAGAGACCAGAACGTCAACATAAAGAACATCAACAACATAGAGAATAACGTCCACGCAGGGGTCAAATACATGCGCTTTATTCGCGATCGATATTTCAGCGATGATGCGATCAGTGACGACGACAAAGTGTATTTAACGCTCGCCGCCTACAATGCGGGGCCGGGGAATATCTCGAGAATGCGTCGCCTCGCAGAGAAACACGGCTACGATCCCAACAAATGGTTTGGCAATGTAGAGCTAATGGCACGACGTAATATCAGTTCAGAGCCCGTTACCTATGTCGCGAACATCAACCGATACTTTGTCATCTACAAGCAACTAGAGTCATTACAGGAGATCAGAGACGAACAACAAGCTCTTAATCAGGACATTGAGTTTTATAGAATATTGGGAGAAAAGGAGGAGACATCGACCAAGTGATAAAGATCACACTTTAATTCTGAACACTAATTAGCCAGCCGCTTTCTTAAGGTCGTACTAAGTCGCCAAAAATGGGAAATTTTCAGAACGCTACTCTATCCAAATTAATGACTTTTCACGGAAAGAAAAGGCTTTTTTACACTCGACAGCACAAAGTTTTGCGATAGATCACATTTAGATTTGGAAGCGAAAAACCCTCGCATAAGAGTGATCTAGATCACATTCTTTTCAGTCTGGATAAGTAATCTGGAGTTAACCCATGAGGGATGCAACAGAGGAAAAAACATATGAGAGTAAACATCACTGGTAAAAACATTGAGATCACCTCTGCAATCCGTGAGCATATTGAGAGCAAATTTAAGAAGTTAGAAAAATGGCAAGTGGACATTATTAGTTGCCAAACTGCTTTCAACGAAGAGCCAAACAAACAAATGAAATTCGAAGCGTCCATTACGGTACCCAAAGGCAAACTTGTCGCTTCCGCTACTCATGAAGATTTATACGCTGCCGTTAACGAGGTAGAACAGAAACTGGAACGTCAGCTAAACAAACTAAGACACAAACCTGAAGCTCGTCGCACAGAGAAGCCTGAGCTCGCAGAAGCAGAAGAAATCGAATAATACGGTCGTCTTACCGCATAGCGATTCAATTTAGTCACAAAAAAATGGCGCCTTAGGGCGCTATTTTTTTGCTTGACGCTCTAAGCTCCCTTGCTTATTGTGGGGCTTAGCCAACAAAAATGATTAAGCAACGATTTATGCGCCCAAGTATTCTGTTCTTTTTTGACTTCTTTTTTCTCCACTAGGCTTGGAGGCTTCTTCGTTTTCGAAAGAAAAGTCAAAAACGAACGGAAAGCCTCCCAAACGGGAGGCTTTTTTATAAGGACTATTTGATGACCGACACCAACTATTCACTAGATGACATTCGCCTGAGACTGAATGAACTTGATGACCAGCTACTGCAACTTCTATCTGAGCGCCGTAAGCTCAGCATTGAAGTAGCAAAAAGCAAAGTAGAGACATCTAAACCCGTTCGTGATGCTGCTCGTGAACAGCAACTGCTTGTTAAGTTAATCAATAACGGTAAAGACAAGTACGAACTCGATGCCCCGTACATCACTAAGATCTTTCATACCATCATTGAAGACTCAGTGTTGCTGCAGCAGGTTTACTTGCAGAATCTAGCGAATCCAGATCAAAGCCGAAAGCCCGTCGCTCGAGTAGCGTTTCTTGGCGCAAAGGGCTCTTATTCCCACCTAGCAAGCCGAGACTACTTCTCTCGCAAGAACACAGAACTGGTAGAACTTAACTGCGACCAATTCAAAGAAGTCATCAAAACGGTTGAATCTGGCCATGCAGATTATGGTGTGCTGCCAATCGAGAACACCAGTTCAGGTTCTATCAATGAAGTATTTGATCTGCTTCAGCACACGACTTTGCATATCGTCGGCGAGATCACTCAGCCTATCGAACACTGCCTAGTGGCGACGAAAGAGATCCGTCTTGAGAACATCAAGACACTATACTCACACCCTCAGCCGCACCAGCAATGCAGTGAGTTCTTGAGCCGTCTGAAAGGCGTGACTCTTGAGTCCTGTGCAAGCACGGCTGATGCGATGCAAAAAGTACAAGAGCTAAATCGCGATGACGTTGCGGCTATCGGTCACGCAGCAAGCGGTAAGCTCTATGGTTTACAGTCGATTCAAGGCAACATTGCCAATCAAACAGAGAACCACACTCGCTTTATTATCGTGGCGAGAAAGCCAGTGGAAGTGTCGGCTCAGATCCCAGCGAAGACAACTTTCATCATGGCAACCTCACAAGAGGCTGGCTCACTGGTTGAAACCTTGCTGGTCCTTCAGCGCTATGGCATCAATATGACCAAGCTTGAATCTCGTCCAATCATGGGCAACCCTTGGGAAGAGATGTTTTATGTCGATGTCGAAGGACATAGAGATTCTGAGGCGATGAAGAACGCAGTCGATGAGTTAGTGAAGATAACGAAGCACTTAAAAGTATTGGGCTGTTACCCTATCGACAACGTCAAACCTGTTATTCCAGATCTCGCTGACAACAAAGAATAAAACCAAAAATCCCTAGGTATGACCTAGGGATTTTTTTATCTATGTTCGATACACGGCTTACGTCAGCGGTAGAATCTTAATCTCTACACGTCGGTTGCATTGACGCCCTTCTGTCGTTGAGTTGCTACAGATAGGGAAACGCTCACCCATTCCTCGAGCGACAGCACGACCTGGGGCAACATTTTGGCTTACCAAGAATGCGCGTACCTGCTCAGCACGCTTTTCAGATAACTGCTGATTGTAATCGGCGCTACCCGTACTGTCGGTATAACCATCGATGACAAGGCTTGTATCTGGGTATTCAACTAAGATGCGCGCTACACCTTTAAGCGTGTTGTGAATGTTACTATCTAAAGCGTGCGAGTTACTCGCAAAACCAATGCCATTTTCTAGACGAAGAACCAATTGATTGTCGCCTGTGCGCTCCACTTGCACCCCAGAGTTTAGTAGCTCTTGGCGTAGCGCTTTTTCTTGCTGATCAAAGTAGTAACCAGCACCGCCACCGATTGCCGCACCACTCGCTGCGCCCAAAAGAATACCCTTGCTATCGCCACCAGAGGCAATACCCACAGCGGTTCCCGCAATCGCACCGATCACGGCACCTTTGGTCGCTGAGTTCGTCTCATACTCACCCGTTGTGGCATTTTGACGCTGCGTCGCTTGGCATCCTGCCAGCGTCATAATTCCTAAAGCCACCACTACTTGTTTTAATTTCATATCCATTGTCTCTTGTTGAAGTTTCTGACTATAAAAAACAGAACATCATACTATAAAAATTATATTGATTCCTAGTTGGACCCTGAATCGGTCACAACCAAGGTTAGGGATATTGAAGATTTAAATGACATGAATAGGGAAGATTTACGTTAGAATTAGGTTCTTACGTTTTATACATGGATAAGTCAGTCATGAAAAAGGTCGTTATTGCCTCATTAAACCCAGCCAAAATCAATGCTGTTAAAAGCGCGTTTGAATCGGCTTTCCCAAACCAAACATTTGAATTTGAGGGTGTTAGCGTACCAAGTGGTGTGGCCGACCAGCCTATGGATAACGAAGAAACCCATCGCGGTGCTGTGAACCGGGTTAACAATGCCAAACAGGCTAAGCAAGGTGGTGACTTTTATGTGGGGATTGAAGCTGGTTTGGACGGTGGCTGTACCTTTGCGTGGATGGTGATTGAATCACAAGGACTGGTTGGTGAGTCCAGAAGCGCGAGCTTGATGCTGCCACCGGCTGTTGTTGAGCAGCTATCGCCTACGGTAGAACTTGGCGATGTTATGGATAAAACGTTTGGCACCGACAACATCAAACAAAAAGGCGGCGCCATTGCGCTATTAACTCAACACCAGCTCACTCGCAGTTCGGTATACCATCAAGCCTTGATATTGGCACTGATCCCTTTCGTGAATCCAGACCATTTCTAGCCGCACGTTACGCTAGTGCCAGTGAGCGAGACCTAATAGGTCTCGCTATTTTAACAGCAAGTCACTCAATGCGTTCTTTTCTGCATCTTCAAGGCGCTTCACCTCTGCACTGCCTCGAGTAATGGTCGCAACACCCACCCCTAACATCTGGCTAATTTGACGCTGAGATAAGTCCCCTTTTAGTAGCTCACATAAGATGTTAACGCGAGCAGTGACCGCTTCACGCTCATCTGGCGTTAACAGCATCGTCATGAGCTGCGCTTGTTGCTCTGTGCTTTGCGAACGTTGAATCAGGTCGAGAACTTGTTGCCAATCTTGATATTGAGGTTCCATGAATCATTCCATTAGAGACTTCCAATACTCCATTCTAACCCCAAGCCCACGCCAATTCCTAGTGGTCGGTAACTAGTACCGCTTATTCGCCTCTGCATCGGTGAGGAAACTTCCTTGAACACCCATCAAATCACGATAATAGACCTGAAACATCAGAATGTTCTGGACGTAGCCACGGGTCTCTCGGAATGGTATAGCCTCAATAAATGCGATGGCATCTAGGTTGCCATCAGAAGCTGCTCGCCAACGCTTCACGCGGTTGGGTCCGGCATTATAAGCAGCGAGCGCAAAGATACGGTTATTGTCATAGTTACCCAACAGCTCGTTGAGGTAATGTGAACCTATCTCAATGTTTTTATTTACTTGATACAGTTCACTGGTTCGCTTATAAGCAATTTTATGCTTTTTCGCGGTGTATTTCGCAGTGGCGGGCATGATTTGCATCACTCCACGAGCGCCTACAGGAGAGCGGGCTTCCACATCCATCGCACTTTCTTGTCTTGCCAAAGACATCAGAAGATCAGTATCTAAGTCCAACTTCTCCCCATAGAAGTTAAACCACCATTGGTGCGCAGTCGGGAAGCGAAGACCCATGTTATCCCACATCTTGGCAGATATGGTTGCCACCACGGTAAGGTGATGCCAACGCATCTGTCCAGCATAGGCCGCGAGCATCTCTTTCTCTGGCTTAGAAACATTAGAAAGTAGATAGCGCCACTCAGATTTCGCCGCGGCAATCTTATCGCGCTTAATAAGCTCTTCGATGCGAATCAAGCTACTCTGATAAGGCGCAACCACTTTGCTATCAAATGTGGTCGTCGAAATCGGATAAACAATCGAATGTTTTAAATGCGTGGCTGCGGCTGCACTGTAAAAGTTGCGCTGCCCAACGATAGACTCTAGTCTCTTCTCGCCTTGTGCTTTATCGCCATTGCTTATCTCAGCGCGCGCTAGCCAATACTGCCAACGGCTGGTTTGTTTTGTTTTGTCACTCAGTTTATCTATCCACTGAGTCAGCCCTTTCCAATCGGCTTGCTGCACAGCTAAACGAGCGCGACGCTCTAGGTAACCATCATTGCTCGATGTCGCTAAAACCCCATCTCGCCATTTAGCTTCGCTGTCTGAGTCTGTGGTAATAAAGCGCATCGCCACGTAATCATTCATCGACTGTTTCAGCTCAGGCGTCAATTTACTGTTTTTATTGAGCTTCGAGAGTGCACTGCGCGCTTGCTCTTTATCGCTTCTCGCGAGTTTTTGCAGTGCCGACTCCGTCAGTAAACTGCGATTTGGTTCAGGGAAGTTACTTGCGGCAAACGTTGCTACGCTTTTAGGTGACTTGAACAGGGCTTGGATCTGCTTACCTTGCTGTTTTCCTTTTGAGGTTTTCAACTGCTTGTTGAGATAGTTAATTAAGGAGCCATTGCGGTTTTTAAACGCCAGCGTCATTCGCTCGAGAATCAAATCATCTGTGCGCAGCCCTGCCTTACTCCATGAATCGAACAAGGGATCGCAAGCGCTATCGACGCTATCGCCACTTTTCCATAAGTTTGCCGCACCTTCATACGCTGCTTTGCTGTCGCCTGTTTTTAGCTGCGCATAATGGTAATGACACTGATAGCGCTCCCCATTGGGGTAAGTGGTTTGAAACGCTAGAAGGTCATCCCAACGTTTCTGCCTCGCCAACTGGTCGATAAACGGCGCACGGATACGCGAAGAGAAAGGGAACGCCTGATGCGTTTCTATAAACTGATTCACCTCGGAGACCGATTTGTCTTTCAACTGCAGAGAAAAAACTCGGTAATCGACATAAGGCGTTAACGGGTAGTCCGCAATTTGAGCGCGGATCTTGTTGTAGCCACTGATGTCTTTTTTATCGATGAGATCTTGGGCTTTGTCATACGTATCGCGCTGACGTTCAAGTTTTGTTTCAGAGGCTTGGGCGGTGCCCATAAAAACTGGCATAGCCAGTGATACGATAGCTCCGTATGCTGTTGCTAGTAACGGCTTTGAGTATCGTCGTTTGAAATCCATGTAACCATTCCTTCGATGCTGTGAACGTTGACCATAAGAGATATTGTTATTGTTTTCCTGACGACCGTGTCAGCTGTCATTTAATGCATGGTCAAACTTCAATTTAAGACCAAATGAGTCAACTTTCCAATGGCTTTGTTATTAAGAATTTGTTTCTGGCTATTTGATACGCACTATCCCTTCGAAGCGTTTCAATCGATGCATGCTTTCTTAGAAGTAAAATTGAAAGGATTCCGCTCGGTGGTGTAAAATAGGAACTTTATTGACTTCAAAATTAGGAACGATCGGCAATGGCTGAATACGTCTATACTATGTCGCGTGTGAGCAAAGTGGTGCCACCAAAGCGACAAATCCTTAAGGACATTTCTCTAAGCTTCTTCCCTGGCGCGAAAATCGGTGTACTTGGTCTTAACGGCGCAGGTAAATCAACGCTTCTACGCATCATGGCAGGTATTGATACTGACATCGATGGCGAAGCACGCCCACAACCAGGTCTAAACGTAGGTTACCTACCTCAGGAGCCAGTACTAGACGAATCAAAAACGGTTCGCGAAATCGTTGAAGAAGCCGTTGCTGACGTTGCAGGTGCAATGAAGCGTCTTGACGAAGTTTACGCAGCTTACGCAGAACCAGATGCAGACTTTGATGCGCTAGCAAAAGAGCAAGGTGAACTGGAAGCTCTGATTCAAGCGAAAGAAGGTCATAACCTAGAAAACGCTCTAGAGCGCGCTGCAGATGCACTTCGTCTTCCTGAGTGGGATGCGAAGATCCAACACCTTTCTGGTGGTGAACGTCGCCGTGTTGCTATCTGTCGCCTACTGCTTGAGAAGCCAGACATGCTGCTTCTTGACGAACCAACCAACCACTTGGATGCTGAATCTGTAGCTTGGCTAGAGCGCTTCCTTGTTGATTACACTGGCACCGTTGTGGCGATTACCCACGACCGTTACTTCCTAGATAACGCAGCAGGTTGGATCCTAGAACTTGACCGTGGTGAAGGTATTCCATGGGAAGGTAACTATACCTCTTGGCTTGAGCAAAAAGATGCGCGTCTACAACAAGAAGCGTCTCAAGAGAAAGCTCGTCAAAAGACCATCGAGAAAGAACTTGAGTGGGTTCGTCAAAACCCTAAAGGTCGCCAAGCGAAGTCTAAAGCACGTATGGCGCGCTTTGAAGAGCTGCAAAGCGGCGATCACCAGAAGCGTAACGAGACCAACGAGCTGTTCATCCCGCCAGGTGAGCGTCTAGGTGACAAAGTTCTAGAAGTGAACAACCTAACTAAGTCTTTCGACGGCCGCGTGCTTATCGATGACCTATCATTCAGCATTCCTAAGGGTGCTATCGTAGGTATTATCGGTGCCAACGGTGCAGGTAAATCAACGCTATTCAAGATGCTAAGCGGCACTGAGCAGCCAGATTCAGGTACGATCGACCTAGGTGATACCGTTAAGCTGGCGTCTGTTGAGCAGTTCCGTGACTCAATGAACGACACCAATACAGTATTCCAAGAGATCTCTGAAGGCGCTGACATCATCAAGATCAACAACTTTGAGATCCCAGCTCGTGCATACTGCTCGCGCTTTAACTTCAAAGGCAGCGACCAACAGAAGATCATCGGTGAGCTATCTGGTGGTGAGCGCAACCGTGTACACCTTGCTAAGCTTCTTAAAGCTGGCGGTAACATGCTACTACTTGATGAGCCAACCAACGACCTTGACGTTGAAACGCTGCGTGCACTAGAAGAAGCACTTCTAGAGTTCCCTGGCTGTGCCATGGTTATCTCGCACGACCGTTGGTTCCTTGACCGTATCGCGACTCACATCATCGACTACCGTGATGAAGGTCAGGTTAACTTCTACGAAGGTAACTATACCGAGTATATGGAATGGTTGAAGAAGACGCTTGGTCCTGAAGCCGCTGAACCACACCGCATCAAGTACAAGCGTATCTCAAAATAAGCAACTGATTTACAGATAAACTTGTTTTTTTCCCTTAGGGCGCTAATAATAGCGCCCTATTTTTTTGTGATTTTGTGCCACAAATTAGCGGAATTAACTGAAAATTCACGTTGTTTTATAGACAGACTGTTATCTACGAACCGTTACTATGCCCAATAAGATTCGCGTTGTTATACCAACACAACAAGGAAAGAAGAAAACGCTGCGCCTAGGAAAAAAGCGCACCTACACAGCTATCTTACTAGCTGCGGCTTTCCCTGTTGGCTTGGGGTTAGTTGGGTATTCGTATCAGCAGTCACAGCTAGAACTGACTTCAACAGAGGGATCGTTAGCAAGTCTGCACCAAGAAAAAGCTATGCTCGAGGCAAAGTTAGAAGAGCAAGTGAATGAAATGCACGACCTCTCTCAAGAGCTTGAAGAAAAGCGTGATTCATTACAGCTTCTCGGTAAGCGTGTAAACGATGTTGAAGCGGTACTTGGTCTTGTCGATGAAGAGCAGTATGACAGTGAGATGCCATTAGAAGAGCGCATCGACGCTGCAGCTATTGACTCAGCTGTGCGCGCTACCATGCTAAGACTCATCCCCAACGACAGTCCAATGACTTACCAGCGCATCTCTTCCTCTTATGGCAGACGCACGCACCCTATTACCGGTAAACGTCACGTTCATAGTGGTATCGACCTAACCTGTAAAACTGGCGAGCAAATCTTAGCGCCTGCCGACGGTGTGGTTGAAACCGTGAGGCCAAGTCGCCAAGGCTATGGTAACTACCTCACCGTCCGTCATGCTTTCGGTTTTATGAGTTCTTACGCTCACCTGCACAAATTTAAAGCTAAAAGTGGTCAGTTTGTTAGCAAGGGCGATGTGCTTGCGACCTGTGGCAACAGCGGCACTTCAACAGGCCCGCACCTTCACTACGAGATCCGCTTCTTGGGCCGCACGCTAAACCCTCAGTACTTTATCGATTGGAGTCCAGAAAACTTCGATTATGTCTTTGAAAAAGAGAAGAAAGTGCAATGGGCACCGCTGATTGAGTTGGTAAGCAGTGTAGTTAAACTGCAGATCAACCTGACGAATGCGCCTTATGTTGATTCGTCGATTAAGACGGCGGTGAATGAAGAGACGAGTTCGGAAGAGGTTGAATCAACGAACTAGTGTAAGCGTTGTTGCTTCCATTATTTGTTGTGAAGCGACTGCACTACATGGTTATTTTTCCACGTCATTACAGTCCACCTCTAAGTGGTGTTGGTCGGAAAAATATAGGTTAATCTCTTTTATTGCCATTTTGACACCGAGCTTTTCAGCCTGAGAGAAACAAAACACGCCCTGCCCGCTTACAGCCATCATCTGCTCTGAGCTCAGATCGTTTTGAATATCTAGATACACCCTAAGCCTCTCTGGCGCGAAAACGCTCATTACAAAGCCAGAGTTCCACAAAACTTCACCTTGCTCATCAAAATCAAAGTCTCTCACGGCAAAGTTCGCCTTATTTACTTTAGCAAGTTCCTGACTACTTAAACCGACATATAGCTCGGTTCCAACTCTCCATTGACTTCCATCGGCAGTCAATTTCACGCTTCGCGGCTCCGTCCTTTGGTCATCGAACCAAAAAATGCGTAGTGTCTTACCCTCAACATTTGGGTAAAGTATGGTCGCGGGGAGTTCCTCACCGTCTCTAGTAAACTCGTAGGTTGAGAATACATTTTCACGACCAAAACAACTATTCAGATTGGCTTCCCCTTTGATCTGCTTACACTTTCCGATCCTAAAACTGGGGGTAATATCCAAAGATTCAGCAACTACTGGAAGAGTAAACGTTAGAAGCGTTATCAAACTAGAAATGCGAATCTTTACTTCCCATTGATTCTTTAGCATATACATTTATCCCGTAGTAGAGAGCTCAACAAACATATAGTTAAGTTTGTGCTCACCTGACTTATCGCTACTAGACAGTCTCAAGGTGAAGCTACTATGTTCATTTTCATAAAACCACCCTCCATGAAGACTGCCAAAAGAATAAAAACTAACAAGCATCAATAGTTGAGATATCACGATAGTCTTAAACATACTTCATCTTACTGGTTCTTCAAGCTACATTCCCAAGAAAAATATAAATCATTACAAATCAACTTCTCTATAATAGTAATTAATCCTTTCTAAGCACTGTTCAATTTTTTCATTGTGGAGTTTTGAGTTGATACTACAAGATTTAGAAACATAGTCTTTCCAAGAGTCCGTATAATAATTCAATTCTGAGTTGAATTTATTTGGGCGAAGAATATAGGCAAGTTCAGTTTTTCTAGACTCAATATAGTTAAACTCTAGCAATCTAGCATATGTGACCCATGACATACAATCTGCAATAAGGTACTGCGTCATAATATCACTACTCACATCTGTATTTTCAAAAAACTCCTTACCACTACATGACTCAACTTTGTATTTCAACCAACTCCGCTGCGCTTCCTTAAACTCAGCATCCAGATCATATTTATTTAAATACTCCAAGATCTTTGTATATTTTTCATTTAATAACATATCTCCGTTTTTATAATCTAACTTCCTCTGTTCAAGCTTAATATCAAAATCATCCGAGAACTCTATATTTACGTATGACTTTACTGAAAAAGAAAGAGCATAAAAAATTAACATAGCCATTAACTTATATAACATGTACATTATCCAAAGTATTTAAATGCTTTCGCATATAATTATCTACGACCACCTGTAAATAATGAAGAAGCATTAACTATCTATATCATACCGACTACTTTTAATAGCCCCCTAAAAAGCCATAACCTTCTTATTCTATCTCTAATGAAACTCAGGTTCACTTGGATCTTGGAATTGTTCCGGAAACCGTTCTATTAACTCATCACTAAGAATTACCGACCCAGAACGACTACCACCAAAAGAATTCAGCCATAACTGTTCATCACACCAAGATTCAAATACAACATTCTTTCCTTTAGAGACTCGTAAACTACAATTACCTGCGACGTTGCTTATATTATATCGATAGTCTCCTATATAAAAGAATATCTTTCTCCCCTGAGCATTTGGGCCTAACCTAACGTGGTAGGTTAAAAATCTATCTTTTGGTGTTCCCAAGTCATTTGGGTACTCTAACTCTATATTACCTGGTAAACCATATCTATATTTTACATAACCTGTGCTCGGGCTTTTATGCTTGTATCCACATAACGAGGCAAACTTGCCATTCTGTAACTTTGCATTAAAGTAAATATCTTCCTCATCGCTACATAAAGTTATAGTAATATCACTATATTTTACGTTTATTTGCGGGTGAATTGCATTAGCAGAACTGACTCCAAACAAACCCATCACAAACGATACAAGAACAAAATACCTACTCATAAATCAAAAACCACGTAATTCATTATAATTTAGCTTTCCAATCGGAAACATACACATCACTAAGCATTTCTCTGCAATCGCTTTCAAACACGACTTTACCATCATATTTTACTCTAAGTTCATAGTAGCCGTTATTAAAATTATTAATATTGCCTGAAGAGATATTAAAATTAAGCGAATAGTTATAATCTTGCCTTTCGAAGGCATACTCTTTAATTAAGTCGCTATCCATATATTCATTAGCTAATATTTCACTCTCTTTATCAGATGGATATGTTATTTCGATATCATATGGCATGCCATATTTATATGTTAATGCATTACCTTCCTTACACAAGGAAACCACTTTCTTATTATCAAGCCTGCAAGAAAGAGCAACCACTTCATTATCACTACATATATTAATTTTATATCCATTTGGGTAAGCAGAATTTATATAATCAACAACATCAAAGGTGGATTCATAACGATATTTAGAAACAGAACCATCCGACTGATACCCACTGAAGCCTTGTAAGTTTCTATCCTTGCTAATAACCTTATTTAAAGTTAGCCTCTCGTTCTTCAACTGGTATACATAGCCAACGTAGTCGCTACCTTTAATATCATAATGACTTATATCCCAGCGCACTTGAACTAAAACATAGAGATCACTGCCCAACTGAAACTTGGACATTCCATTTATAAAGGGATCACTACCTTCAAATGGGTACTGATCGACCTTAAATGTCTGTCTTCCTATTTCAGAGTACAAAGCTATAGGGTGATTGACATCGTCCTGAGTTACAGCATAAACCCTTAATTCACTATTTAAGCTAAGTTCAATTCCATTCGCTACACCTAGTGAAGGGAGAACTAGAAAAAATAGGGGATAGCATCTAGCCAACATTATCAACCATCTTCTTTCGGTACCTATGCCTAAGCCCAATCATGGCATATTAATAACTGACTCTAATAAATAATTATTCATCTCGTTATACTCATTAACTTTACAAGATAGGAGCGTTGCTAACTCTGCATCTGTTCCCTTCGATTCATTGCTCTCAAAAGCACACTTCTTTTCTACAAAAACAACCCACGCAGATACCATTTCACTGAATTCAATCTTCCCTTCAATAGATGATGAACGTATCTCTTGTAGCCTTTCTTCAAAGGTATGTTTAGCCTCATCAAACCTTTCAATGTATTTGCTATTTATCTGCACTAGTTGATTTTGCTCAATATTATTTTCAACGCCATATACCAATGCATTGAATGACAAAAAAATCAGTAGTATCAATTTCCTTGTGAAAATAATTCATCTCCCTTTACTATACAAAATTTAATAAACTTAGACATTATAGGCTCCTATGAAGTGAAAACTATAAAAATATACTACTAACGAAACACCGTTCATTAGATTATTTAATCTATACTCAATGGCATTACAATCAGCAGTGCCCACGCTCTTAACCTACCATGCGTAAGGTTCGATTTTCACGTTACACTTGATTTCTCACCAAGGAGAGTTTATTGACATCTACTACGTTAAATTTCATATATTTCATTAGGGAGCAATACTTTAGTTTCCATACTCAAACTCTGCGGTTGATATTATATCTTCAATCAATCTATTCTCACTCTCCATAGAACTTAGTATACACTCCTTTTCTAGTAGTAGTGCTCCCTGCCCACCCGGATATATTTTATTGTAAGTATCACACTTATTTGATATAAGCTCTCGTTGTAGTGTGTAATAACCTTCCAGGTCCTTAACTATATCAACGACTTGATCTACATACTTTTCTTTTGTGAGTAAACTCTTAATTCTTGATTCCACTTTTCTGGTTTCAATGTCTATACAGGACAAAATTGAATATGTCTCACCCTGAGCATTTTTCAGACAGGACTTATAATCTACACTATCATTGGCATTCAAGTTTAATGAAGATAGCATGCAAGCCATGAAAACTATTAATCTTTCCATTGTTATTCCTTAATAACCGCATTAGATTCTAGTAAAGATAAAAGCATTTTCTTTTCAGATCTAGCCCTCGCTCTAAGTCCCTCCCATAAAGAAGGAGAACTTCTAAATAATCGTTCTACATTATCATATTTATAGTCTTGAACTAATACTATTATCTCTCTATGAGAAAGCCCCTTTTTGTTCTTTACTGCATTTAATATCAACCTTGTCTCTGGACCATGCTGTACACTTGTTGACCAAACAAGATCGTTTATTGCTGCTGACTTAGTAGGCTTAATGATATTTTTGGAAACTAAAGTCTCAAACTGTTTATCGAAGTGCGTTTTTTTTGTATATGCATGCTGTTCGAGCCTAAACTCCGCTTCATTATTACTGGCAACTTTTTTCCAGATTTTGTCAAATTGATCGCTTGCTACATCAACTCCACTGAAGTCGTCATAAAATTTGGATTGTTTTATAAATTTGTGAACGACTTTCTTATTAGAGGAAAATTGATATATTCCGTAAGACTTTCCTCCATGGTCTCCTATTCCAGTTGATATAACTCCACCCCCTCGCCCCCCAGACTCAAACCTCTCTGAAGTTTTACCTAGTTCTACTCTGATAAATCTTGGTAAGAACGACAATGGATAATAGTGCCAGAGTACCTTGTTTTCTAAAAAAGTTTCTAGCCAAGAAAATTGCTTTCCCCTACACCTTTCATGCTCCGAAAAAACATCATACTCAGCGAGAACCTTCTCTCTCCATGGCGAATTCTCAAAATCTTCTAAACTTACAAAAGCTCTCGAGAGAAGTTGTTCGTATATTTCTCTGGCAACTGCGTGTACTCGTTCATAGATTGAGTCAGATTTTTCTACATGCCAATCAGATGGGTGTTTTACGATGACACGCTCGAAGTGTTTTCGTTTATTGTTCAAATAGTTTTTCAGCTCTTTGGGTGTGGCTGAAGAGAAATCTACTTCTTCACTATCTGCTGCTTCATCACTACTTTTTCTGCTTTTTGATACTTCTTTGGCTAGCGATACGAAGAATGTATTTTCACTACTCAGCGCCCCATCACTCTCACTCCCATCAATCACTATCAATGGTGTTTCTTCAGCATTAGGTGGGGATATTAACTTCTTAAAGTACTCCGGCGGCTCATCGATAGAGAACAGCTCGATGTGAACTCTGTTATCTTCTTTTTTGGTCGCGTTGATGTCGTTGCTGTATTCATGAAGACCCATATAGCCAATTTCATCCCCCGCATTGATAGATATACCGAGATCTGGGGTTCCTTCGACATTCAAAGTGAGTGGCACCACACTGCCATTACGTAACTTCGCAGCGTCTTCTTTCATCCAAGGGAGCTCTGATACTGGTACAGGCTGCATCACACTGGTGTTTTCTAGAATGTCGAACTCACTGTCTTTCCCTGCAGCAAACCAAACCATTTTCCCTTCCATGCCTTTTTCTCGAGTGGAATTTTGATCGCCCGCTTCAACCACTCGGCATTTAATCATGTGATAATCGATGCCATTGATGTTGTACTTATGAGTTTCCTTTTCCTCAGCATAGAGATATTCAAGAATCGTCCCTTTCGACATTCCAACTTTATCTAGTTTGCTTTCTTGTTTAGGTTCACTGTCTAACTTGAAGGTACGTACATTCCTTTTGCCTTGCTCCATTACCATTTTATAGCGAGTACTTGGGGAGCTATTGGCACCGATATCTGCCGGTGGCGCAAGGTGCATGTAAAGAGAGTAGAACTTAAAAACATCGTTACTATCGTCGGGGTTTTGGCATTCATGTTCAATCAACACAAAGTTATTGCTGAACTTGAGCTCCTGACCTTTGTATAAGGTTTTTTGGTAATCCTCATGGATTCGATAGGCGATGATCTTGCCATCTAACATGGATTGAATCGGTCTTAGTCCTTTACCCCAGGGCACCATTTTTGATGTGAGGTGCACGCCACTGTGCCAACCATAACCTTGTCCTAGAAGATAACGACCACTCTTAGCTTGGTCGAACATTTTGGTGAAATCGCTCAACGTATGATAAGGCTCACCATTTCTTTGTGTGATTGGGAAAACTGCTTCCATAGTGAGAGACCTTAATCAGAGAAGACATCATCGAAGGTGATGAAAGGAGGACGATTTAAGTTGTGAGTTCGTGTGTAGACCACAGCGTTAAACTCACTATTCGTGGTTGAAAAGCCTGAAGAACCATTGCTATTCACAATCGTCCCTATTGCCATTCCTGATATCGTCAGCAGTTTATCGTTGGTACTTTCTAGTATTTGACTAAACACATCAGGTAACACTCGTGAGAGTGTCAGCAAGGCACTCTGATAGCCTTTAACACCTTGTTGTACAGCGGTGTATGACTGGGCTTCTGCTTGTGAGTAGATATAAGCTAATCGCTCGTCCAACGCAGCAACCAGTTCATCAATAAAGCCACATACTTGTTGATTGATGAAGGTCCACATCATCATCTGCATGTACCTAACTGTGTTGCCCGTACCAAGTAGGCGAAGCTTGGCAAGCATATCGGCCGGAGGTTCGAACAAATCAGCTTGGAAGAGAATCCTCAGAATGTCGCCATTTTCATTCACTTGTTCAAACAGCAGTTCTAATAATGGCCGGTACTTTTCTAAAGATTCTGTGTCGTGTTGAGCATGATAAAGGGCTGACACAAACGCCGCAGCAAAACTATGCGAATGGTTTCGGTCTACAGCATAAGGAGACAGGATTCGACTTTGCTCAAACACCATAGATTGGAAATCATCATCGGTGTAAGACGGAGAAAGTAAGATTCCCCAATCATTTGCCACGCCAACTCTACTATCCCAAAATGGTGCTCTTGAGCTCGCAACAAACGTGCAAAAGTCGTGACTGTCTTGATAGGTTTCTGTGGGTGTATTCTCGGCTAGTGAACCGTTGGGCTCATAGCTATCCTGTGTCTCTTTTAAAATAAGTTTGCATTCCATCCTTGGTAATCCGCTGACAGTACTCATGCCTTGTTGGTCGAGTGTCCCTACAGCCACTATCGCACCACTCGGTTCCACCAGCTGAAAATCGGCATTCGCGTAGGGTTTCCCATTCGGGTATTTGCAGGTTAGATCGACGGTGTAGGTGCCTTCTTGGTCTTCGGTAACGGACACTGCCGGGTTCTGCACTCCGCCCAAACACATCGTATTCGCTTTGTTCATCGTCATTTGATCACTCAAACGACAGACGCCCTTACCTTCGATGATCACGGTTGGAGACGAAGAAATAAATTCGGCTTCGGCTTCAATTGTCCCTGACGATACGCCCTTCTTGTCACCACCAGCATCACCAGTACTCGCACTAAATTTACTGCCTTCAATGGCAATGCTGTTGCCACCATCCATACTCACGGTCGTTGTACCATCCGCCAAATCTGCCGATTTTGCGTTGTTACCATAAGGGATAGGAACCACAGAGTTTCCCATCGTGGTTAGGCACACATCTGGCAGTGTTGCGTTTGCTTCGCCACCCGATCCTTTGTGAACTACGCTGAGTCCATTCGCACAAACTGTTACACCCATAGTCAATCCAACTCATATTTACTGAGTGAATAATAAAGTAATTTCCCTATTACTATCTCACTAAACCATTAGTTTAATTGACTAAATTACCTTTCATAACAACTTGATGCTTATAATTTTGCCACAGGTCTCATTTTATAAAGTAGAAACGAGCTTCAGGTGTTTTTCTAGATACCGCAAACATAAAAAAACGCAGCGAGAATGCTGCGTTGTTCATTATTTATTGAGTACAAACTTAACCACGATGAATAGCATCATTCGCTTGTTTCAGAAGATTTTGACTCTCAGACATAAACTGCTGTGAGTAATCACCAAACCAATCGCTCACCTCATTAAACTCAGTGACAAACTTCGCTTTATCTTTGCTATCGAGTAGCGCTAACGCTTCACCAAACTGCTTGTGGAAACACTTGATCATCTCAATGTTTTCTTCTGATGACATAATGATGTCACCGTAGAGCGTTGGGTCTTGAGCAAACAGTCTGCCAACCATCGCTAGCTCGAGACGGTAGATCGGTGAGCTCAATTTCACTAGCGTATCAAGGTCTGGGTTTTGCTGACTCAGATGGCGACCGTAAGCGAACGATGTGAAGTGGCGTAGCGCCTGGATCAATGTCATGCCTTTGTCGTGTTGCTCAGCTGAGATCTGGCACAGACTCGCGCCCCAAATCTTAAACTGTTCGAGTAGCCATTGGTATTCGGTTTCTTGTCTGCCATCGCAGTACACAATGACCTGCTTAGCAAGACTTGGTACGTCAGGACCAAACATTGGGTGCAGACCAACAACCGGACCTTGGTGCACGTTCATCATGGCGTTAAGTGGCTTGGACTTGATGGACGTTAGGTCACACAGAATGCAGTCTTCCGGTAGGTTTCCAAGCTTCTCAATCACCCCTTCTGTCAAGTGAATTGGCACCGTTACCACCACAAGACCAGCGTTGTCTAGGATCTCATCAGCGCGATCCCAATCTTGGCTACCGAGCACTTTGACTTGATAGCCAGACAAGGTAAACATGCGACCAAACAAGCCACCCAATTGCCCTTTACCACCAACAATAACGACTGAGCGCAGTTCTGGGTTAAGGCACTTAAAGCCAGAGTCTTTCTCACTAGCATAAGACTCACGCATGGTGCGGCGCAGGATGTCCTCGATTAACTGAGGTGGCACACCCTTTTTTGCTGCTTCTTCACGGCGAGAGGCCAGCATGGCTGCTTCTCTGTCAGGGGCATAAATAGGTAAGCCGTGTCGGCTCTTTACTTCACCAACTTGCTCCACAAGAGATAGACGCTTTGCCAAAAGCTCAAGCATCTGCTTATCAACGTCATCGATTTGGTCACGCAATGCGTTCAGTTCAGCAGCCATGGATGTCATTATTCCTTAATACGATTTTCCAAGAATGGGACGAGCTCAGTATGAGCATGACGTAATAGTGCCTCAGTTGAATCCCAATTGATACACGCATCGGTGATAGACACGCCGTATTGCATTTCATTAAGCGGAATATCTGAGCTTTGGTTGCCTTCGTTAAGGTGACTTTCAATCATCAAGCCGATAATCGACTTGTTGCCTTC
The DNA here is from genome assembly GCF_021441885.1 of Vibrio maritimus. NCBI lineage: Bacteria > Pseudomonadati > Pseudomonadota > Gammaproteobacteria > Vibrionales > Vibrionaceae > Vibrio > Vibrio maritimus. The sequence goes on from NZ_CP090438.1 coordinate 2,957,664, forward strand.
GCGGATCTGATGAATCACATCCTCAGCAACTAGAGGCTGACGACGGTAGTCTTTACGAGAGTTAGCGTGGCTACAATCGACCATCAATGATGCATCTAGGTTCGATTTGGCAAGCTCTTGCTCACACTCAGTCACAGACACTGAATCGTAGTTGGTTTGTTTGCCGCCACGAAGAATCACGTGACCGTCAGCGTTACCTTGCGTCGTCAATAGTGCTACCTGACCCTCACGGTTAATACCCATGAAGCGATGGCTTGAAGACGCCGCTTGCATCGCATTGATTGCTGTCGCTAGGCTGCCGTCGGTGCCATTCTTAAAGCCGATAGGCATCGATAGACCACTCGCCATTTCACGGTGAGTTTGAGATTCTGTGGTACGTGCACCGATCGCTGCCCATGAGAAAGTATCCGCAAGGTACTGCGGGCTGATTGGGTCTAGCGCTTCAGTTGCCAGTGGGATTTCCATCTCTGCTAGCTCTACCAGCAGTTGACGACCTACGTGCAGACCGTGCTCAATGTCGAACGTTCCATCGAGTTGTGGGTCATTGATAAGACCTTTCCAGCCCACTGTGGTACGCGGCTTTTCAAAGTACACTCGCATAACAATGTATAGCTGATCACTCAGTTGCTCCGAGAGTGCTTTAAGGCGTTTAGCGTATTCCTTTGCTGCATCAACGTCATGGATAGAACAAGGACCACATACAACCAACAGGCGATGGTCTTTTTTATGGATGATGTTAGCGATGGTCTCACGAGAGTCTTGAATAAACTTACGCGCTTTTTCGCTCAGTGGTAGCTTTTGTTTTAGTTGCTCTGGAGTAATCAGCACCTGTTCGTCGCTGATATTAATATTACTGAGTTCGCTCTTTTTCATCTCATCACCTGTAAATTTATTTTTACACCGAACTTTTATCAATTCCATGTCCGGCTAAGCTTTAACTGGTAATATACATAGATAAAAATCACATGCAAGCGTAAACTTAAAAAAACACTTAATGTAAAAATAAGTTTACACTAAATTACTTACTTATCATCGCCCCCCAATAAACAGACTTCGACACCGCCCTCTCCTCTTTGTTACGACATGAGTTACAATAGTAAGCATCAAGGTTGAGGTGGTACCCATGGACTTAATTATCTCTTTGCTGCAACAGATGTGTGTGTATCTGATGCTGGCTTATATGCTCAGCAAGACACCTCTGTTCCTCCCGCTATTTAGCGTTACAAACCGCTTGAGCCACAAGTTCAGTATTTATGTGCTGTTCTCCTCATTCTGCATTCTCGGCACATACTTTGGTCTTCAGATCGATGATGCGATAGCGAATACACGTGCGATTGGTGCCGTGATGGGCGGTTTGTTTGGTGGACCCGTTGTCGGCTTTGCAGTCGGATTTACCGGTGGCATGCACCGTTATACATTAGGCGGTTTTACCGATGTCGCCTGTGCGATCTCCACCACAGCAGAAGGGGTGATTGGCGGTATTATGCACCTCTACTTCCTCCAAAAAGGCAGAAAAGAACAGCTGTTTAATCCTATGGTGGTGTTCTACGTGACCTTTGTAGCGGAAGTTGTCCAGATGTTGATCATCTTGATTGTAGCCAAACCTTTTGATCAAGCCTACACGCTGGTTTCTAACATCGCGGCACCTATGATCATTGCCAACTCAGTTGGTGCAGCGCTGTTTATGAGCATACTTCAAGACCGCAAAACCATCTTTGAAGAATACTCAGCAACCTTTTCTCGTCGAGCGTTAAACATCGCAGAACGCTCGGTGGGTATTTTGGTCCATGGGTTTAACTCCAACAATGCGAGTAAGATTGCCCGTATCATTTACGAAGAGACCAATGTCGGTGCTGTTGCCATCACTGACCGCGAGAAAATCTTGGCCTTCGTTGGTATAGGTGCGGATCATCATAAGCTTAACCGCCCTATTTCATCGCAAAGCACGCTAGACTCGATGAACAATAACGACATCATCTACCTCGATGGCAAAGAAAACCCGTATCAATGCTCGATCTCGAAAGATTGCAAACTCGGCTCAGCGCTTATCATCCCGCTGCGTACAGGAGATGAGGTCATTGGCACCATTAAGCTGTACGAACCGAAGCGGAAGCTGTTTTCAACCATCAACATGTCTATGGCAGAAGGCATAGCTCAGCTACTCTCTAGCCAGATCCTGCATGGCGATTACATCCATAAGCAGACCTTGCTAAACCAAGCTGAGATTAAGCTGCTGCACGCGCAAGTGAATCCGCACTTTTTGTTTAACGCGCTCAATACCATTAGCGCGATTACCAGACGTGACCCTGACAAGGCACGCAGTTTGATTCAGCATTTGTCGCAGTTCTTCCGTAGTAACCTCAAGCAGAATATTGAGACAGTGACGCTTAAAGAAGAGCTGGCTCACGTCAATGCTTACCTCACAATAGAGAAAGCGAGATTTACCGACCGATTGGAGGTAGATATCGATATTTCACCCGATTTACTCGAGCAAGCTGTACCGAGCTTTACCTTGCAACCTCTGGTCGAAAACGCCATCAAACATGGCATATCCAATCTTATTGAAGGGGGCACTATTCGAATCTTTAGTGAACCCTGTGAACAAGGCTATCGACTCACGGTTGAGGATAACGCGGGCACCTACTTACCTCCTGAACCAGGTCATCAAGGATTAGGGATGCAGATAGTGGATAAACGCCTTCGCAATCAATTTGGGCGTGACTCAGCGCTAAAAATTGAAGTTGAAACACAGCGTCACACGCGAATGAGCTTTATTATTCCAGCGCCCGCAAATTCAGACGATAAAAGGACGGCTATCGCCTCATGACACGACTAACCGCATTAGTGATTGATGATGAACTGTTTGCTCGTGAGGAGCTTATCGAGCTATTGGCTGAGTTTGAACAGATTGAGGTGATTGACCAAGCCAGCAACGCCATTGAAGGTTTAAAGAAAATCAACCTGCATAAACCCGACGTGGTTTTTCTCGATATCCAGATGCCACAAATCACAGGTATTGAGCTTTTGGGCATGCTTGACCCTGACACCATGCCAAATGTAGTCTTCGTGACGGCCTATGACCAATATGCTATTCAAGCGTTTGAAGACAATGCGTTTGATTACCTGCTTAAGCCTGTTGACCCTTGCCGCTTAGGTAAAACCATTAAGCGCCTCAATAAGCGCGACACCACTCAAACCGAGAACTTTGATACCCTAGCACCAGCCACACTAGACCAAATTCCTTGCGTTGGTCACAACCGCATCGTCATCATAGCCACTAAAGATGTGGAGTTTGCCTACAGTGACCTTTCTGGTGTACATGTACAAACCGCGACTCAAAAAGCGACGTCGCAGTTGACGCTCAAAGTGATTGAAGACAAGACGTCACTTATTCGCTGTCATCGTCAGTTTTTGGTGAATGTAAAAGCCATTAAAGAGATCAAACTGCTAGAGAATGGGTTGGCGGAAATCATTACCCAAAGTGACCATCCAATACCTGTGAGTCGCCGGTATTTGAAGTCGTTGAAAGAGACGTTGGGGTTTCACTGATATCCTGATTACATACAAAAACAGCGAGCTAAGCTCGCTGTTTTTGTACCTATCTCTAACCTTCCAGCGCCGACAGCACCTTACTATTCGCCGCTTTCCACTGAGCACTTTTCTTAAGCTCTTCTAGGTCAAAGTTTTTCTTTCTAAGCATGCGGCTCGCCTGCTTCACTTTGGTAATTGGCAGGTTATCCAGCACCTCAATCGTCGAGTTTCGGTTATTACACATCAAGAGCGTATCGCAGCCCGCATCGAGTGCCTGTTGGGCACGAGCTGCTGGGCCACCCATAATCGCAGCACCTTCCATTGATAGATCATCAGAGAACACTATGCCATTAAAGCCAAGTTGTTTGCGCAGCACGTCTTTTAGCCAATAGCTTGAGCCACTCGCTGGCTTGTCATCATAGTGAGGGAAAACCACGTGTGCCGGCATCATGGCATCGAGTACTCCAGCTTTGATATGAGCTTGGAAGATGCGCATATCGTCTTCAAAAATAGAGTCTCGATTATCTACTGGCGTCTCAAGGTGCGAGTCCGCGGTTACACCGCCGTGCCCCGGAAAGTGCTTACCGGTTGTCGCCATGCCCGCCGATTTCATGCCTGCCATAAAGGCGGTGGTGTACTGCACAATAGTCTGGAAGTTGTCACCAAAAGCGCGATTACCAATCGCTTTGCTTTGCTCACCTTGGTCAAGCACCGGCGCGAAGCTCAAATCGATATCATGGGCAATCAGCTCGGCAGCCATCAACCAACCTGCTTGATGAGCCAACGCCTCGTCTTTAAGCTTGGCGTAACGAGCGGCAGGAGGAAGCAAAGTAAAACCATCACGAAAGCGCTGTACGCGCCCGCCCTCTTGATCAACACCAATCACTATGGGTTTCTTTGCCGCTTGACGGATTTGTCGATTGAGTTCAATCAGTTGCTCGGAGTCGTGGTAGTTTCTAGCAAATAGAATTAAACCACCTACGGTTGGGTGCTCCAAAATTTCGCGATCTTCAGCAGTCAGCTCGTAGCCTGCCACATCAATCCATAGCGGTCCCATAATTGCTCCTCTGCAAAATTATTATCAAATGGGCATCCCCAGAGGTTATTCCTATTGTTTTTGATTTACAATAAAGCTGAGTAAAAACGGAGTAAGTTTATGATGTCAAAGGAAGCGCTGTATATTGGTATCATGTCGGGCACGAGTCTGGACGGTGTCGACACTGCGATTGTTGCCGTTAAGGATAAACAAATTCGCTTGCTAGATAGTGATTTTCTAAGTTATCCCGACCCACTCAAACGTGATGTTTTGGCTATATGCCAAGGGCAAGCCACCAGCCTAAAATCGATAGGTGAGCTCGACCATAAGCTGGGAAAACTCTACGCTAATGCCGTTGAGTCTTTGCTGGCAAAGTCGAGCTATAACGCTTCTGACATCACAGCGATTGGCAACCATGGTCAAACCGTCTTTCATCAGCCTGACGGCGACATCCCGTTTACGACTCAACTAGGCGACAATAACCTTCTTGCTGCGCTCACAGGCATTGATACCATCGGTGACTTCAGACGCAAAGACATGGCTCTAGGCGGTCAAGGTGCACCCTTAGTACCTGCATTTCATCGTTACCTGTTCGGCGACAGCGAATCGACGCAAGTTATTCTCAATATCGGCGGCATTGCCAACGTGTCTGTGCTTCAGCCTAATGGCGAGGTGATCGGGTTTGATACCGGTCCCGGCAATGTGCTTTTGGATCACTGGTGTACTCAAGCTTTTGGGCAAGCTTTTGATAAGGATGCTCAACTCGCTAATCAGGGTATGGTTCACCATGAACTATTAGCCCAGATGCTTACGGACCCTTACCTAACGCGAAGCGCACCCAAGAGCACTGGGCGCGAGTACTATCATGGGCAATGGCTCGATACTCAGCGCGCTGCCATCAATACGGACATGAGCGATCATGACCTACTGCGCACCCTAACTGAATTTACTGCCATGACTGTCGCGGATGCCATCAAGCCCTACGGCATTGGTGTCAGTCCCAAACTGCTGGTCTGCGGTGGGGGCGCTAACAACCCGATTATCATGAACCGCCTTAGCGAACTGCTGAAAAACTGGCACGTAGACTCCACCGATAGCGAAGCAATCAGCGGTGACTATATGGAATCGATGGCATTTGCTTGGCTGGCACACTGTTTCGTTAATAAAATTCCAAGTAACCTGCCTTCGGTCACTGGCGCAAGCAAAGCCGTACCGCTGGGCGTGTTCTACCCCGCTAACTAGGACCCATTATGACAAACGACGCTTTACTTAATGCGCTCTCCCAGCTTGTGTCTGAAGGACGCAACCCAGAAACCATGGACATCGATTTGCTATCGTCTGAGCAGATATTGGTACGCATGAATCAGCAAGACAGCCTCGTTCCTTTGGCGGTTGAAAAGGTCATCCCAGACATTGCCAAGGCGGTTGATGCCATTACTGATGCTTTCAAACAGGGTGGGCGCCTTCTCTATGTCGGAGCAGGTACCAGTGGTCGACTTGGCGTACTGGATGCTTCTGAGTGTCCACCTACCTTTGGCACTGATCCTGACATGGTGGTGGGAATTATTGCCGGTGGCAAAGATGCGATGTTTAAGGCGAAAGAAGGGGCGGAAGACGATCCTGTACTCGGCGCTCAAGATCTCAAAGATATCGCCCTCTCGGATAAAGATGTCGTTGTAGGTATCGCTGCAAGTGGTCGAACGCCTTATGTTATCGGAGCCTTGGAATACACCAACGAGGTGGGCGCGACGTCCGTCGCACTATCTTGTAATCCAGCCTCTGACATAGCCAACATTGCAAACATTGCGATTAGCCCAGTCGTGGGCCCTGAAGCACTCACAGGTTCCACTCGCCTAAAGTCAGGGACAGCACAAAAACTGGTACTGAACATGCTCACGACTGCGAGCATGATTCGATTAGGAAAAAGCTACCAAAACTTAATGGTGGACGTAAAAGCCACCAACGCAAAGTTAGTAGCCCGAGCGACACGAATCGTCATGCAAGCCACAGAATGCCATAAAGAGGCGGCCTCTAAAGCACTCAAAGAAACGAACTATGACGTGAAGTTAGCCATTTTGATGATTCTTACCGGCTTAGAGAAAGCAGCTGCCGAAAAGCAGCTTATGCAGCAAGAAGGCTTTCTGCGTCGAGCTGTGGATGGCGATAACAGCAGCCAATAACTCGCGCTTTAGTCCGATTGACCGATTAGTAAACGCAAAAGGGTTAGCATGTCGCTAACCCTTTTATTGTTCATTGCTCTAATGAAGCTGCGATATTAAAAACCGCTTTGCTGAGAATAGTCAGTCCAGCCGCGCTGCCACTCCATTCGAAAACGTTGAGCTTCCGGTAAACCTTCACACGCACCGGTATAATATTGCCCAGACAAACCAATCTGATACGCAAAATCTGCATCGCAGAACTCAATAAGGCCGCGCTGATAACCCGCGTCATACTCTGAATGCACAGCTTCACCAAGCTTATTTAAATCGGAATAGCTTCGCGATAGCTGACCTCTAACGCCATCTTGATAACCGATCTGATCCCAGCTTCCCTCTTTAGCAAGATCGTCCACACCCTTAGCACAACCAAATGCTAGTAAGCTGGTCGCAACGATGATTAGCGCTCTCATGATTTCCCTTTATGGTCGAAAAATGTCTTGCGACAACAATGCCAGTTCTGAAGCCGTTTTACCACTCTTGCTCAGTGAAAGTGACCCGCTTCACGCTTTTATTCTGCCACTCACCGCCTAAATCCGACCGCTTAGCCAACGACAAAACCACTTAACCTAGCTATTGACCACTTAATCATCTATTCCGCCACTAACCGAATAAGGCGATGTCGTGCTAATTCATCATTTTTATAATGGTTACCAGAAATTAATGTCATCACAAACTAGGGATAACAGTTATGTTGTGGTTTTTAACTTGTGTTGCAGCCTTGATCGGCGGCTACTTTATCTACGGGGCTTTCATTGAGAAGGTCTTTGGTATTAACGAAAAACGTCAAACACCAGCTCATACCAAAGCAGATGGCGTTGACTACGTTCCAATGTCGACCAAGAAAGTTTACTTGGTTCAGCTACTCAACATTGCGGGTGTAGGTCCTATCTTCGGTCCTATTATGGGTGCACTGTACGGTCCTGCAGCGATGCTTTGGATTGTTGTTGGTTGTATCTTCGCAGGTGCAGTTCACGATTACTTCTCTGGTATGTTATCAGTGCGTAATGGTGGTGCATCAGTACCAACGATCACCGGTCGTTACTTAGGCAATGGCGCCAAACACTTTATGAACATTTTTGCCATCGTCCTATTGCTACTGGTTGGTGTGGTATTCGTTTCAGCACCAGCTGGCATGATTACAAACCTTGTTAACGACCAAATGGACATGTCGATGAGCATGACCACTATGGTAGTTATCATCTTCGCTTACTACATCATCGCAACGATTGTTCCAGTTGATAAGATCATTGGTCGCTTCTACCCACTGTTCGGCGCGCTACTTATCTTTATGTCTGTTGGTCTAATCACCGCAGTTGCACTGTCAAGCGAGCACCAAATCATGGGTGGTTTTGAAATCAGCGACATGTTCACCAACATGAACCCGAATGACCTACCGCTATGGCCTGCACTATTTATCACCATCGCTTGTGGCGCTATCTCAGGCTTCCACGCAACTCAGTCTCCTCTGATGGCTCGTTGTATGGAAAATGAAAAGAATGGTCGCTTCGTATTCTACGGTGCGATGATTGGTGAAGGTGTTATCGCACTTATCTGGTGTGCACTAGCGCTCTCTTTCTTCGGCTCTATCGACTCTCTAGCAGAAGCAGTGAAGAACGGCGGTCCTGGTAACGTAGTTTACAGCGCTTCATTTGGTCTACTGGGTGTCTTTGGTGGTGTGCTTGCGTTCCTAGGTGTGGTTATCCTACCGATTACTTCTGGTGACACAGCGTTCCGTTCAAGCCGTCTTATCCTTGCTGAATACTTCAACATGGAGCAGAAGACACTACGCAACCGTCTAATGATGGCTATCCCACTGTTCGTTATCGGTGGCATCCTGACTCAGGTTGACTTCGGTGTTATCTGGCGTTACTTCGGCTTCGCTAACCAAACCACGGCAGTAATGATGCTTTGGACTGCGTCGGCTTACCTACTACGTCACAACAAGCTTCACTGGGTAACAACGGTACCTGCAGTGTTCATGACAACGGTAGTGATTACCTTCATCCTGAACAACGCTACGCTAGGCTTCGGTCTACCGATGCAGCTATCAACAATCCTTGGTATCGTATCTTCACTTTCTATCGCGGGTTACGTGATTAAGAAATCAAAAGGCAAAGGTGAGACTGACCTAGCCGATGAAGAGAAACCAACAGGTAAAACAGAGACAGCGTAAGTTATCCCTATTGCGCTAACGCTCTAACGAAAAGCCCCTTAACATCACGTTAAGGGGCTTTTTATTATCAGCGCCAGTTTGCCGCTCAGCTTAAATGGTCTTGTTGAACAGCCGCTTCAGAATCGCAGCCTGTTGAGGCGCCCCCACTTCGATGCCCAGTTCTCGCGCTATCACAGCAAAGTATTCATGCTCTTCGAGCTCAATTACCGACACCTCCTTTTCACCAACTCTGCATCTCAATACCCGATCGAGCAAAGTCACGCTGCCTTTTTGAGTCGCTAGAGCTGCGGTAAGAGATTGAGTAAAAACGGTATTCGCACTTGTGGATGTGTAGTGGTTGGCATACTCGATATCTCCCCGCCCAGTAAATGCCATATCGAGGCTATAAAGATCCATCCACCCATCTTCATTACGTCTTTGCAGCAGGTAGCCATAGTCTTCAACTTCTACGAATCGAAACAGCTGAAAATCGGCGTGCTGCTCTACATCAACAACAAGTTTTATTGGCGCTCTGGGGGTGTGGGAGCCAAAACCGACATCCACTATCCAGCGTTCTTCATCTATGGTGACCAGCGTCACTTGATGACTTCGGCCTGAAGGCGTATCACCAAGGTGTACTCGAGCAAGCTTAGGATCAGCTTGAAAGCCCAGATAAGTAAGAATATCGAGAAATAGCCCATTAACCTCAAAGCAATAGCCGCCTCGTGGATGGCTCACCAGTTTTTCAAAACGAGCTTCTTGCTTGAGGCTAATAGCACCGCCAGCAAACACATCGAAGTTTTCAAACGGAATAGCTTGATGCTGCGCCTTTTGCAGTAAAGCCAGACACACAGAATCTGCCACAAACTCGGTGGTCACCTTTCCATTATCAACACCAGGCAGCGCCAAGCTGATTTTATCTAAGTACTGTTTCAACTGAAGTGGTGACATGCTTGTTCCTGTAATTAGCTATCTAACTTTTTAAAATGTAAGCCAGCTTAATACCTTAGGTTAACTTGAGGTCAAGATAAAAAAATGCCCAAGCTGTCTACTAGCTTGGGCATTGGTATTTTCGCTATTCGAGTTACTGAACTCGGCGCAATACTGCTTTTAGTGCATCGAAGTCATTATCAAGGTCTTTTGATAACAGCTCCATTGCAGCGTGTTTTGCGAGTGGTCCTGGAAGCTCGATGTCTGACTCAAGAATATCGTCCACGACCTCTTTAAACTTCGCAGGGTGAGCAGTACACAAGAATAGACCCGTTTCGCCTTCTTGAAGTTGCTCGTTCAATAGTCGGTACGCGATAGCGCCGTGTGGCTCACATAGGTAGCCTTGCGCGTTGAGATCACGTACAGATTCCGCACTTTGCTCATCCGTCACCATGCCTTTGCCTAGCGTATCCAGCCCCCAGCCTTTGATTTGGCATAGCTCTTCGATACGTGGCCAGTTGTTTGGCTGGCTTACGTCCATCGCGTTTGAGGTTGTCGCAACCGTTGGTTTAGGATCCCACTCACCCGTTTCTAGGTAGCGAGGCACCGTATCGTTAGCGTTGGTTGCCGCAATGAAGCGTTTGATAGGAAGACCCAGTGCTTTCGCCAATAGACCTGCCGTTAGGTTACCAAAGTTACCACTTGGAACCGATACAACTAGGTTCTCACGCTCTTGTTTAGACATCTGAGATGCCGCTTCGAAGTAGTAACAGATCTGCGCCATCAGACGGCTGATGTTGATTGAGTTCGCTGAGTTAAGGCCGATCTCTTCACGCAGTGCTGCATCGTCAAAGGCTTGCTTAACCAGTGCCTGACAGGCATCGAAGTCGCCATTGATTGCTACTGTGTGGATGTTCTTGCCTAGTGTGCAGAATAGTTTTTCCTGCAGCGGGCTGATCTTACCTTTTGGATAAAGGATAACAACATTAATATCTTCCATGCCGTAAAACGCGTGAGCAACCGCCGCACCCGTATCACCTGAAGTCGCAGTAAGGATGGTGATCTTGCCACCATCAGAGACTGCCGCCAAAGACTGAGCCATAAAGCGACCACCGAAGTCTTTAAACGCCAGCGTCGGGCCATGGAAAAGCTCAAGCGCGTACACGCCATCTTTAACTTGATTGATAGGCGCTGGGAATTGGAATGCATTGTCGACCAACTCATTGACTTTCTCAGCTGGAAGCTCATCACCGATCAGCGCAGACAAAATCTTTGCGCTACGCGTGACAAAGTCTTCAGCCAATAGTGCGTCTACATCATCGAACTTTGACAGCTCAGATGGAAAAAATAGACCTTGGTTGCGACCTAAGCCTTGGCGAACGGCTTGGCCAAACGAGACTTGCTCGTCGTTCTCTTTGATGTTGTACAGCTTCATAGCTTACTTCCTGTTACCTTCGAGCCTTGCTTGTCGAGGCGACAAACATGGACGAATCCTTCGTTATTTTGTACGTAATTCTCTTCTAGCCAGCGAGCCACTCTGTCCGCGACATCTTTGTCTTTGCAGATGCTAAAGAGCGTCGGGCCGCTGCCTGAAATTCCTGTTGCTAGTGCCCCCGCTGTCGCAGCGTATTCACGAGCTTTGCTAAACCCTGGTAGTAGCTTAGCGCGATAAGGTTCGGCGATGACATCTTTGATCATCTTCGCTGCCAACTCAGGTTGATTAGAGTGGCAAGCGTGAATAAACCCAGCTAAGTGGCGACCATGAGCAATGATATCTTGTCTGCGATATTGAGATGGTAGGATCTCACGCGCTTCTGCAGTCGACACCTTAATGCCTGGGTAAGCCATAACCCAGTACCATTCGTCGAAACATGGTACTTCTTGGCTGATGATACCTAGCTCTTCGAGCATCAACTGCACGCCACCTAGGTAGCAAGGTGCCACATTGTCATAATGGATGCCACCAGAAATTTGTCCTTCCATCTCACCCATTAGCGCAAGAAGCTCAGTTTCATTCAGTGGATTACCGTGGAACTGGTTCAGTGCGTCGAGCGCAGCTACGATAGAACAGGCGCTAGAACCGAGTCCAGAACCAATCGGCATGTTCTTCTCAAGCGTCATGTAGACTGGCTTGAGTACCACACCTTTTTTGTCTAGCTCACGGGCATAAACCTTCCAGCAATCGTAAACGATGTTCTCTTTTGGATCGCTTGGCAGCTTATCAACAAAGCTGCCTTTGGTGGCAAGGTCGAATGGCTTATCGCCCAGTCTTACCTCAACACAATCGCCAAGCAGGGTACCATCAACAGGTGATACCGCCGCGCCCAACACATCAAAGCCAACGCTTACATTGCCAATCGAGGCAGGCGCATAAACGACAACGCTATCACTCATCTTATACTCCTAGTTTCCAGCCTAACGTACGCATCACGTCAGAGAAGACACCCGCAGCCGTCACTTCTGTACCTGCGCCGTAACCGCGAAGTACCAGTGGGATTGGCTGATAGTAACGGCTGTAGAAGGCCAGTGCGTTCTCGCCGTCTTTGATCTTAAACATCGGGTCGTTTTCATCGACAGCTGCAATACGAACGCGGCACTTGCCATCGGCGATCTCACCGACATAACGCAATACTTTGCCCTCTTTCGCAGCGTTTTCTACCAACTCGCTGAAATAAGCATCTGCTTCTGGCAGACGAGCCATAAACTCATCGATAGAACCAGAATCGTCAAAGCCAGGTGGTAGGGCTTGGTCAACCTCAACATCTTCAAGCTCCAGTGCCATGCCAGCTTCACGAGCGAGAATAAGTAGCTTACGCGCGACATCCATACCAGAGAGATCGTCACGTGGGTCCGGCTCAGTAAAGCCTTTATCTTTGGCTACATTGGTTGCTTGGCTCAGCGTTAGTCCTTCATCCAACTTACCGAAGATGAATGATAGAGAGCCAGACAGGATGCCGTTGAACTTCTCAAGTTCATCACCCGCAGCAATCAGGTTCTGCAAGTTTTCGATAACCGGTAGACCTGCACCTACTGTTGTTTCATACATCAGCTTACGGCGAGAGCTGCGAGCCACGTCGCGAAGCTGATGGTAGTATGACATGCTTGCTGTATTCGCTTTCTTGTTTGGCGTCACTACGTGGAAGCCAGCGGCTAGGAATTCAGCGTATTGATTCGCGATGTCTTCGCTAGACGTACAATCAACCAACACTGGGTTAATGATGTGATTGCGCTGTACCAGTGCAGCAAGACCGGCAACAGTGAATCGCTCACTCACATCACCCATACGGTCACGCCACTGCTCTAACGGAAGACCATTACCATCAAGCAGCACACCTTTACTGTTTGCTAGGCCACATACGCGGATAACGATGCCTTTTTCAGCCAGTTTCGCTTGCTGTCTTTGGATCTGATCCACCAGCTCACCACCGACGCCGCCAACACCAACCACAAACACATCTAGGAAGTGCTTAGAGTTAAATAGGTTCTCGTGACAGGCTTTGATGGCTTCAGAGATTTTATCTTCAGGGATAACCGCTGAAATAGCTCGCTCTGAAGAGCCCTGTGCAATCGCAACGATATTCACATTAACTTCTGCCAGTGATGAGAAGAACTGAGAGGCAACGCCGCGAGAAGTACGCATACCATCGCCGACCAGCGTTACGATAGCAACGTCGTCCATAAACTCTACAGGCTCTAGCAGACCATTTTTAAGCTCAAGCTCGAACGCTTCACTAAGAGCGCGCTCAGCTTCTAGCTTGTCTTCTTCTTCGATACAGAAACTGATGCTGTACTCTGATGAAGACTGGGTAATAAGAACAATAGAGACACCTGCCGATGACATCGCGCCAAATACGCGGCTTGCCATACCTACCATGCCCTTCATACCAGGACCTGATACGTTCACCATGATGAGGTTAGAAAGCGTAGTGATACCTTTGATTGGCAGATTGTCTTCGCCTGTGTCCTGACCGATTAGCGTACCTGCACCTTGTGGGTTAAAGGAGTTCTTAATCAGACATGGGATATGGAACTGGGCAATAGGAGCAATGGTTTTCGGGTGAAGAACCGAAGCACCAAAGTAAGAGAGCTCCATCGCTTCTTGATAGCTTAGCGATTTCAGAAGGCGCGCGTCATCAACCAATCGAGGGTCACAGTTATAAACACCATCAACGTCAGTCCAAATCTCACAACAATCTGCTCGCAAGCACGCAGCAAGTACAGCGGCAGAGTAGTCTGAACCATTACGACCTAATGTCACCAACTCCCCTTTCGCATTACCTGCTGTAAAACCAGGCATGATGTGTACAACACCTTCAGCAAGCGGGTTAGCTTGGAAGTTTTGAGTAGAGACCTCTACATCTACCATAGCTTCTAGATGATCGCCGTTGGCAAATAGGTACTTCACAGGATCAATAAGATCCGCCGCTTGGCCTTTCGCGACAAGCACAGCTTTCATGAGCTGAATTGAGATGCGCTCACCTTTAGAGATGATGCGAGCGTTCACGTGATCAGGGCATGTACCCAACAGGCGAATACCATGAACAAACTGATGTAATTGGAACAGCGATGTTTTGACTTGGTTATCAAAATCCGTGCTGTCGATATTCGGGAGGACTTTCTTAATATCCGAGAATAACTCATTGAATGAGGTTTCTAGCTCAGAGATTTGCAGTTCAACTTCATTGTTTTTCAGTGCAGTTTCAATAACTGCCACTAACTTGTTGGTGGTTTTACCCGGTGCTGATAGCACCACAGCTAGATCTTCTTGCTGGGCATTATTAGCGATGATGTCCGCCGCTCTTAAGAAACGGTCTGCATCTGCTAACGATGAGCCTCCAAATTTTAGTACTCGCATCCTTTCCTCCCGAAATACTCAAAACAGGTAAAAAAAAGGCCCGTATCTTGGGGATACAGGCCTTGTTTTTGAATTTCTTTCGTCTACCAGCCTGCCCCAACGATAATGTCGGTAATAATAATGGTGGTGGTCATTACTACGTGCTGGCGATTAAACATAATAGGTTGTGCTTCAATTTCTCTTATGTGCTTACCCATACGTGTACCGCATTTGTTGGCGATTAGTCAATCAAAATTTGTACTTTTGTTGCTTATCGTGCGATTTATTCTCAAAAGCATAGAAACGAATAATGTCGCATTTATATGCAGTTAGGATCTTTATACATAACTAAATGCTATATAGTTTTACAACTTTTTGCTTAGATTCTGTGCTTTAATTAGAAATCAATAAACTATAAAAACAACAACCAAGGAGTGGTGCTATGAAAGCAGTGTCTTTATACGCTTTGCCGTTTCTGTTGTTTTGTGGTTCTTCTCTTGCGGTAGAGCTTCCAGCGCTCCCATCTCAACACAACCAATCGCCTCATAATTTCTTTATGTCTTCGGGTAGCAAGTCTAGCAGTGCAGACTCATTTGACGTTTGGAATATTGACAGTGGTTACTCGTATTCGGTATTTGATTCGCTCGACGTTTATATCGGTGCGCGCCTTAACAACTCAGAATTGTCCAATGACAGCGGTTTTTTGAGTGGTGTGAATTATCAGGTTTCAGACCGTATCTCGGTGAAAAGTACGCTGCGTGGTTATCAATATGAAGAGAATAATGAGACTCAAGGCGGCATGGCGGCTGAGATTTCGAGCCGAATGAGATTAACCGAAAACCTAGACGTTCACGCGACCTTTGATTTTGAAAAGGTACAACAGGGCGTAGAGGTCGGTCTAGGTTTCCGTTTCTAATCCAGTGTTACTGCAACACTAAAATTCCAGCTTTTCTTTGCTTACCAGCACACCATTCCAGTCAGAATAAATATAGTGACCAGGTTGAACAATCTGATTGTTCATCGTCAGCGTGACATTCACCTGACCCGCGCCACGTTTTTCTGTCTTAAATGGGCAAGCTGCGAGCGCTTTTACGCCAAGATCCATTTCAGACATGGCCGCCACATCGCGAATAGCGCCATTCACGATTATGCCTTCCCAGCCATTTTCAATAGCCATGATCGCCAACTGATCTCCAAGCAGTGCTTTGGCGCAAGAACCATTGCCATCAACAAAGAGTACTTTCCCTTTTCCATCGTGTCCGAGCACTTCACGCACCATTGAGTTGTCGTGATAGCAACGAACCGTCACTATCTCCCCCCAAAAGGCAGCGCGTTGTCCAAAGTTTTGCAGTGGTAAGTTCAGCAGCATCACTTTGTCTTCGTGTTGGTCACAAATATCAGGTGTGATATCTCTCATGTTTCCTCCGTGATATAGCTCAGTAGCCACAAAAAAGTGCCTGTGTCTTTAAAGAGCATGTAAAGTAAAATCCGTTTCCACCTGCCCAGTCAGGGTGCTAGTCGCACACATACTGACTCAACAAGCCTAAATTCTGTTGTGTTCGGTTCTCATCACAGGAGACCAAAAACAGTACACCATTTTCTACCCAATAGATGGCATTTTGCTCATATTTTTGCGCTAACTCACAGGCTTGCAATAAGGTGATATCAACCGAAAAGCTCGCTTCAACCCAGCCAAAGCTTGGGTCACCGACGTTAACACGCCCATAGTGAAACCCTTGTAAGTCTTGCTCTAGCATTCGGTTTTTTATGCAGTTAGCTTCGTCTGAAAGCTTTTGGCTTCTGGGGTTGCAAGCCGTAATGATGGCGTAACTGCTGCATTCCCACCTACTGAGAAAACGCATCGCAATGTTTGAATAGGCACGCCAGAGTCGTGCATCAATACTCATACTATCCAAATTTTAGCCTCTGCCCAATACTATTAATATTTGTTACAAAGCGGCTATTGATTTAAATCAACAAACTGCAAGGAATTAACATTTGACCATTGTTAGCATGCTGTTAACATTATAGAATTCGCCTCAATGACATAGCAGAATAATAAGAGATTAAAGGGATTTCTCGTTTTTTGGCAACATCATGGATGGCGACGTAACACGTAACTGTTTCGATGATGGTGAGTAAAACCTCCAAGAAACATTACCTATATGTTAACTTTTTGCCTAGAATTTATTCTACTAGCGACAGAATTATCACAAGTTTAATTTAGGTACCGCCGATGCAAAGCCCGCAGATTCTTATTGTTGAAGATGAGCAAGTAACCCGTAACACCCTAAAAAGCATTTTTGAAGCAGAAGGATATGCTGTTTTCGAGGCCAGCGACGGTCAAGAAATGCACCAGGTGCTATCAGAAAACTCTGTAAACCTAGTTATCATGGATATCAACCTTCCTGGTAAGAATGGTCTACTTCTAGCGCGTGAACTACGTGAGCAAGCAAACGTTGCTCTAATGTTCCTAACAGGTCGTGACAACGAAGTAGATAAGATTCTTGGTCTAGAGATTGGTGCTGATGACTACATCACTAAACCATTCAACCCACGCGAACTGACTATCCGCGCTCGCAACCTGCTAACTCGCTCAATGAGCAACAATGCAGCGACTGAAGAAAAGCGTAGCGTAGAGAAGTACGAGTTCAACGGTTGGGTTCTAGACATCAACAGTCGTTCTCTAGTGAGCCCTAGCGGCGACAGCTACAAGCTGCCACGCTCTGAGTTCCGTGCTCTACTGCACTTCTGTGAGAACCCAGGCAAGATCCAAACTCGTGCGGATCTTCTTAAGAAGATGACGGGTCGTGAGCTTAAGCCACATGACCGTACCGTAGACGTAACTATCCGTCGTATTCGTAAGCACTTTGAATCAGTGTCTGGTACGCCAGAAATTATTGCAACGATTCACGGTGAAGGTTACCGCTTCTGTGGTGATCTAGAAGAGTAATTCACTCTTTCTTAGCCAAGTAAATAATCCACCTGCTGAGCAGGTGGCTTTGAATGGCCCCCTAGAAGGGGGCTAACTTTTAGTTACTCAACCCTAGATGCATCTGACGCTCTTCTTCTTCCTTTCCCACACGATCTTGGTGCCTGACATATCTTCTGATTATTTCCTCGTTCATTCCTACCGAATCAACAAAATAACCACGCTGCCAGAACTTATTGCCCCATAACTTCTGCTTTCTTAGATACGGAAATTTGTTGAACAACCTTATCGCTGTCCGTCCTTTAACAAATCCCATATACTTTGAAATACTCAAACTTGGTGGCATTCTCACAACCAAGTGGACGTGATCTACTTGAACGTTCAACTCTACAACCTTGCAGTTTTTCATGTTACTGTAAATATAGATACTTCGGTACAGCTCTTTGCCCAAGTTACCCTTGAGTATTTTGAGTCGGTACTTCGGCGTCCAAACTATGTGGTACTGGCACCTGTAATATACGTGTGAAGCGGATTCATATCTGCTCATGTTCTTTTTCTCCTTGATTTGCTGGTTACAAACTTGGATATCTTGAACATGAGCGCCCTTCGGGCAAAGCCCTAATGGACGATCACCACCTTCCTAGAAGGTGGTTTAGGGTTAGAAAATAAAAAGGGACGCATCACGCGTCCCTTTTTTCATCTGCTGTGAGGAAAATCAGTAAACCGTGTCGATATTCACCTGTTTGCTCACCAACCAAGTTTTGTTTTCACCATCGATCAGCTGCACGGCCACATCGACAGGTTTGGTGATGTTCACCTCTAGCTGCCAGTTAAAGGCGACTTCCCATTGACTCTCTGAATGGTTACGAAGCTCAAAGTCACTGCCTTCGAATTCCCATGTCATATCGCCTTGCTTAAGCACAACCATAGACACATCCATATCAGCCGGAAGTTGGTTATCCGTACTCAGGTTTAGGGCTCCATAAAGGTTTTGCTCTTTCACCAACGCCGATGTCTCACCAATTTTTGGCATCATATCAATCCATAGGTTCGAATTGAGGCTAACAGTTTGCTGCTCGACCATCGCTGTATTGCTCGACGCCCACATAGCTGAGTCGGTTGCAGGAGATGATGCACAGCCCGCTAACGCAATAGAGAGTGCAAGTGCGGTAACAACTTTTTTCATTATGATTCCTTACTTTCCAACCACGATTTTAGTATCTGAATATCATTTTGATATTCGTTTTTAATCTCTTCAACCCAATCTTCGATATTTTCCCACCATGCAGGCAGTTCTGGGGATTGAGCTTTTTGTGCAATAGACTGAATGCGCTTCAAACCGATAGACCCGGCTGCACCCTTGATCTTGTGCGCCTCAGAGGCAATACCTGGCTGGTCTTTGGCGGTCATGTTTGAGTCTAGGATCTCAATGTAGCCTGGCATCATATCTTCAAACATAGTGATGCTATCAAGCACGGGTTTACTACCAACAATATCGACATACGACTCCAGCATGTCTAAATCTAACAAACGAGTAAATACTTCATTATTGATGTTTGATTCCACTGCAACCTCCTGCGGTGTTTCCTCTGTTTGCTCATCCTCACCGTGAAACTTATTGATGACTTCCGTCAGTGCTTTCACACTAAGCGGCTTACTGATGGCATCGTCCATTCCCTTAGTAAGATATTCTTGTTTGTCCTTAAGAACATTCGCCGTTAACGCGACTAATGGCGGTAGGGTTTGATAGCGCTCTCTGAAACCTTGGGCAACATCAAATCCTGTCATATCCGGCAGTTGTATATCGAGTAGCGCGAGATCGTAATCACCCGGTTTGAAGTCAGCCAACGCCTCCTCGCCACTCATCGCCACTTCTACCGTATGCCCCAAACTCTCGAGTAGAGAGCGAGCAACGGTAATGTTGAGCTCGATATCCTCAAGCAAGAAAATACGTAGACTGCCTTGGCGCTTCACCTCAACAGGAGCTAATTGCACCTCGTCCGCGCAAGGCACGTTGATCGTAACAGTAAAGGTGCTCCCAAAGCCTTCTTCACTGTCGACGGTGATATCGCCATCCATCATTTTGATAAGCTGCTTGGATACGGCGAGACCGATACCGGTTCCCACCGCATGTAAGTTGTCTTTGCCCGATTTTACTTGGTAGTACATGGCAAAGATCTTATCGAGCTCTTTTTGCGGAATACCGATACCAGTATCTTCAATCTCAATGGTGATATGGGCGCGATTGTCTTCGACATCGGCGCTGATCGTCATTACTACGCCGCCCTGCTTGGTGAACTTCATCGCATTGCTCACCAAGTTCCAGATAACCTGACGCAGTCGCGTAGCATCGACGACGACTCCTTCAGGTAGATCCGTGAGTCGTTCCAGATCAAAGCGCAGCCCTTTTTGCTCGGCCATCAATCCAGAGATGCTCTCGAGCTCCGTAACGAAATCTTCAAAGTTTAATGGCTCAGGGAAGAGCTCAAGTTTGCGTCTATCAAACTTATCCATATCGATAATGTCGTTAAAGATATGACCAAGAGTAATCGCACTGACATTGATGGTCTGTAGCTGCTTGCGCTGCTCGTGGTTAAGCTGTCCATCCAGCAGCATACGACTCAAGCCAACAATGCCGTTAAGTGGCGTTCGCAGTTCGTGGCTGATGGTAGAGATAAAGGTTGTCTTATCTCGACTCGCTTTCTCCAGCGACTCTGCGTGACGCTTACGTTCAGTAATGTCACGACCAAAGCCAACCAAGCCTAAGTGACGGCCATCTTTACTGTAAAACGGCACCTTACGAAGCTCGTAGAAGCATTTTTTACCGTCTGGATACTCAAGCCACTGCTCATAGGTGAGGGCTTGGTTATCACCCATTACCTTATGATCGGTCTCCACGACTTGTTTGGCGATCTCTTCTGAATAGACATCCCAAGGCGTGAGGCCAACCAAGTCTTGCTCTTTGCGCCCCGTAAGCACTTCCATTGCTTTGTTACAGCCAGAAAACACCCCTTCGGCGTTACGATAGTAAATAAGGTCTGGAGAGGCATCGATGAACGAGCGCAGCAAAGCCGTACGCTCTGCCAGCTCTAGTTGAGTACGTTCACGTTGAAAGACTTCGTTTTCAAGATCTTTCATCGCCTCTTCACGGGCTTCCTCGGCTTTTTGCCTCTCTTCGATCTCTTGGTTGAGCTTGCGGATGTTTTGCTGAAGCTTGTGGTTAAGATCTTGGTCGCGTGAACGCATTTCTTTGAGTTTGGAAACCATCTTAGCAAGGCGCTGACGAGACTCTTCGAGTTGGTCGACCACTACTGAGAGAAAGTACACCGCCCAAGGGGTAATCAATAAACCAAAAAACACTGAGCGAACAATATCGATATCATCGACACGCCCATTTAGAACAAGGGTGATACCAACCTGAACGACAACGGCCAGTGCGACTAGCGCCAACGCCAATATAATAGAGAAGCGAACAATACCGAGTCTCACCAACAGGTCGACATAGTATTGCGCGAGATTTTTGATGGGTTTCATTCAGCACTCCGTGCGTTACAACTGGGCTAAGTCTATCACTAAGCCCAAGTTTGCACACGGAAGGCGAATTATTTGAGAACAGGTTTGTGATAAATAAACGGATTCTCAGTCAGCGCGCCCTGAGCACCTTGTGTCGTCAGAGTCCGACCCAGTTCTGTCATCGCCAGCCAGCGGTTTTCACACCACAATGGAGACAACAAAGTTGGACGTCGCGCAGATGACGAAACTCGGTGATACACAATCTCAGCAGGCGTTCTGCGAATCATTTCACTGGCTACATCGAGATAAAACTCCAATGTTGGTGCTTCCAAACGCCCCGCTCGCCACGCCTTCGCCATGGTGCTCCCTTCAACAATATGAAGACCATGCAGCTTGATACCATCGGTACCTGTCGCAAGTACCTTCTCTAGGGTCTCAAGGTTGTCTTGTTTGGTTTCATTCGGAAGGCCGACAATTAAGTGCGTACACACCTTAATGCCAAGCGCGCGAGCGCGTTTAGTTATCTCGTCGTAAACTGCAAAGTCGTGACCACGATTGATACGCTTAAGTGTTTGATCGTTAGCAGTTTGCAAGCCCAGCTCGAGCCAGATTTCATAGCCCTGCTTTACATAGCCCGCTAACAATTCAAGAACGGAATCTGGCACACAGTCCGGGCGCGTGCCGACACACAGACCGACGATGTCGGCGTACTTGAGCGCTTCTTCGTACATGTTCTTCAGTACTTGCACTTCGGCATAGGTGCTGGTGTAAGCCTGAAAATACGCCAGATATTTCTTGGCACGTTTGACCTCACCCGCTCGGTCAGTCAATTGCTCGTGGATAGACTGGATCTGGGTCTCTTCGCTTGCGAAAGAGGCCACATTGCAGAATGTGCATCCGCCACGGCCAATGGTTCCATCGCGGTTTGGGCAGCTAAAGCCGCCGTGCAGGGTTAGTTTGTGAACCTTTTCTCCATATCGACGCTGAAGATCTTGTCCAATGGTGTTCACCAACTCATGTAATTGCATTGCTCAAAAAACCTACTAATAAGAATGAATCTCACTCTAATTCGTGAAACTTAATTACATCCCTGCAAAAGAAAACCATGAATAGTAGCAACGAGCCTGTGAACAGCGCTTAACCAAAATCAATAAATATGCATAAAAACAAGCAAAAAACCGCAAATGTTGCGGTTATGTTATGGAATATATTCAAAACAAGATAAAAAAAATGTGTAACAGACGTAAGTTTCGTTGGAATTACACAGAACAAAATTGTAGGATACTTACACAATTCTGCTGTATTTGCCGTTTTTATTACAGCATGAATTAGTAGATAAAAGGTCGATATTCTACTCCCACCAACAGATTCCACTAGATTGTGGAACGTAGACATTGAATATCACCACGGAATGTTTTTCTCGCAACACATTTCCTGCGAGATGCAGAATGGACTCGAACACTGCCCCCTCTGGCAGTCAAGAATCAAAATTACAAAGGACAAGACGCAATCGCACACTCTAGTTGCGTCTAGATTTAACTGGAAGGAAGTATCTATGGTAGATAGAGAGCAGAATACACAGGGTCTGTATACTCCAGAATTGGAGCATGACGCTTGTGGTATCGGTTTTGTTGCTCACCTAAAAAACCGTAAATCTCACGAAGTAGTGACTCAAGCCCTGGATATGCTAGCGCGTATGGAACACCGTGGCGGTCAAGGTTGTGACCCATGCAGCGGTGATGGTGCAGGTATCCTACTTCAAAAGCCACACGAGTTTTTGTTAGAAGAGAGCGTAAAGCTTGGCATTAAACTGCCATCTTTCGAGAAGTACGGTGTTGGTGTGGTGCTATTCCCTAAAGACGAGCACAAACGCGCGCAATGTCGTGACATCCTAGAGCGCAATGCTAAGCGTCTAGACCTAGAAGTGATTGGCTACCGTGTACTGCCAACCGACAACTCAATGATCGGTGCAGACCCACTCAGCACTGAACCACAATTTGAGCACGTATTTGTTACTGGCGGCCCTGGTTGTACGCCAGAAGAGCTTGAGCGCAAGCTGTATGTTCTTCGTAACTACACAGTTCGTGTATGTCTAGAAAGCGTGTCAAATATTGGCGATGACTTCTACATCAACTCCATGTCTTACAAGACACTTGTCTACAAGGGTCAGCTAACGACAGAGCAAGTACCTCAGTACTTCTTAGATCTACAAAATCCAACGATGGTGACGGCTCTGGCTCTAGTTCACTCTCGTTTCTCTACCAATACTTTCCCGAAATGGCGCCTAGCGCAGCCTTTCCGTTACATTGCCCACAACGGTGAAATCAACACAGTTCGCGGTAACTTGAACTGGATGAAGGCACGTGAAGCGATCATCGAATCTGACTTGTTCACTCAAGCAGAAATCGACATGCTGCTCCCTATCTGTCAAGAAGGTAGCTCGGATTCATCAAACTTCGACATGGCACTTGAGCTCCTAGTTCTTTCTGGTCGCAGCCTGCCACATGCACTGATGATGATGATCCCTGAAGCATGGCAAGAAAACAAAAACATGGATCCAACACGTCGTGCGTTCTACCAGTACCACGCGAACGTTATGGAACCATGGGATGGCCCAGCATCGGTGTGTTTCACTGACGGTGTTCAGGTAGGTGCAACGCTTGACCGTAACGGTCTGCGTCCATCTCGTTATACCGTGACTAAAGATGACTTCCTAGTGATGGCATCAGAATCTGGTGTTGTCGACATTGAACCAGAGAACGTAGAGTTCCGTGGTCGTCTACAGCCGGGTCGTATCTTCGTTGCTGACCTAGAACAAGGTCGCATCATCTCTGATGAAGAGGTGAAAGATGGCATCGCAAGTGCTCAGCCATACCAGAAATGGGTGGAAGAGAACCTGCTTAGCCTGAAGAAACTTCCAGATGCGAGCAACGAATTCAGCCAACCTTCTCCAGAGAAGCTACTGCACAAACAGCAAGCGTTTGGTGTTAGCTCAGAAGAAGTGAACGAAATCATCGTACCTATGGCGAAAGATGGCAAAGAGCCACTCTCTGCAATGGGTGCTGACTGGCCACTCGCGATCCTTTCGCACCAGTCACAACATCTATCTAACTACTTTAAGCAGCTGTTTGCTCAGGTTACCAACCCGCCAATCGACCCGATTCGTGAGCGTATGGTAATGTCTCTGAACACTTACCTAGGTAAGGATCAGAACCTACTGACTGAGTCTCCAGAGCACTGTCAAAAAGTAGAGCTTGAGTCTCCAGTTCTGTCTAACTCTGAACTTGAGAAATTGCGTGCTATCGATAATGAGCACCTACAAGCGAAAACTCTGGATATCGTTTTCCAAGCCAGTGAAGACGAAGGCAAGCTAGAGCGCGCACTGAAACGTATCTGCCAATACGCAGAAGACGCGGTTATCGATGGTTACTCAATCATCTTGCTAACTGACCGTGCTATCAACTCTAACCACGCAGCTATCCCAGCAATGTTGGCGGTCGGTGCCGTTCACCACCACCTAATCCGTAAGGGCTTGCGTGCTAAGTGTGACATCGTGGTAGAAACAGGTGACGCACGTGAAACGCACCACTTTGCAACACTAGTGGGCTACGGCGCGAACGCAGTGAACCCATACCTAGTTATCGAAACTATGGTTGAGCTGCAGCGCACTAAGAAGCTAGACCCTGAAACCAGTATCTCTGAGCTATTTGAGAACTACCGTAAGTCTATCAACGGCGGTCTTCTGAAGATCTTCTCGAAGATGGGTATCTCAACGCTGCAGTCTTACCACGGTGCACAAATCTTTGAAGCGCTTGGTATCAGCAAATCTGTCGTAGAGAAATACTTCACGGGTACGGTTTCTCGTATCCAAGGTCTCACCATTGACGACATCGCTAAAGAAGTACTGATCCGTCACCGTGTTGGCTTCCCAACGCGTGAAATCCCAGTACAAGTTCTTGATGTTGGTGGTGTTTACCAATGGAAACAGCGTGGTGAGAAGCACCTGTTCAACCCAGAAACTATCTCGCTACTGCAACAGTCAACTCGCAACAAAGACTACGCTCAGTTTAAGCAATACGCGAAAGCGGTTGATGACCAAGGCGACAACGCAGCAACACTGCGCAGCCAGCTAGACTTTGTTAAGAACCCAGCAGGTTCGATTCCTCTAGAAGAAGTTGAGCCAATTGAAAGCATCCTTAAGCGTTTCGCAACAGGTGCAATGTCGTTCGGTTCTATCTCGTACGAAGCTCACTCTACTCTTGCTGTTGCGATGAACCGCATTGGCGCGAAGTCGAACTCAGGCGAAGGTGGTGAAGACCCAGCTCGTTTCGAGCGTAAAGAGAACGGTGACTGGGAACGCTCTGCGATCAAGCAGGTTGCATCCGGCCGCTTCGGTGTGACTTCTTACTACCTAACCAACTCTGAAGAAATTCAGATCAAGATGGCGCAGGGTGCGAAGCCAGGCGAAGGTGGTCAGCTACCAGGTGATAAAGTCGATGACTGGATCGGTGCGACTCGTCACTCAACTCCAGGGGTTGGTCTAATTTCTCCACCGCCACACCACGATATCTACTCAATCGAAGATTTGGCTCAGCTGATCTACGACTTGAAGAATGCGAACCGTGCTGGTCGCGTCAACGTGAAACTGGTATCGGAAGCAGGCGTTGGTACTATCGCCTCAGGTGTAGCGAAAGCGAAAGCAGACGTGGTCCTTATCGCCGGTTTCGACGGTGGTACAGGTGCATCACCAATGTCTTCAATTCGCCATACTGGTCTTCCTTGGGAGCTAGGTTTGGCAGAAACACACCAAACGCTTCTGAAAAACGGTCTGCGTAACCGTATCGTGGTTCAATCTGATGGTCAGATGAAAACGCCACGTGACCTTGCAGTAGCAACTCTGCTAGGTGCTGAGGAATGGGGTGTAGCAACAGCCGCTCTGGTTGTTGAAGGCTGTATCATGATGCGTAAGTGTCACAAGAACACCTGCCCAGTTGGTATCGCAACGCAAAACAAAACGCTACGTGAACGCTTTGATGGCCGCGTAGAAGACGTTGTTACCTTCTTCCAATACATGGCTGAAGGCTTGCGTGAAGTAATGGCAGAGCTTGGCTTCCGCACTATCGATGAGATGGTGGGTCAGTCTCAGAAACTGAAGATCCGCGACGACATCGCTCACTGGAAATACAAGAACCTCGACCTATCGCCAGTTCTACACATCGAGCAGGCGCGTGAAGAAGACGGTGTTTACAACCAGACAGAGCAAAACCATAACCTAGAAGAGGTTCTGGACCGTAAGTTGATTCAAGCGGCTATCCCTGCACTTGAGAAGGGTGAAGCGGTCAACGCTGAGTTCCCAATCATCAACACGGACCGCTCTGCAGGTACCATGCTGTCGAACGAAATCTCTAAAGTGTACAAAGACCAAGGTCTACCACAGCCAATGAACGTCAAGTTTAACGGCAGCGCTGGTCAGTCATTCGGGGCTTTCCTTGCTAAGGGCGTGAAGTTCGAAGTGGAAGGTGATGCGAACGATTACTGGGGTAAAGGTCTCTCTGGCGGTACGCTAGTACTGTACCCTGATGCGAAGTCAAGCATCGTTGCAGAAGACAACATCGTTGTTGGTAACGTTTGTTTCTATGGTGCAACGTCGGGTGAATCTTACATCCGCGGTATGGCCGGTGAGCGCTTCTGTGTTCGTAACTCTGGCGCGAAAGTTGTGGTTGAAGGCGTGGGTGACCACGGCTGTGAATACATGACTGGCGGTGTGGCGGTTATCCTTGGTTCAACAGGTCGTAACTTTGCTGCTGGTATGAGTGGTGGTGTGGCTTATGTTTGGGATAAAGCAGGTGACTTTGAAACCAAGCTCAACCCAGAATTGGTCGACCTAGACCCAATCGAACAAGAAGATCGCGAACTACTACTAGACATGCTAACTAAGCATGTGGAGTTCACAGGAAGTGAAGTCGCTCAGTCGTTCTTAGACAACTTTGAAGCAAGCATTGCATCGCTGGTTAAAGTCATGCCACGCGACTACAAAGCCGTGCTACTAAAGCGCAAAGCAGAAGCTGAGCAAGCTCAAACGGAAGAAGTGGAGGCAGTATAATGGGTAAGCCTACTGGATTTTTAGAACATGGTCGCGAGCTTCCAGGGAAGCTCGACCCAGCGGTTCGCATTGAAGACAACAAAGAGTTCGTTCTTAACGAAGAGTTTGGCGATAAGATCAACACTCAGGCTTCTCGTTGTATGGATTGTGGCGTACCTTTCTGCCACAACGGTTGCCCAATCGGCAACATCATCCCTGAGTTCAACGATGCTGTGTATCGTGATAGCTGGGAAGAAGCTTGGCGCATCCTAAGCACAACCAACAACTTCCCAGAGTTTACGGGTCGCGTATGTCCTGCTCCGTGTGAAAGTGCCTGTGTACTTGGTATTAACCAAGACCCAATCACCATCTGTAACATTGAGAAGACAATTGTTGAAACAGCTTACCGTGAAGGCTACGCGAAACCTAAAACGCCGCGCTCTCGCACGGGGAAAACTGTCGCTATCATCGGCTCAGGTCCTGCAGGTCTATCTGCAGCTGAGCAGCTAAACAGCGCCGGTCACTCAGTAACCGTATTCGAGCGTGACGAGAAAGTGGGTGGTCTACTACGCTTTGGTATCCCTGACTTTAAACTGGGCATGGATATCATTGACCGTAAAATCAATCTAATGGCAGAAGCGGGTATTGAGTTCAAAGTAAACCAGCACATTGGTGTTGATGTTAACGCTGCTCAGCTTCGTCAAGAGTTTGATGTTGTACTATTAACAGGTGGCTCTACCGTTCCTCGTGACCTACCCGTACCAGGGCGTGAGCTAAACGGCGTTCACTTTGCAATGGAATTCCTAGCGCAAAACAACCGTCGTGCTAACGACATGGATCTTAAAGGTGAAGAGATTCACGCTAAAGATAAGCATGTTGTGGTCATTGGTGGTGGTGATACAGGCTCTGACTGTGTGGGCACCTCGAACCGTCATAAAGCTGCAAGCGTTACTCAGGTAGAAATCATGCCGATTCCACCAGAAAAACGTCCTGCTAACATGCCATGGCCGCAATACCCGATGATCATGAAGACCACAACTTCTCACGAAGAAGGCTGTGACCGTCATTGGAACATCTTGACCAAAGAGTTTATCGGTAACGATGAGGGCCAAGTAACGGGTCTTCGTATTGCAGATATCGTTTGGAAAGATGCAGCTCCAGGTGAGCGCCCAAGCTTTGAAGAAGTTGCAGGCTCTGAGCGCGTAATCCCATGTGACATGGCGTTCCTAGCAATGGGCTTCCTACATCCAGAACCAACGGGTGTTCTAGCTCAGCTTGATATCAAACTGGATGAGCGTGGTAATGTTGCTGCGGAAAACTTCCAGACTAACCAACAAGGTGTATTTGCTGCAGGTGACATGCGCACAGGCCAATCTCTGGTCGTACGCTGTATCAACGAAGGTCGCGAGTGTGCGCGTGCCATCGATGAGTACCTAATGGGCAACACAAACCTTGAAGCGAAAGCAGATTCATTAATGCTTTCAGCTTAAAGGCAGACTGTCTAGTTACACGGATAAGTAACTAACAGCATTCCTTCCGAATTTGGCCAGCTTATGCTGGCCTTTTTTATCCCCCATAATCCCTTATCATGTAGCACAAAAGTCTAGTGCTACTGACGATGCGCCTCCTTAAATTTGTTAACCTTCTCACTTTTTGCGAGACAAGCCTTTGTTCTTCAAGCAGATAATTCGTTTGATTTTCCGCAACATACACAACAAATTCCTGAAAACTTGACCTTTATTGCCATAACCTATACGTTGTGAAGTTCGTGAAAATAAAATAGATGCAAATTGTTAACGATTAACGACTAAAAATTTGACTCAAATAACAACAAAAAGTCATTAAAAAGCATTAATTTACTGTCAGGATGACAGCAAGCTCAAAGGGAGAAAGGCAATGGCTCTTTACGATCCAAGTCTTGTAAAAGACAACTGTGGATTTGGCCTTATTGCGCATATGCAAGGTCAACCAAGCCACAAGCTGGTTCGCACCGCAATCTCAGCACTGGACCGCATGACTCACCGCGGCGGCATCAACTCAGATGGAAAAACAGGCGATGGTTGTGGTTTATTACTTCAAAAACCCGATTCTTATTTCCGACTTATTGCAGAAGAAAATGAGTGGAACCTAGGTAAACAATATGCCGTCGGCATGATGTTCCTATCCAAAGACCCGGTAAAAGCCCAATCTGCAAAAGACATCATCAACCAAGAATTGTCTCAAGAAACTCTGACGATAGCTGGCTGGCGCGATGTACCAACCAATGAAGACGTACTCGGTCCTATCGCACTCAGTTCATTACCAAATATCGTCCAAGTTTTCATCTCTGCACCAGCAGGTTGGCGCGAACAAGATGTAGAAAGACGCCTTTACATCGCCAAGCGCCGTATTGAAAAACGCATCACTGAAGACGAAGATTTCTACATCTGTAGTTTGTCGACTCAGGTGATCGTCTACAAAGGTCTGTGTATGCCGGCCGATCTGCCGCGATTTTACCTCGATCTTGCTGATCTTCGCATGGAATCATCGATCTGTTTGTTCCACCAGCGCTTTTCTACCAACACACAACCACGTTGGCCATTGGCACAGCCGTTCCGCTACTTAGCACACAATGGTGAAATCAATACCATTGAAGGCAATCGCCAATGGGCGAAAGCTCGCGCCTACAAATTTGCATCACCTCTGCTCCCTGACCTTCAAACGGCAGCTCCGTTTGTTAACGAGACTGGTTCAGACTCTTCGAGCCTAGATAATATGCTCGACCTATTCCTATCTGGCGGTATGGATATCTTCCGAGCGATGCGGATGCTAGTTCCACCAGCATGGCAAAACCACCCAGACATGGATCCAGACCTTCGTGCCTTCTACGACTTTAACTCCAAACACATGGAGCCTTGGGATGGCCCGGCTGGTATCGTACTCTCAGACGGTCGCTATGCCGCCTGTAACCTTGACCGCAATGGCCTGCGCCCAGCACGTTATGTGATTACCAAAGACAACCTTATTACGCTAGCATCTGAAGTTGGTATCTGGGATTACGCTCCAGATGAAGTGGCAGAGAAAGGACGCGTCGGTCCTGGTGAACTGCTCGTCGTCGATACTCAAGAAGGCGAGCTGTGGCACTCCGATGACATCGATAATGATCTCAAAAGCCGCCACCCATATCGTGAGTGGATGGAAAACAACGTACATAAGCTCACGCCATTTAGTGCGCTGACTGACGATCAGGTCGGTGAACGTAGCTTCGATGAGACTCTGCTAAAGACCTACCAAAAACAATTCGCCATGACCAACGAAGAAACCGACCAGGTGCTTCGTGTGCTCGGCGATATGGGCCAAGAAGCCGTTGGCTCGATGGGTGACGATACACCGATGGCAGTACTGTCCTCAAAAGAGCGTTTGGTGACGGACTACTTCCGACAGAAATTTGCTCAAGTAACGAACCCGCCTATCGACCCACTGCGTGAAAAACACGTGATGTCGCTTGCGACCAGTGTCGGGCAGGAAATGAACGTGTTCTGTGAGACCGACGGACACGCCTATCGTGTGACCTTCGATTCACCTGTACTGCTTTACTCTGACATGCAACAGTTACTCGAACTGAGCGACAAGCACTATCGCAATACGATCCTCGATATTAACTACGATCCAAATGAGAAAGATCTCAAGCAAGCCCTACTCGATCTCTGCGATCAAGCAGAATCCGTCGTTAAAGAAGGGACGGTTCTAGTGGTACTTTCGGATCGCGCGCTCGTGAAAGGCAAGCTGCCTATTCCTGCAGCGATGGCGGTTGGCGCGGTGCAAACACGATTGATTGACGCCAACCTTCGCTGTGATGCCAATATCATTGTCGAGACCGCAACCGCGCGTGACCCACATCAGTTTGCTGTGCTGTTAGGTTTTGGTGCGACGGCTGTCTACCCTTACCTAGCCTATGAAGCGCTAGGTAAACTGGTCGATGACGGGGCAATTGATAAAAGCTACCGCGACGTGATGCAAAACTATCAATACGGCATCAACAAGGGTCTTTATAAGATCATGTCGAAGATGGGCATCTCGACCATCGCGTCCTATCGATGTTCACAACTGTTTGAAGCCGTTGGTCTGCACACCGACGTGGTCGACTTATGCTTTAAAGGCGTCACCACGCGTATACAGGGCGCAAGCTTTGACGATTTCCAACAAGACTTGTATAACCTTTCTCGCAAGGCGTGGGCAAAACGTAAAGCCGTTGAACACGGCGGTCTACTCAAATACGTTCACGATGGTGAGTACCATGCGTACAACCCAGATGTGGTAGGGACACTGCAGCAAGCCGTAAAATCCGGTGATGCTGCCGACTATAAATCCTACGCCAAACAAGTGAACGACCGTCCTACTGCGATGCTGCGTGACTTGATGAAGCTGAAAAAAGCAGACCAAGCACTATCACTCGAACAGATTGAGCCTAATACAGAGCTATTTAAACGCTTTGACTCGGCGGCGATGTCCATTGGGGCATTGAGCCCAGAAGCGCATGAAGCACTCGCCACGGCGATGAACAAGCTTGGTGGCTACTCCAACTCTGGTGAAGGTGGTGAAGATCCACGTCGCTTTGGTACAAACCGCAACTCTCGCATTAAGCAGATAGCGTCAGGTCGTTTTGGGGTGACACCACATTACCTCACCAATGCCGACGTCCTGCAAATCAAGGTCGCTCAAGGCGCAAAACCAGGTGAAGGCGGACAGCTTCCTGGGCATAAGGTGACAGCCGAAATTGCTAAGCTGCGTCACTCGGTGCAAGGGGTTACACTCATCTCTCCTCCTCCGCATCACGATATCTACTCCATCGAAGATTTAGCGCAGCTTATCTTCGATTTGAAGCAGGTTAATCCAGATGCACTGGTATCGGTAAAACTGGTTTCCGAGCCAGGTGTTGGCACGATTGCTACCGGCGTTGCCAAAGCTTATGCCGACCTCATTACCATCTCTGGTTACGATGGCGGCACGGCGGCAAGCCCACTGACATCGGTCAAGTACGCGGGTTGTCCTTGGGAACTCGGTCTTGCCGAAACCCAGCAGGCACTGGTTGCGAATAACCTTCGCCATAAGATCCGACTCCAAGTCGATGGCGGTTTAAAAACCGGATTAGACGTTGTTAAAGCAGCCATTCTTGGCGCTGAAAGCTTCGGCTTCGGTACTGCGCC
Organism: Vibrio maritimus; assembly: GCF_021441885.1. Taxonomy (NCBI): domain Bacteria; kingdom Pseudomonadati; phylum Pseudomonadota; class Gammaproteobacteria; order Vibrionales; family Vibrionaceae; genus Vibrio; species Vibrio maritimus. Next base: position 2,990,079 of record NZ_CP090438.1, read on the forward strand.
TATGGTCGCCATGGGCTGTAAGTTCCTGCGAATCTGTCACCTCAATAACTGCGCAACAGGCGTTGCAACGCAAGACGAAACGCTGCGTAAAGAGTACTTCAAGGGCTTACCTGAAATGGTGGTCAACTACTTCACTGGGCTTGCCGATGAAGTACGCGAACTGCTCGCTGAGTTAGGGGTAGAAAAACTCACCGACCTAATCGGTCGAACGGATTTATTGGAAGCCGTAGAAGGCATGACGGCGAAGCAATCCAAGCTTGATCTGTCGAGTATCCTCGAAACGCCAGTATCGCCGCTATCTCATCCTCTGTATTGGACTGAGCCCAATCAGCCGTTTGACAAAGCGGAGCTTAACCAAAAGATTATCGAAGAAACCGAAGCTGCAGTAGAAAGCAGAGCCGGTGGTAGCTTCTACTTCGATGTAAGAAACACCGACCGCTCTGTGGGTGCAAGACTCTCTGGTAGCGTTGCTAAGCGCTATGGCAACCAAGGTATGGCGACGAGTCCAATCAAGCTGTATCTCGATGGTACTGCAGGCCAATCACTCGGCGTTTGGAATGCTGGCGGCGTAGAAATATACCTAACGGGCGACGCTAATGACTATGTTGGCAAGGGCATGGCTGGCGGTAAGTTGGTTATCAAGCCTCACGTGGGTACCACCTTCGCTTGCAATGACGCCACCATCGTTGGTAACACCTGCCTCTACGGCGCGACAGGCGGAAAGCTCTTTGCTGCAGGTACCGCAGGGGAACGCTTTGGAGTGCGCAACTCCGGCACCATTGCTGTGATTGAAGGAGCTGGTGACAATGCCTGTGAATATATGACAGGAGGTATCGTCGCGATTCTTGGCGCGACTGGCGTTAACTTTGGTGCGGGTATGACAGGCGGTTTTGCCTACGTCATGGATAGCAACGATGACTTTGAAGGTCGCGTCAATACTGAATCGGTAGAAGCAATTTCGCTGTCTGATTTGTATATCCACCAAGAGCATCTGCGCGGGCTTATCGCTGAGCACCTAGAAGAGACAGGCTCAGTGCACGCCGAAAACATTCTGGCGAACTTCGATGAATGGATTCCGAAGTTCTATCTCGTCAAGCCAAAGGCTGCGGATCTTCGCACCTTACTTGGTCACCAAAGCCGAAGCGCCGCAGAGCTGCGCGTTCAAGCACAGTAGTTGGAAGGAGCCAGAATAATGAGCCAGAACGTATACCAGTTTATTGATGTGAACCGCGTTGATCCTGCCAAAAAGCCGATTAAGGTTCGCAAAATCGAGTTCGTGGAAATCTACGAACCCTTTACCAAGCAGCAAGCGACGGCTCAGGCCGATCGCTGCCTAGACTGCGGTAACCCTTATTGTGAGTGGAAGTGCCCTGTACACAACTACATTCCTCAATGGCTAAAGCTAGCCAATGAGGGACGCATCATAGAAGCCGCTGAACTCTCACATCAAACCAACAGCTTGCCAGAGGTCTGTGGTCGCGTATGTCCGCAAGATCGCCTGTGTGAAGGGTCATGTACGCTAAACGACGACTTCGGTGCGGTCACTATCGGCAATATCGAAAAGTACATCACTGACAAAGCGTTCGAGATGGGCTGGAAGCCAGACATGTCTCACGTGGAATGGACGGATAAGAAAGTGGCCATTATTGGCGCTGGTCCAGCAGGTCTTGCCGCTGCCGATATTTTGGCACGAAATGGGGTTAAGCCCGTCGTCTTTGATCGTTATCCTGAGATTGGAGGTCTACTCACCTTTGGTATTCCTTCTTTCAAACTAGAGAAAGACGTCATGATTAACCGTCGCCGCATCTTTACTGAGATGGGGGTTGAATTCCAGCTCAACACAGAGGTAGGCAAAGACGTTGAGATGGCGACGTTAATTGAAGAGTATGACGCCGTTTTCCTTGGTGTAGGAACCTACAAAAATATGCGAGCGGGCCTCGAGAACGAGAATGCACCCGGCGTCTTTGATGCCCTACCGTTTCTTATCTCAAACACCTACAAGGTCATGGAGCTTGATGGTGAGCAACCGTTCATTGATATGAAAGGTAAGAAGGTCGTAGTACTCGGTGGTGGCGATACGGCGATGGACTGTGTTCGCACCTCTATTCGTCAAAGTGCGAGTAGCGTGGTTTGTGCCTATCGCCGAGACGAAGCCAACATGCCAGGGTCCAGACGTGAGGTGAAAAATGCCCGTGAAGAAGGGGTTAACTTTATGTTTAACCTTCAGCCACTGGGCATTGAGGTTGATGCCAATGGTAATGCCTGCGGCGTTAAAGTTGTAAAAACCGCGCTGGGTGAACCCGATGAAGCCGGTCGCCGCCGTCCAGAACCCGTAGAAGGCAGCGAACATGTACTGGAAGCCGACGCGGTGATCATGGCATTCGGATTCCAGCCACATCAGATGTCTTGGCTAGAACCTTATGGCGTTGACCTTGACCAATGGGGTCGCATTAAAGCGCCTGTATCTCAAGAGTTTATGTATCAAACCACCAATGAGAAGATCTTCGCCGGAGGTGACGCGGTACGTGGCTCTGATTTGGTTGTTACCGCCATTGACGAGGGACGCAAAGCGGCAGAAGGCATACTAGACTTCTTAGATGTATAGAGTAAAAACAACAATACGTTAAGCCCAGCTCTGCTGGGCTTTTGTTTAAGGGAACATCATGACCAAAACCATCATGACCAAAGCCAAGCTATTAACGCTTTCCTCCATCGTTTTTCTTACGGCCTGCGGAGCTGGCTACAAAACCACAACGGACCGCACTGACGAGCCATGTGGAGACAGTCCTCGCTGCGTCTCTACCCAAGATAGCCGTGAAGAATTTAATCTCGCCCCTTTCAAACTCGCCCCCAATACCAACATCAACCAAATCGAAACCGTCGCTTTAAGCTTCGATAATGCAGAGGTTGCCGCCATTGATGACAACTACCTACGGGTTGAATACACCTCCAGCGTGTTCCGTTATGTTGATGATATGGAGGTAAAAATCCAAGATGGGGAACTGAGAGTTCGCTCTGAGGCACGCATCGGCTACTACGATTTTGATGTCAATCGGAAGCGGGTTGAAGCCTTTCGCGCTAAGCTCATCGAAACTGGATTGATCATCGCAAATCCCTAATTGCTCAATCTCGCAAAGGTTGGGAAGCGAGGCGACTGTTGCTATACTGCACGCCAAAATACGTTTTCCAACTTGAGAGAATCTCTATGAAAATCGGCGTAATCGGCGCAATGGAACAAGAAGTTTCCATCCTAAAAGCAGCACTTACTAACCTAGAAGAAACCAAAAAAGGCGGTTGTACCTTCTTTACGGGTCAACTTCACAATGTTGATATCGTGCTACTTCAATCAGGTATCGGTAAAGTAGCCGCTGCAGTGGGCACGACGATTCTTCTTAGCGATTACCAACCAGATGTTGTGATTAACACAGGCTCTGCAGGTGGCTTTGAGTCTTCTCTTAACCTAGGTGATGTGGTTATCTCGACTGAAGTTCGTCACCACGATGCTGACGTGACAGCATTTGGCTACGAGATTGGTCAGATGGCAGGTCAACCAGCGGCATTCACTGCTGACCAAAAGCTAATGGATGTGGCAGAGAAAGCACTCGCACAAATGGAAGACAAGCATGCGGTACGCGGTTTGATCTGTACTGGTGATGAGTTCGTTTGCCGCCCAGAGCGTCAAGCATTCATCCGTGAGAACTTCCCTGGTGTTATCGCTGTAGAAATGGAAGCGTCTGCTATTGCGCAAACATGTCACCAATTCAACACACCATTTGTTGTGGTTCGTGCCATTTCTGATGTTGCAGATAAAGAATCACCAATGAGCTTTGAAGAGTTCCTACCTTTAGCGGCGCAAAGCTCGTCTGAAATGGTAGTTAAAATGGTTGAACTGCTTAAATAAGCAGACGTTCTTGCCAAGAACTTAACGTACAAGGACGACGTCAATGAGCTCTTTTTTCGAGAGTTTATATGCCAATGGTGCACTCCTAACTCTATGGGGTGCACTTTTGTTTCATCTACTCATTCCTATCCCACCAGCGGCGCACCCAGTGCGATTTTGGCAACTATTGCTCACCAATATCGCCCAAAAGGTGAATCTACCCAACGCCTCACGTCAGCAGCAGAGGCTATCCGGTTCACTTGCTCTGCTTTTACTAACCCTGCCCACACTCGCTGTACTCATAGCACTGCAATCTTTGGTGTGGAAAGCGGAATTTTATCAACTGGCGCTTTTGCTGCTTGCCGTTGAGTGGCGTGGTAACGAGTTATTTGCTCGACGTTTTATCGACGCACTCGCCAAGGAAGACAAACACACTGCCCGGCATTTGCTTTCATCTCGAGTCAATCGAGACACCGCCTCTCTGTCATTGCTAGGACTTGGCAAAGCGGGGGCTGAAAGCGTCATCATGGGGTACGCGAGAAACGTCATTGGCGTCTTGTTTTGGTACGGCGTCGCAGGGGGTATTGGCGCACTGATGTATCGACTGTGCGCGGAGATTGCACGCAATTGGAGTCCGCATAAACCTGACTATGCCACCTTTGGCAAGCCCGCAGCTTGGTTGTTTATGGTGGTCGATTATGTGCCGCAAAAACTGTTCTCTGTCACCGTACTGCTTGGTATGCCAACAAAAGCAGTCCAACAAACACTTAGCCAAGCCAAAGCATGGGCCAATTCAGCGACGAGCTGGCTTATCTGTGGCTATGCCAACCGTTTTGAGCTAGCGCTGGGTGGTCCCGCTATTTATGGTGACGAGAAATTACAACGAGCACGCATTGGTGGAAAAATCGCACCTGCGGCTATTCATATCGCTCAAATTCAAAAACACATAGCATGGCGAATCTATATTTGGCTGATGCTGCAAAGCGCAGCAATGTTCATCATCTATCAAGGGTTGTAACTCATGAATAACACGTATGTTGGGCTACTCGCTCTGCTTGCCAGCGGTTCATCGCTCGCCTCGCCAATGGCGAACACCGACATCAAGCGCATTGTCAGCCTTGCACCACATACCACAGAGCTTGCCTACGCCGCAGGACTTGGTGATAAGTTGGTGGCAGTAAGCGAATACAGCGACTACCCAGAAGCCGCTCAAAAGCTGGAGCGTGTCGCAAACTATCAAGGCATTAAGCTAGAGCGAATCGTAGCCTTGGAGCCCGATCTTATCTTAGCGTGGCCAACAGGGAACCCAGCTAGAGAGTTAGAGAAACTGGAGCAGCTTGGCTTCAACCTTTATTACTCTAAAGCAAAATCACTCGATGGCATTACCAATAGTCTCGAGGCGCTTAGCCAATATGCGGATAATTCCAACGTAGGTCTAGTTGCCGCAAAGCAGTTTCGTGAAGAGCTTGCCAAACTCAAACAGAAATACGACACCAAGCAGAAAGTTCGCTATTTCTACCAGCTCAGTGAGAAGCCTATTATTACGCTTTCTGATGGTAACTGGCCAAGTGAGGTATTTGAGTTTTGTGGTGGAGAAAACATCTTTGCCAGCAGCAAGGCACCCTACCCTCAAGTCAGTCCCGAACAGGTGATCGTGCGCCAACCTGAAGCTATCTTCACCTCAGAGCACGCCATGGCAAACGGCAATATGTGGCAAAAATGGCAACAAGAACTACCTGCAGTACAAAACAAACATGTATGGGCTTTAACCTCAGATTGGCTGAATCGCCCCACTCCAAGAACTCTACTGGCGGTCACTCAAGTGTGTGAACATCTTGATTGGGTACGAACCCAAAAATAATGAGAGATAGATCACATTCAGGTAAGATTCGCTATCCGCAAACGTTAAATCCCGTAAAATTAGCGCACTTTCCTATTACTTTTCTTCAGTGAGAATATAGCTGTGGATTCCATGCTCTATTTGGTCGACCTATTTGGTACGGCAGTGTTTGCAATATCGGGAGTGATACTTGCAGGAAGACTTAGGATGGATCCTTTTGGTGTCATGGTACTTGGCAGTGTTACCGCCATCGGTGGTGGAACCATTCGCGATATGGCGCTAGGTGCAACACCTGTTTTTTGGATAACAGATACCACCTATATCTGGGTGATTATCGTGACCTGTATTGCCACTATGATGCTAGTCAGGCATCCAAGGCGACTGCCTTGGTATGTATTGCCAGTATGTGATGCGATAGGTCTCGCGGTATTTGTCGGCATTGGTGTTGAAAAAGCACTGATGTTCCAGGATTCGTATTTGATCGCCGTTATCATGGGCGTATTAACGGGTTGTGGCGGTGGCATTATTCGTGACGTTCTTGCCCGAGAAGTTCCGATGGTATTAAGACGTGAAGTGTACGCAACCGCTTGTATTATTGGCGGTACCTTTCATGTTGGGGCTCTAATGATGGGCGCATCAACGGGCAGCGCCTTCCTGTGCTGTGTCGTCGCTACGTTGGTGATTCGACTGGGTGCAATTCGCTGGCATCTTTCGCTACCTACTTTCGCTCTCGATAAATAGATTCAAGATTTGATGACTGGAGAATGTCATTTCTCCCGTCATCCTCTTCATTTTTCCCTGTTGCTTTAGTATGTTGGTTAAAACCTACTCGCTTATGCATTCGGACAGGGAAACGTCTATGGATATTACATTTGATCATGTCTCGCTAAATCACCCACTTTCATTGTCGATTCCAGATTGGACAATCCGCTCTGGTGAGCATTGGGCTGTCTTCGAAACCCATGGCAATGTCGGCAGTTTGCTTGGCGATCTACTGTGTAATGAACTCACTCCTGACTCTGGCACCGTTTGCCAACCGCACACTCGAATCGCACAGGTTTCTCTTGCCGAGCAACAAAGGCTGCTGGAGCTCGAAAACGCTAATGACGACACCGACTTCCTTGACCGTATCGATTATGGTCGCACCGTCTACCAACTAGTCTCTGAGTTTTCAGATAACCCTGAGGTAATTGAACAGCTTATTCAAGAGCTCGACCTACTTCACTTAAAAGATAGAGGCTTCAAACAACTCTCCACTGGCGAGACGCGGCGCGTAATGCTTGCCAGAGCACTTGCTTGTGCACCAAAGGTACTTATCCTTGATGAACCATTTGTCGGTCTTGATAAGTTGCATCGTAAAATGCTCGCCGATTATCTGCGTGATCTGTCACTTCACGTTCAATTGGTGGTCATCACCTCACGTGAAGATGAAGTGCCAACGTGGATGTCTCACGTGGCCATGTTCGAGAATGGCGAACTCAAAGAACAGCTAAGTTACAACCAATGGCGTGAGCACCCAATCATTTCGCAGTTACTTGCACAGTCTTCACAGCAAAGCGAGCAGTGGTTAGCCTTAATTCGCAAGCATCAACACAGTGCAAAATTTACTGATCCTCTAGTGAAGATCACAGACGGTAACGTTGAGTACGTCGACCAAAAAATCTTCTCTGGTGTCAACTGGCAAATCAACAATGGCGAGCACTGGCAGGTTCGTGGTCCAAATGGCTGCGGCAAAAGCACCTTGCTTGGGATGATTTTTGGTGATCACCCTCAGTGCTACAGCAATGACATCGAGATTTATGGAATCAAACGAGGCAGCGGAGAAACTATCTGGGATATCAAGCAGCACACAGGCATGGTCTCTTCGTCGCTACATTTACAGTATCGAGTCAACTGCAGTGCTCGTGATGTCTTATTGTCTGGATTCTTTGACTCTATCGGTCTCTATGACAAGCCCAGTCAGAAACAAATTGAGGCAGCAAATGAATGGCTGACGCTACTGCATATGTCCGAGCTGCGAGACACCTCCTTTAAGTCTCTAGAGTATAGCCAGCAGAGGCTGTTGCTTATCGCGCGCGCCATCATCAAGCAGCCAACGATACTTATCTTAGATGAGCCATACCAGGGTTTAGATTTCCTTGGTCGTAAACTGGTGATGAACGCTCTTGAGCTGATCGCCAAAGAAAACCTGAGCCAGCTTCTTTACGTCTCACACTACGTCGAAGATGAGCTAAGCAGCATTCAACATTTTGTCGACTTCGTCCCTGTAGAGGAGCAAGAAGAGGGTTACAAGGTGGTTATCAGTACGCCTATTCAGCAAACGGCAAGCGATAACAAAATGAATGACAAAGCGGGTGCCGAAGGCAATGTGAAAACGAAGTCTCTATGCCGAGAAGAATAGCGCAATGCCTGTCGGCATTTCGTTTGGAGCATGCTAATCTTTAGCTATTGATTCCATTCTTTCATCAAACGAAACATGCTTCTAGAGGGTATTGAAACACTGCTTGTGCTCGCGCAAGAAAAGACAATGGGTAGAGCTGGAAGCCGGCTTTATATCAGCCAGTCAGCGGTGAGCAAGCGTATCGCTAACCTAGAAAAGCGGCTAGGAAAAACCCTGATTGAACCTGAAGGTCGGCAGATTAAACTCACCGCAGAAGCTGAGGCACTGATTGAACGCGTCGGTCCGAGTTTAAATGAGCTAAGAGGACTGATCGCCGAAGAGCAACACGTTGAGAAGCAATCTATTTTGCGACTCGATTGCTCTGAGACGCTGGTCGCAGGCTACTTGAGTGAAGTGATGCCGCAACTGTTGGCGCAAGATAGCTTCCTGATCGTCACGACCAATCATACCCCGCGAATAGTCGAGCACGTCAAATCCGGAGAAGCGGCTGTCGGTTTATGTGCCGGACACCTGAACTCACGGCTTGGACTTATCGCCACGCACCTTTTTGACGAGCCCTTTAAGGTCGTCAGCAAGCAGCCGTTAATCCACCCTCCTACTAGTGTGATTACCAATGACTTGAATAATCCCGCCAACACTTATCAAGCAGGGTTATTACAGCAGGCCGGAATTTCACCTAGCATGCAGATGGACTCGTATACCGCCGCCGCTCAACTGGCGATTCGAGGAGTTTCACCAGCACTCGTGCCACTGTCTATTATCAAAACACTGCACATCAGCGAGGCTTTATGTTTCGACTTTGAGTTTTTGACTGCACTGACGCGTCCAGTTCACGTTATTTATAGACCGAGTGCGCTTAAACAAGCTCGCCTTAAAACAGTGATTGAAACCATTGAGGATGCTGTTCCCAAAGTAGCTTTAATGCCATCACCATCGACATAATCACCACCAATGGGCGGATAAACTTCTTACCTTTAGAGACCACGACCTTAGCGCCCATCCTTGCCCCTAAAAAGCCACCAGCAGCCATCACCAATCCAATCTCCCATACTGGCAGACCAGCGATAATAAAGAAGATCAAGGCAGCTAGGTTCGAGGTAAAGTTAAGCACCTTGGTACGCGCGGTCGCGTGCACAATCGATAACTGAGCAATAGCCACAAAGCAGATTGTAAAGATAGAGCCCGTACCTGGACCGAAGAAACCATCGTAAAAGCCGACACCGGTGCCGACAGAAAACGCAAACAAGGTTTCTGACATCTTCGGCTTGCCTCCGCCTTCTCCGGCTTGCGGCGCCAGTAAGAAATAGAGCGAGATGCCTAGTAGCAGAACAGGAATCAAGCTCGTCAGCACCCCAGCATCAATATACTGAACCAATTCGGCTCCGATAGCCGAGCCGACAAAGGTACAGGCTATCGCGAGACGCATGTCTTTAAGATCGACAATACCATTACGAACGAAATACCAGGTCGCAGAGAAACTGCCGAACGAGCTCTGCAGCTTATTCGTCGCGAGAGCCTGTGTCGGTGGCACACCAGCGGAGAGTAGCGCGGGTAGCGTCAACAGCCCTCCTCCACCAGCCATAGCATCAATAAAACCAGCCAAGCCAGCGACAAAAAACAGTAAAACAAGAATGTCGTAAGTTACGTCCATGTGGGAAGCTCAAAAGAAATTTTGTGAAATTGTATCCACCAGCGCCACTAAAACTAGCGAAACCACCGATACAAACCTATTCCAAATTGGAATCATTTATTGAACAGGTAAAAAAAGCCCGCTCAAATGAGCGGGCAACGAGGTTGTCTA